>JBJEAF010000171.1:0-2511 GCA_051868755.1 Alloprevotella sp.
CTGAAGGGTTGAACGATTTTTCAGGTGATAAATATGCGTATATAGGGAGGAATCTTTAATAGCTCATCTCTCCATGGTCATCGACATCCTCCACATCGGCAAAGTTATACGACTCGCCATGCTGGCTGACATCCAAACCGACGCGCTCGCTCTCGCGGCTCACACGCATGGGAATCATCTTGTTCACCAACCAGTAGAGGGCCATGCTCATGGCAAAGGTGTAGACAACCACTAAGGCAATGGCCAACAGGTGGTAGAGGAACACGACCAAGCCCTCGGCACTGCCTGCCAGCAAACCTTCGGGCAGGAAAATACCTGTCAACACTGTGCCCACAATACCGCCCGTGCCATGCGTGGGGAACACGTCGAGGGCATCATCGAGCCGACGCGAACGGTCGCTCCAATGGCAGGCGCAGTTGCATATCAGCGCGGTCACGAAGGCAATGAAGAGGCTCTGGCCCACACTGACATAACCGGCCGAAGGGGTAATGGCCACCAAACCGACCACAGCTCCCACTGCGGCTCCCATGGCTGATGCCTTGCGGCCCATCAGGGTGTCGAAGAAGAGCCAGGTGAGCATCGCGGCGGCACAGGCCGTATTGGTGTTGAGGAAGGCCTTGACTGCCACGGCATCGGCATGAAGCGAAGAGCCGGCATTGAAACCGAACCAGCCTAACCACAACATGGCTGCTCCCAGCACCACGTAGGGTATGTTGGCCGGGGCATCGCTCTGGTCCGGGCGTACACGGCGACCCAAGAAGATAGCACCGGCCAAAGCGGCTATACCCGAAGAGGCATGTACCACAATTCCGCCGGCAAAGTCTACCACGCCCCACTGCCGGAACAGGCCGTCGGGATGCCAAGTGCAATGGGCCAACGGACAATAGATGAAGATGCAGAACAGCACCATAAACACTAAGTAGGCCGAGAACTTGACGCGCTCGGCAAACGAGCCGGTGATGAGCGAGGGGGTGATGATGGCAAATTTCATCTGGAACAGGGCATAAAGTGCCAACGGTATGGTGGGGGCCAGCAGTTCGTCGGTCTTGGCCCCGACACCATTAAACAGGAAGAAGGTAGCGGGATTGCCGATCACGCCGCCCCAGTCATCGCCGAACGACAGGCTGAAGCCTACCACTACCCACACCACACTGATGACACCCATGGCCATGAAGCTCTGCAGGATGGTGGAGATGACGTTCTTCTTGCCTACCATACCGCCGTAGAAGAACGACAAACCCGGCGTCATCATCAACACGAAGATGGTGGCGGTTATCATCCATGCCACATCGGCCGTGTCAATGGCTGCGTCGGGTTCCCAAAGCTGCGGGTCATCGGGGAGAAATGCGCCTGCCACACACAGCAGGGTAGTGAGCGACATGAAAATGAGCCACTTTTTCTTGAACTTCTTCATAGTTTTTGTGTTTTTGCTTGCGAGGCGTACGCCGCTCGGCCCAAGCTGCCTGACAGGATGGCGCATGATTTCTCACACGCTCCATAGCGCTTCTTCCCAATGGCTGTGCGCTCCGTCAAATCGTTTGACATATAGTTTATTTGCTTACGCGCTGCAAATATAAGAAGAATAAATATAACACTATGTCAACAGAGGAATTTATTTTCAAAACACTTTGTCCGACATGTAAGCACCCCTGCTTACATTCGGTCAACTGGTTCTCTCATTATAAGTCCATAATGTTGCACACTCCTCCCTCACTGCCCCATCCAATCGGCATCCAGCACATCCTGAAACATACGCCGATAGAACGCAGCTTTCTTTTCGAGCGACAACGGATAGGCCCGGCTGCTGCTGGGCATACGGTACAGGCGCAGGCTGCGCGTGCCAAAGCTGACGGGCGTATAGTCGCCTATCGGGGGAAGGGGCGCCTGAAAATGTGCCAATAGGGTTTCTGTGGCTTTCTGCCCCGTAGTCACCACGGCACGGCAGGCTGGCAACTCCATGAGCAGGGCATCCAGGTCGGTGGGAGTGACTACTTCCAGATATTTGTCGGAAGCATTGTCCTGCAGGCGGCGCACCTCTGTGGCTGTGTCATACAGGGCTACACCCACCGTTTGCAACAAATCTACAATCAAGGGCAAACGGAAGGTGCGGTGAGGCGCATCTACAAAATAGTCGCGGTCGTTCTTGAACACCACGCCGAATATGCGCCACATGTCGTTCTGGAAATTGGGATAGAAGAAATCCATGCTCCACCGCTTGCGCTGCGGCGGAAAACTGCCCAGCATGAGAACACGCGCCTGCTTTGGCAGAAAGGGTTGAAGGGGATGCTGTTCGGTCATGTGGGCGAGGAATTAAGTGTTAGTGATTAAGTCGCTTTTTAGGTTGTTATTCGCTAAAACCTAAAACAAACTTCATCATTCATTCAAGTTTAGCAAGCTCTTGCAATGAGTCAACAAGGGTTCAAGAAGGGTTCAAGGCACGCTCCGAAGGGGCAGCAAGCGCATAGCCCAGGGCATCGCCCTGGGTAGAACGAAGCGATGAAGGTCGCCCTG
>JBJEAF010000172.1:0-9816 GCA_051868755.1 Alloprevotella sp.
GGTTATAAAGTTACTACTGTAACGCCTGAATACCATCCACTCAAATGGTAAATTTATAACCTCATAACCCCATAACCCCATAACCCCATAACCTCATAACCTCATAACCTTGGCAATAACCTTATCCCTCAAACCCCGCGTCTTCGCGAGTGGCCTGTACATAGTGGTAGATGTCCATGATGGCAGTTTCGGCTATGGAGGCGATGGTGTAGTCCATCATCGAACCCTTCATGCCTTCGTCCAACCGCTTCACGGCATCGCGCAGGTCGGAAGCCTGAATCAGGATGTTCTGAGAGGTCTTGCGTTCCTTGCCGCTCTTTTCGTCGAGCGTGATGAACACCAGTTTGGCGCGGAAGAAGCGGTCGCGGCTGTCATCGCCCGGCGCTTCGAATATCTCGGCATAGCGGGCACGCTTGATGTCGCTCACCTCGAAGGCACCTGTCATGAAGGGGGTAATCTCTTCGATGATGCGGCGTTCGGCTTCGGTAAAGTTCAGCGCATCCACCAAGTAAGGCTCGTTGACCTTCTTCTGCAGACCGTTCTCCATGGTCTTTTCATATTTGACCTTGCATTCAAACCATTCGTTGTTCATGTTGCTTTATATATATAATAAGGAGTACATAATGGGGCGGAGGGTGTGGCCCGGGTGTGCCTCGCCGTCCAGCCCGTGGTGAAAAACGGGGCGAAGTTAGCCAATAATCTTGACTTGCCCTTTGTGGCGGCTGAAAAAACCGTAGTCGATGGCGTGGTGCGGGCAGCAGTGGTAACAGCCCAGACAGTGGGTGCAACGGCCCTGCCAGCGGGGCGTGTGCGTCTGGGAGTCAAGGGTAATGTTGTGTAGCGGACAGGTGCGCTTGCAAAGGCCGCAGCCGGTGCAACGCGCTGCGTGACAATGAAAATGGCGGTCGGAGGTGAGCCAGCGGTTGAACAGCGGGCGCAACAGGTAACTCTTGGTCCAAGGAAAGGCTCCGGGCACCACATCGCCGGGCGTTGAGCTGCCCCGTGCCTCCACACAGCGGGCAATGTGTTGCAGGCGCAGCCGGGCTTGGCTGTTCTTGTGCTCCACCGTCGGGGGCGCATCGATGTCGAAGCCCGGCAGGCATACGTAGGTGTTGCGCATCTGCAGGGAGAACACGGCTTGCAGTCTCCAGCCGCGCTGCCACAATGCCTTGCGCAGCAGGCGGTCAGTGCGGCCTATGTCATCGCCGCAGGTCAATACGGCATACACATAGCGCGCCCCGTCGCCCCCAGCTTGTGGAAGCCCGGCGATGAAGTGCTCCACCACCCGGGGCATACCCCAGCCATAGACGGGAAACACCAGGCCGAGCGCTTCGTCGGTGTCTTGCCACGCAGGGCAGGGCTGTGTCTCATCGGTAATGCGGATAATACGCTCGCGGAGCAGGCTGGCCAGCGTATGGGCCGCTTGAAGCGAATTGCCTGTGCCCGAAAAGCAGTAAATCATAGCAGCAGTTTTTGGTTGAACACGAAGGCATGGCTGAACACGGCGGCGGCTTCAGGCGTAGGCCGGTCGAAGAGTCCATACACCGTGCTGCCGCTGCCACTCATGGCGGCGTAAAGTGCACCCATATCATAGAGCGTCTGCTTGATAGCTGCCAGCTCGGGATGAGCCGGGAATACCGAGGCTTCAAAGTCGTTCACCACCGTGTCGCGCCAGGTTTCGATGGGAGCCAGCACAGCTTCGGTCAGCGGCGTATCGGCGGGCTTGGGCGCCACATGGGCGTATGCCTCGCGGGTAGACACGAACACATCGGGCTTGACCAAGAGTATATACTTGCCTTTCAGCGACAGCGGGGTGGGGTGGAGCACATCACCGATGCCGGTGGCATAAGCGGGACGGCCTTGCACAAAGAAGGCACAGTCGGCACCGAAGGCAGCCATGCGCCGTTCCATTTCACGGGTGGTGAGTTCCAGCCCGTATGCATCGTTCAGGGCAGTCATCATGGCTGCGGCGTCGCTGCTGCCGCCCCCCAGTCCGGCACCCATAGGAATGTGCTTGTACAGGAAAATGTCGAGCGGAGGCAGGTCAAATTCTTTTTTCATCGAGAGGTAGACCTTCACCACGAGATTGTCGGCTGCATCGCCGGCAATCGGTGCGCCGCCCAAGCTGAGGCGGTAAGGCTCTTCGCTGTGGGCAGGCAGTTCGCGAAACTCCAGATTGTCGCGCAGCGGGATAGGGTAGAAGATAGTTTCAAGGTCGTGGTAGCCATCGGCACGGCGGGCCACTACGTTGAGTCCGATGTTGATCTTGCAGGGGGGAAGAATGAGCATGGTGCAAATGGTTTTTGAAGAAAAGCTGCGGCCGGGATGTGGCAGCAGCGGGCTTGCAGGGGCAAATGTAGATAAAATCCGCGAGCTTCTACACTGGCAGAATAAAGAAGTCGTTTTTCTTTAGGGGAAAGTGACGTGTGTTTGCTTGGCCTCCCTGTGCATTGTCGCCTCGGGCGGGCTGGAAGCCACGCCCTCCCAGTGCACCGTCGCTTCAATTTGGCTTGATAACCGTCGGTTTGAAGCGCTCAAGCTGGGAGGGAGGGCTTCCAGCCCGCCACTTAGCATGGGGGTGGGCGTTAGCCCGCTTGTTTTCAATGTATGACAACGGGCTGCCCTTTGCCCGCCCTCTCAGCCGTTAGCACCGGAAACTATTGGATGAAACATCAGTCCGCCCTTCCTTGTTATTTGGTGGATAATGCAAGTATGTGCAACGCGAAAAGAAGTCCCATCGGAACAGCAGCCAGTTTCCTTTTCAGTAGAAGATATCTGAAACTGCAGTTTCAGTACTACTGATACTGGAGTTTCAGTACTACTTCTACTGGCATTGAAGTACTACTCCTTCGGCCGAGAAGTACATTGCCGCGTTTTGTTTCGTATAAATCGATGAATGATCGCTTTGAGCTGTTCGTTATATGACAGGTAATGCAGGGTGGGAGTCAAGCCCCAGAAAACTCCGCAGGATGAGCTTTGGCCTGGCCGAGTCGCACCCTGTCTGATGCATGGTAAGGGCAATTTACGTAAAAAACAAGACTTTTTTTTGGCTTGTATGTGGCCAAGTGGTATCTTTGCTTGCAAATTTTTAAAACATGGGATTGTTCTCTAATTTATTCAAGCATAAAAAACAGGCCAATGAGGCCGGTTGGCGCGTAGGCGGCATGGAGGATTTCATGATGCTGATTCGCGTATACTACCAGGCTGTCATGGCTGCCAATCTGGGCATCAGTAACCTGGCCGCCCTGCCTGACCTGCGTGTGTTCAAGCAAACGCTGCACGTGGCGACGGTAAACAACAAACTGGGCTTGGGCGAGAAAAACAAATGCCGGAAGATGCTGATGGAAATCTATGGGCTTGAGGATAATTTCTTCAAGGAAATAGACCTGAGCATCAAGAAGCGTTGCCGCAATGTGAACGAGGTGCGCAACTATCTCTTCATGTTCCAGGGTTTCTCGCAGGAGCTGATGATGTTGATGGGCAATCTGATGAAATGGAAGTTCCGGCTGCCCGGATTCTTCAAGAACGCCCTGCGCGAACTGACTGCCAAGTCGGTGAACCAGGTGCTTACCAAAAATGACTGGAAAGACGACGGTGTGCGCAAATCCTGCCTTGCCGTGCGTCAATACCAGCAACAACTGGGCTATTCGGCCGAATGGATGACCGCTTATGTATATAATGTGGTCATGCTGGCCAAGAAGGAGCCCAAACCCGACGACAAGGAAGATTAAAGGGGTGTTCTATAAATGAGGTTTATAGAGCAGCCCTGAACCGTGATCCTCAAAGGCTGGTAGATTCTCATGAAATGACGTGGCAGGATGGAACGGCCGATCCCGCACCACGCCGCAATGACGGGACACTTCGCGCCGGGCCTTGAGCTTGGTGGATTTGTTCATTACCTTTCTCCCCGATATGACCCGTGAACAGGAAACCGCTTTGCGCAACTTTGAAGCACGCGTGCGCCAGCTGATGTCGGCGCATGCCGATTTGTTGCGCGAAAATGCGCGCTTGCAAGGCGAGCTGGAAGTATGCCGGGGACAGTTAGATGAGGCTCACAAGGAGATAGAACAGCAGAAACGGAATTATGCACTGCTCAAGACAGCCCGCATGATTGAGGTGAGCGGCGATGATGTCAAGGAATCGAGGGCACGCATCGCCAAACTGATTCGTGAGGTAGACAAGTGCATCGCCCTGCTTGACGTGTAAGCGTGCCGGGCTGCCTCGTGCGGATAGCCGCTTGCCTTTGAGGTGGACGGAGCGCGTGATTCGAACCGAACTGCATGACAAACAAGTAAAGCAAAAGCATGGAATCTGGCAACGACAAACTGGTCATTCAGCTGATGGTGGGCAAGCAGATCTATCCCATCACCGTGAAGCGCGAGCAGGAGGAGATATACCGCAAGGCTTCGCGCATGATCAACGAAAAGCTGGGTCGCTATGAACAGTCGTACCCCAATCTGGGTTATGAGCGTTACACATCGGTCGCTTTGCTCGACTTTGCCGTGCAGGTACTGCAATTGCAGGCTCAAAAGGACGACACGCTCTATGCCGACACCGTGGAGCGTCTGACTGCCGAGCTTGACGAACTGCTGCGCGAAAAGCCGCATGACCGTTGACGTTCGGCATATCTCTGGTCCCCTTCATCCGTTTCCGCACTATGGCTGTCAGCCACCATGTAGGCGGAGCAACTTCGGGGAAACTTGTCTGGTCGGGTGAATGACAATGACAATTCACTTGATTTCAATTAAATCCATACCAAAAAACAATGCTCGAAACAATACTGATAGTCGTCAGCTTGCTCGTCGGAGCAAGTGGTGGGTATGCCTTCTTCCGCTATGTGCTGAAGAAGAAATACCTGCGCATGATTGACAACGCCAACAAAGAGGCTGAGGTCATCAAAGAGAAAAAGCTCCTCGAAGTGAAGGAGAAGTTCCTGAACAAAAAGGCTGAACTCGAAAAGGAGGTGCAGCAGCGCAACCAGCGCATCCTCCAGGTTGAAAATAAACTGAAACAGCGCGAAATCGGCCTGAACCAGCGTCAGGAAGAGCTCGGCCGCCGCAAACAGGAGCTTGACAACACGCAGAACCGTCTGAACAACCAGCAGCAGAACCTTGCCCGTAAGGAGGAGGAACTGGAAAAGTTGCAGCTCAAGGAACGCGAAAAGCTGGAGGAGCTGAGCGGACTGTCGGCCGAAGAGGCCAAGAAGCGGCTCATCGACTCGCTCAAGGACGAGGCCCGCAGCAATGCCCAGAGCTACATCAACGACATCATGGACGATGCCAAGCTCACGGCCAACAAGGAAGCCAAGCGCATTGTCATACAGACCATACAGCGTGTGGCCACCGAGACCGCCATCGAAAACAGCGTGACGGTGTTCCACATTGAGAACGATGAGGTAAAGGGCCGCATCATCGGGCGTGAAGGCCGCAACATCCGGGCACTCGAAGCTGCTACGGGTGTGGAAATCGTGGTCGACGACACACCCGAAGCCATTGTAATCAGTGCCTTCGACCCTGTTCGCCGCGAAATATGCCGTCTGGCACTCCACCAGCTCATTGCCGACGGGCGCATTCATCCTGCCCGCATCGAAGAGGTGGTGGCCAAGGTGAAGAAGCAGGTTGAAGAAGAGGTCATCGAAACCGGCAAGCGCACCGCCATCGACTTGGGCATTCACGGCCTGCATCCTGAATTGGTGCGCATAGTCGGCAAGATGAAGTACCGCTCTTCGTACGGCCAGAACCTCCTGCAGCATGCCCGCGAGACGGCCAATCTGTGCTCGGTCATGGCTGCCGAACTGGGCTTGAATCCGAAGAAGGCCAAGCGCGCCGGTCTGTTGCATGACATTGGCAAGGTGCCTGACGAGGAAAGCGAACTGCCGCACGCACTCTACGGTGCCAAGCTGGCTGAAAAGTACAAGGAGAAGCCTGAAATCTGCAATGCCATTGGTGCACACCACGATGAAATGGAGATGACCTCCCTGTTGGCTCCCATTGTGCAGGTGTGCGATGCCATTAGCGGTGCCCGTCCCGGTGCCCGCCGTGAAATTGTCGAGGCATACATCAAGCGACTCAACGACCTTGAACAAATCGCTTCGAGCTATGAGGGCGTGACCAAGACCTACGCCATTCAGGCCGGCCGTGAGTTGCGTGTCATTGTCGGGGCCGACAAGATTGACGACAAGCAGATCGAAACGCTCAGTGCCGACATTGCCCGCCGCATTCAGGACGAGATGACTTATCCCGGACAGGTGAAGATCACCGTGATTCGTGAAACCCGTTCGGTGAGCTACGCGAAATAAATCAGCCCCATTCCTGAGTTTATAATAGGTTAAAGGGGTGTTCTATAAAACCTTATTTATTCAAGTGTCGCAAATAGTTGCAGATAGTTGACAAGGGTTCAAGGCACGGGCTGAAGGCCCAACAAGCGCATAGCCCAGGGCAGTGCCCTGGGTAGAACGAGGCGATAAAGTGCGCCCTGCAAGGGCAAAAGCGTTTGATGACAAGCGTTACAAACAGACGCTTTTGCCCCTTCAGGGCGCACTTTACGGCGGTTAACCTACCCAGGGCGTTGCCCTGGGCTATGCGCTCGATGCCCCTTCGGGGCGTGCCTTGAACCTTTGTCAACTGACGGCAACGACCTGCGAAAGTTGAATTTATTTATAGAACACCCCTTATATGTTTTCAGCCCTGAAATAGAAAGAGATAATCAAACAACATACTGCTCATGAAAAGTCCCTGGTTTTGGATACCCACCATTTACACTGCCGAAGGCATCCCCTATGTCATAGTTATGGCCGTAGTTACTGTCATGTACGGCAGGTTGGGCTTGTCGAATGCCGAGATAGCCCTCTACACCTCCTGGCTCTATTTGCCTTGGGTCATCAAGCCCTTTTGGAGCCCCTTGGTAGACCTCTTCCGCACCAAACGCTGGTGGATTCTCACCATGCAGTGGCTGCTGGCCGTTTCGCTGGCAGGCATCGCCTTTACGTTGCAGACATCCAACTACGTGCAATGGTCATTGGCTATCTTGTGGTTAGTGGCCTTCAGCAGTGCCACCCACGACATAGCTGCCGACGGGTTCTACATGCTGGCATTAGACGCCAAGGAGCAGGCCTTCTTTGTGGGCATACGTTCCACAGCCTACCGCATAGCTTCGATTGTCGGCCAGGGCTTGTTAGTCATGGTGGCCGGCTTTCTGGAATCGCGTTACATTCCGGTGCGTGCCTGGAGCTACACCTTCTTGTTGGCTGCTGCCGTGTTTGCCCTGCTCTTCCTGTTGCACTGCTGGTTGCTGCCCAAGCCCGCCAGTGACCATGCCCGGCAGCAGGTGTCTTTGGCCGATACGCTTCAAACCTTCAGGCAGTTCTTCGAAAAGCCGCAGATTGTGGTGGCCCTGCTGTTCATCCTGCTCTATCGCTTGCCAGAGGCTCTGTTGGTGAAGATATGCCCGCTCTTCTTGCTGGACAGTCCGGCCCATGGCGGCTTGGGCCTTTCCACAGGCGATGTAGGCTTGGTGCAAGGCACTATCGGTGTGATAGGCCTGACCTTGGGCGGCATTCTGGGCGGCGTGTTGGCAGCCGATTGTGGCGGGTTGAAACGTTGGCTGTGGCCCATGGTGTTAAGCATCACCCTGCCCGATACCGTATATATAGCCCTGGCCTATTTCCAGCCTGAAGGCCTCACGTTGCTCAGTGTGGCCGTCTTTATCGAGCAGTTCGGCTACGGTCTGGGCTTCACGGCCTATATGCTCTATCTCATGTATTTTGCCCGTGGTCCGTTGTCGACGGCCCATTATGCCTTCTGTACCGGTTTCATGGCCTTGGGCATGATGCTGCCCGGCATGGTTGCCGGTTATCTGCAGGAAGCCGTGGGTTACCTCAACTTCTTCATCATAGCCACCCTGCTTTGCATCCTGACCTTCTGGGTAGCCAGTTTGGTGAAGATAGAAGACGATTTCGGTGAGGAACCGCGTAGTTAGCCCCCTCTAAAAAACAGCAGACAGCCGGAATAAGTGAATCATCATATAGGGCATTCTTTAAACCTAATTTATAGAACACCCCTATAATGGGTGTTTGAGAACAGGGTATTGTAGACCCAAGAAAGCTTCAAGCTTGTAAAAAACCAACGTATATGGCTGTAACAGACAATGTACCTGAAATGCGTCCTGCATTTGATGAGATACGCAGGACAGACGAGAGCGGACGGGCGTATTGGAGCTCGCGTGACCTGTGTAATGCCATGGGCTATTCAGCCTATTGGAAATTCCAGCATGTGATAGACAAGGCAGTCAAGATTGCGAGCGAAAAAGGCATGAATGTGGAGGAGCATTTCAACCATGCGGTTGAGATGTTCAAGGTGGGAAACGGGGCTTTCCGCAAGGTAGAAACCTTTCATCTCTCGCGCATGGCTTGCATGGTTATAGCCGAAAATGCTGACAGTCGGAAGGTATTGGTCAAGCAGGCAAGGGAGTATTTCGGAAAGGAGGTTTCTACGACGGAACTGATGCAAAATGCCATGATTTCCAATATACTTCTGTATAAGACAGCGCAGGGAGATACTAAAATTGAAGTTATCTTCAATAGCGAAACCTTCTGGATGTCGCAGAAGCGTATGGCGGATTTGTTTGGTGTGGATGTAAGAACTGTCAGCTATCACTTAGGACAAATTTACGAGTCAGGCGAACTGACTAAGGAGGCAACTATCCGAAAAATTTGGATAGTTCAAAATGAAGGTGAGCGTGACGTGGAGCGCAGTCCTTTGTTCTATAACCTGGATGCCATCATCGCCGTAGGCTACCGTGTGAACAGTTATCAGGCCACCCAGTTCCGCATTTGGGCCACCTCAGTCCTGAAGGAGTTTCTCGTCAAGGGATTTGTGTTGGACGATGAGCGGCTGAAGCAAGGCAGGCATTTCGGCAAGGACTACTTCGACGACTTGCTGGAGCGCATCCGTGAGATACGCACCTCAGAACGCCGGTACTATCAGAAAATTACAGACATCTACGCAGAGTGCAGTGCGGATTACGATGCCAAGTCGGAAAACACCCAATTGTTTTTCAAGACGGTGCAGAACATGATGCATCTGGCTGTTACCCGCCACACGGCAGCAGAGATTGTCTATAACCGTGCCGATGCCGAAAAGCCACACATGGGACTCACCACGTGGAAGAAAGCGCCCCATGGCCGGGTGCAGAAGTCCGACACCATAGTGGCCAAGAACTACCTGTCTGATACAGAGCTGAGCCAGCTCAACAGCATCACGACCTCCTTCCTCGACTTTGCCGAGGCACGTGCCCGGCGGCACATCATCACAACCATGGAGGACTGGCGCAAGCGTCTGGAACAGTTCCTTTCGGCCATGGACTATGAGGTAAATGCCACAGCAGGAAGCGTTTCGCAAGAACAGGCAAGAGCGAAAGCCTATGAAGAATACGAGAAATACAAAGTCATCCAAGACACCACGTATGTTTCCGACTTCGACCGTTTCATCTATGGCAGTGACGAAGATACCCTGCTCCCCTTCGACCTGCAGCTAAAGGAAAGCTGACTGCTAATACCTGTCTAAAACAGAGAGCGTTGATGCCATTCAGATAAAACATCAACGCCCTCATCGTATGGTTGCTGCATATTCATTCTGCAAGTGAGTAACATCACTTCATCACACAACAAGCTTAAAGTCGCACTGAATTAAACAAGGTTGTTTAAATTGTATCAATCATTGGATGATACAGACCCAACAAACAAGTGCAAAGAGGAAAAATAGGGGGTCAAGCCGAAATCCCGGTGCATGATTTTTGGATAAATGTGTGAATGCAAGC
>JBJEAF010000173.1:0-9814 GCA_051868755.1 Alloprevotella sp.
CCGTTTGGGGCTCGCATCTCATGAGCCACCCTTATGCCATAAAACTGCTTGACGCTATCGCCACGAACACCTGTTTTCACTTTATAAACTGTCCGACAGACACCTTTTCTGGCTATTTTAGAATACACAGAAAGTCAATTCTTTTTACCCCTTAGGAGATTTTTCACATTGATTCCCAAGCATTGTTCGCAACACCACTTCCATTTAATCCACTTCCTTAAAAAAGGCAGAAATATTTTCCCGACAATCGGACGAAAGCAAGCCACTCACAACTTACACAAAACCCTGCAAATTGTGCAATACCTGCCTGCGTTACAGCCACTCTTAGAGAAGATTCGACCAACCGCCGCAAACCTTCGAACAATCAGAAGGATGCAGCTGACCCAAGGCAGGATGATCCAAAAGAACAAATAAACGACATAAAACGGATTTTATTGCGCACAACTTGCTGCTTCAAACAAAAAAAACTATTTTTGCATCACGAACCAATACCCCTGAAGCCTATCGAAATACATTACTTCGCAATATCAACATATCTATAAGTAATGGAAGAATTGACTTTGCGCACCGACGATGAGTTGGTCGCTCTTTTTGTGTCCGGCTGCAACGAGGCATTCGACGTGCTGTTGCAACGCTACCAAGATAGGCTCTATTCCTACATATCATACATTGTGCGAAATGAAGACATGGCAGACGACTTGTTCCAAGAGACGTTTGTCAAGGCCATTGTGACCTTGCGACAAGGCCGCTACAAGCACAGCGATAAGTTCTACGCCTGGCTCACCCGTATTGCCCACAACCTGCTTATCGACCAGTTCCGCTTAGAGCGAAACGAGAACATTCTGTATGAGGATGACGCTGAAAACGCGTGGCAGGCGGCAGCCCTGTTGGAAGATTCCTACCGCGAAAGCGAGATGGTGACCGAACAGGTGCTCAATGACGTGCGCCGCCTCATGGACAACCTGCCCGACAACCAGCGCGAAGTAGTACACATGCGCTTCTATCAGGACCTGAGTTTCAAGGAAATCTCCGACATCACCGGTGTCAGCATCAACACTGCCCTGGGCCGTATGCACTACGCCATCATCAACATGCGCCGCATGGCCGCCCAAAACAACATTTCGTTGGCCGTGTAAACACAGTCACGGCTTATTCACAACAGGCTGTTCTATCCCCAAAACCAACCCTTCCGGCCACAAACGGAATCCGTCAGAAATGCGCTTCAGCCTACTGACACCTTTTCGGATGATTCCCAAGCCTTTCGCGTGAACCCGCCAATCGCCATTGCCAGCAAACGACCCGCAATCACGAACGACTGTCATGTTCATTGCCGCGTCGTTGCTGGCAATGGTTGTTTGGCTATATGGACGCAGCCTTTAGGGACAACAAACGCCCTGCAACCCCCTGAAAGCGCACAAAGCGGAAAAGCTTACGAAAACTTCATAGCCACAGGTTGATGTCGGCCCAAAATAATTCGTACATTTGCACAACGTTTCACCACCGATTGCTGGGTCTGTGCTACGACCACTGGCCAATCGGCAGCACCAAACTCATCAAGGCTACCCCATGGGCAACGAAACTTTCTTCAAAATAGACATCGACCAGATTCTGGACAGCAAGGCAGGCAGCAAGGCCCGCTTCGTACCGGGGTTTGTACGCACATGGCTAAAAGGCATCGCACATCAGGACGAGGTAAACGTTTTTCTGGAAAGTGCCGGCGACAAACAAGGAGTTCCCTGGTTGGATGCAGTCATGGAGTTTCTCGATGTCACGCTCGACGTTCACGGCATGGAGAACCTGCCCGACGATGCCGACGGCAGGCGTTTTACCTTTGTCAGCAACCACCCATTAGGCGGACCCGACGGCATTGCCATCGGCCAAGTGCTGGGCCACCGCTATGACGGACGCATACGCTACCTGGTAAACGACCTGCTGATGAACCTTCACGGTCTGGCTCCGCTTTGCGTGCCCATCAACAAGACCGGCAAGCAAAGCCGCGACTTCCCGCGACTGGTCGAAGCGGCATTCGGCAGCGACAACCACATCATCATGTTTCCCGCCGGACTCTGTTCGCGTCGCCAGAACGGTGTCATACGCGACCTGCCTTGGAACAAGACTTTCATCACGAAAAGCATTGAGACCCAGCGCGATGTGGTGCCCATCCACTTTAGCGGCCGTAACTCCGACCGCTTCTACAACCTGGCCAACTTCGGCAAACGTCTGGGCCTGAAGTTCAACATTGCCATGCTCTATCTGGCCGACGAGACCTTCAAGAACCGGCACAAGACCTTCAGCCTGCACATCGGCAATCCCATTCCCTGGCAGACCTTTGACCGCAGCCGCAAGCCCGCAGAATGGGCTGCATGGGTACAAGAGCAAGTCTACAAACTACCATAGACATCCCTTGACAATATCCCGATGCGCTCCAACTGCGGGCCAACACCCCTTCAACGGTACGCCCGCTGCGCGTTACCCCAAGCCAATATTTCAATTCATCCGCAACTTTTCTTAGTCTGAAACCAGATGCAAGCTATCATCCCCCCCGTTGACAAGAAACTTCTGCAAGCCGAGCTGACACCCGACAGGCGACTGCGTGCCACCAACAAAGCCGGCAATGAAATATATGTCGTCACCTACCAGCAGGCCCCCAACGTGCTGCGCGAAATCGGACGCCTCAGGGAAATTGCTTTCAGGGCAGCCGGCGGCGGCACGGGCATGGAACTCGACTGGGACGAGTTCGACACCTGCGAGCATCCCTACTACCAGCTCATCGTGTGGGACCCCGAAGAGGAGCAGATTCTGGGTGGCTACCGCTTCCTGCCGGGCAACGAAATCTCCTTCAATGCCGAAGGACAGCCCCGCTTGGCCACGGCCCACATGTTCCACTTCTCTGAGGAGTTCATGCAAACCTACCTGGCCGACACGGTAGAGCTGGGCCGCTCGTTCGTCACGCTCGAATATCAAAGCACCCGTGCACTGAGCAAGGGCATCTTCGCCCTCGACAACCTGTGGGACGGACTGGGCGCGCTCACGGTGGTCATACCCAACCTGAAGTATTTCTTCGGCAAGATGACCATGTATCCTTCGTTCAACCGTCAGGCACGCGACATGATTCTCTTCTTCCTGAACAAACACTTCGGCGACCCCGACAAGCTGGTCGTACCCATATGTCCCCTCCGCATCGAGACACCCGAAGAGGAACTCCGGCAGCTCTTTGTGAGCGATGACTTCAAGCAGGACTACCGCACGCTGAACACCGAGGTGCGCAAGCGCGGCTACAACATTCCGCCCTTGGTGAACGCCTACATGGGGCTCAGCCCCACCATGCGCATGTTCGGCACTGCCGTCAACCACGAATTTGGCGAAGTGGAAGAAACGGGCATCCTGATTGCTGTCGACGAAATTCTGGAGCAGAAACGAATGCGCCACATCGACACCTTTGTCGAAGAGCACCCCGACAGCCTGAACCTCTTCACCGAACTGTTCAAGAAGAAAAACTGACAAGTTACAGGCCAAGCCACGCACGGCCCAAGCGGCCTGTGCGGACGCTGAAGCCAACTACCTTCAGCCTGCACCGACGGAACACACACCCGAACGGGCGCAGCCACACCAAGAAGCAGAGCGGATTTTCCAAACCGTGACAAACGCAGCCACCATTCATACTGACGCTGCTTGTCGCAAGTTGGGAAACCCGCTCTGCTTCTTTATGTGGCTGTACCTTTTCTGCTATTTCGCGGCATCGCCCCACGCGCTCCCCCACTCTATAGCTGCACGTCGAGCGGCAAGGCTTCGTTGCGGTCGTTCACATACCTGCGCGGACGTTCCACAAAAGTGCCGCTGGCCAATGAGAGCGAATCTGCCCGGACAGGTGTCTGCACCCCGCCCAGCTGCAGCAGGGTGTGGAAGGTGGACACGCTGCTCTCTACCTGGCGGTTACGGTTAGCCTGCAACGCCTGAACCTCAGCGGGGAACAGTACTCCATAACTGTCAGAAGTCCACACCAAGAAAGGTACATGCAGCTCATACAGCGAAGCCTTCTGACCGGCATGAAGAAAGTGGTTGCCACCGTCGTCAAAGATGTTTTCGCCATGATCACTGGTGTAGAGCATGGCCGAAAGTCCTCCCCTCGCCTGTAGCAGACCGATGATGCGATGCAGCAGGTGGTCGGTGAAACGCAGGGTATTGTCGTAGGCATTGAGCAGGTCGCGACGGTTTTCGGCAACAGCCTCCGCACGGTCATCGGGAGTAAAGAAAGCCCACTCCCGGCCATAGCGTTCGCGGTAGTTGAAGTGTGAGCCGTAGGTGTGCAACACCACGAGTTCCTTCTTGCGGCCTTGGGCCAGTACCTTGGCCAAACCATCGACAAGCCTCTCGTCCGACATGTCTTCTGCATCGCCGTCCGCTGCCTGCTCTCTCAGAAAGAGGCACTCGTCGGCCTGCATTCCCAGAAAGTCAATGAAGGAATGGTTGCGCCGCTGGTTCGACAGGAAAACCGTGTGGAAACCCGCCTCGCGGAAGGCCGCCAAGATACCTTTTTCATGATACAGGCGGTTGTAGTCAGCCGCCGTGGCAGCTGTCAGGAGCATGGGGACACTGCGGTGGGTGGTGTTCGATTGCGTGGTGACACGGCTGAAGGCCACCAACGACTCCTGCTGCGACAACAGCGGGTTGGTGTCGCGTCCGTAACCATAAAGCGCAAAGTTGTGGGCGCGTGCCGTTTCGCCAACCACCAGCACATATACCTCGGTACTGTCAGCCGGATGCTCACTGCGGGCCTCAAAGCGATAGTCGGCCGTAGCTTCGACATAGTGCTGCTGCTGGTAGGCACGTTGCAGGGCCAATCCCAAATTGTAGCACACGTTGACAGGATAGAGCTGTTCGTCTACCTGATAGTTCGTCTGCTGTACCGCCACTTCCACACACAGCGTGCCCACCACGACCAACACACAGCCAACCCGCCGCACACCGCGCAGGAAGGGAGCCGTGAGTGTATGCCGCCCATGCCATGCCCACACGGCGGCGGCGAGCAGAGGCAGATAGATGACAAACACGCCGCCCACCGCCGGCACCAAATTGTCGAGCAGCTCCCTGATTTCGTCAGAGTTGGAGGTCGCCACGTTCAGAAACATGTCGACCGAGATGATGCCTTGGCCGAACAGGTAGAGCAGCACCAACTGGAAGGCTGCGAGAAAAATCAAGGGGAAACCCGTCCACACCGACTTGCCGGGATTGCGGAAGGCCGCAAGCAGCAACACCACCAGTCCCGAGGGAAAGACCAGATTGGCCACACAGGCCCACAGGTCCATGCCTTCTGTGAAGCACAGGCCGACGTTGGGCAGCAGGAGGGCCGCCACGGCATAGAAGTACAGGACTTTTTCCTTCATGGGTGAATGAGAATCAGAATGCCTCGTTGATATTAAACAGGAAACCGGACTGTCCGCTCTTGCCGAAGCCGTAGTCCAAGCGCACGTTCACGTCCTTCTTGAACTCCCAGCGGTAGCCTATGCCGTAGTTGGGCAGCACCCGCTTGGCACGCAGCGAGCTGAACTTGTCGAACACGGTGCCTGCGCCGACCCACAGGGTGATGCCGTTACGCTTCCACACGTGCTGGCGCAACTCTACCTGGCTCTCCATCTTGCACTTGTCCCGGTAGCGGCCTTCATAATAGCCACGCATCGACATCGAGTTGCCCAACTGAGCCATCATGCCCCACGACGGATCTCCGAAGTTGAGCGTGGAGCGGAAGTCAGCGGCCAGAATGCCACCTTTCCAGACTTTCCGATAGCCGCTCACGCGCAGTTCGGTGGCGCTGAAGGCATAGTCGTTGCCCAGAAAGGCCGGGCGGAAGGACTGCGACACTTCGACATAGGCACCCCGATGCGGATTGGTGAGCACGTCGCGTGAGTCGTAGGCCAACGTCACACCGCCGCCCACGTTCCAGACACTGCGGTCCATGCCCTGCAACAGCTCGGGCCGCTCCATGTCGCGCACCGTCACATAGTCAAACTCAGCAGTCGGCCCTACATAGAAATGGTCGGCCAAGCGGAACAGGAAGGAGGCTTTCACCCTCGCCTGCCAACGTTTCAGGTCGCTCTCGTTGCGCTTGTCGTTGCCCATGTCATAGCCGATGCCCCAAAATTTGGAGGGGAAGGAGAAGAAGAACAAGGTGTAGTCCAGCCGGTAACGGCCCTGCGGGAAGAGGTGGTTGCCCCGAATGCCCAGCAGATAGAAGCCCACCGTCGACACGTCGCTGTAGAGGGACACGTTCGAAGGCGGGAGCAGGCTGTCAGCCTGTGCCGTACGGTAGAGCCCGGCAGCCACCAATCCTAAGCCCAGCTCGGTGTCGGTGCTGTAGTGCGGACCACCTATGACGCTGAAGTCGAACTTCTTGTGCCGCTTGTTCTTGTTGGCATCGTTGAAATAGTCCAACAGCCGTTTCGTCCACGACGGGTGAGGCGGTGGCAGGCTGTCGGCCACGACCGAATCAGCCCACAGACCGTCAGCAGTCACTCCACATGCACGCGCCGGAACTGCGGGCAGCAGCAGGGTGAGGAGCAGAAATAGGAGAAGAAAGGTAAAGAGTTTCATGCAGATTGTAGAGAGAGAAGGAAGGGGAACACAGCTGAGCGCAGTCTGAGATGGCAGTCCATGAGTATGGCCCTGATTCCCTCCGCCTCAGGCCATGGCCTCAAGCCGTCAGTACACCAGTCCGGCATTGTCCACCCAGAAGGTGTTGCCCGGACTGCCCACATAGGCACCGCCATGGCTCGACGAGAATTGCAGGATGAGGTGGGTGGGTGTCTCGGTCGGTGAGGCCCAGCCCGTTTCGCGCACCGGCACACTCTTGCCTTTGCTGTTGCGGGCGTAGTCACACGTGCGCAGCCCCATGTGGGTGGCATCGTAGCCGGGATGGTTGCGTATGTCGCCATAGAGTATCTCATAGGTGGCCCCTTCAACCCAGCCCTTGGTAGACTGGCCGTAAGTCACCACGCAGGTGCCCACGCGCTTGGCGGTAATTTGCCCCTTGGCATCCTCGGTGCGCTTTTGCAGGTAGAGCACGGTGATGGCCTTGTCGCGGCCACTGACCGTCTGTTTGCTTCCGAATCCGGTTTGCTTCACGCGGTTCGGTTCTCCGCTCAGTGCCACGCGGTAGTCGTAGCGCAGGGCCTTGGGCCTGTCCTTGAAAGGCACGCCCCAGTTCACGGCCTTCTCGGCATCCTTGGTGCCGGTGATGGGTTCCTTCATGTCACCCAGAAAGATGGAGCCGGCAGCCAGCACGCGGATATTGACCACGCCGAGCACCTTTACCTGCTCGATGTGGGTGGTCATCTTCACGCAATAGCCCTTGTCGTGGGTGTCGCGATACACCGAATTGTTGGTTTTCGTGATGCCCGACACACGGGCCAGCACATTCGAAGTGGCCCACGGCGAACCGCCCTGGTTGGTGTAGGGCGTGTTGCCCTCCAACGTCATCGAAGGGCCTATTTCATAGAGGGTCTTCTGATTGCCGCCGATGACAGCCGACTCCTTGATATGGCGCACCACCCAAGTGTCGAAGCGGCCATACTTGAAGGGCACGAAGCGCCCCTCTATCGTGCCTGCCGTCTCACACGCGGCCGAAACGGCAACGGGCTGCTGCACCCGGAGCGGCCCCTCGGGCCTGGCCTGCTGCAAGGGCAGGAGGCTGAGCATCACCGCACATAGCTTGACATTCATGGTTACTTGTCGTTATGGATTCTGTTACAGAATAAGCCGCGCACCGGCGTAGGCCAGTACACGACATGCAAAGTTGCCAAACTTGGCGCAGGACGGACTTCTTCATTTCTCGCCAAATCTGTTCTTTTTCTCAACTGTGTACGTTTTTGACCCATATTGTCCCATTTTGTTGGCGGCAGAATGATTTTTATCGGAAACACAGACACGCAAATCGGGAGATATGTCTACATTTGCAGGGAACAGGGCCATGGTGTTGCACCGCCGCCGTACGGTCAGTGTACACCCCGGCCCGGCTTCCCGCCGCTATAGTCCGCAAGCGTAGCGGCCGCCTGCCGCCATGCAGGGCTTGCGGACCATGCTGCCAGCCCGACCTGCCTCTACAACCCTTTATCTTCTATACCCATGATTACAGAAAACGACAAGATTTTGCTGAACCGCAAGGGCATCAGCGAAGAGAAGTTGAACGCACAGTTGGCTTGCTTTGTCCAGGGCTTCCCCTTCCTGAAGCTGGCCGGAGCCGCCAGTGTGGAAAAGGGCATTCTGGTGCCCGCCGCCGAGGCCGAAGCCAACTATTTGGCTGCCTGGAAGGCCTACACTGCCGACCCAGCCCACAAGGTGGTGAAGTTCGTGCCTGCCTCGGGTGCGGCCAGCCGCATGTTCAAGGACATGTTCGCCTTTGCCGACGCGCCCTATGACGTGCCGGCCACCGCTTTCGAGCAGACCTTCTTTGCCCGGATTCACGACGCCGCCTTCTATGCCGACCTCAACGCCGCCTGCCAGCGGCTGCACGGCAAGGACATCGACGCCCTGCTGGCCGAAGGACAGTACAAGAAGGTGGTACGCGCCATGCTCGATGCCGACGGCCTGAACTACGGTGCCCTGCCCAAGGGTCTGCTCAAGTTCCACCGCTATGAGTCCGAAACGCGCACGCCGCTCGAAGAGCACCTCGTCGAAGGCGCACTCTACGCCCGTCAGGATGACGGCTGCGTCAACGTTCACTTCACCGTTTCGCCCGAACACCGCGCTCTGTTCGAAAAGCTCGTGTCCGAGGTGGTGCCCGCCTACGAGCAGAAGTATGGTGTCCGCTACAACGTGAGCTTCTCCGAACAGAAGCCCAGCACCGACACGGTGGCTGCCAACGCCGACAACACGCCCTTCCGCAAGGCCGACGGTTCCCTGCTGTTCCGTCCCGGAGGCCACGGCGCACTGATTGAGAACCTCAACGACATCGAGGCCGACGTGGTGTTCGTGAAGAACATCGACAACGTGGTACCCGACCGCATCAAGGACGACACCGTGCGCTACAAGCAGCTGCTGGCCGGCGTGCTCGTCACGCTCCAACAGAAGGCCTTCGGCTACCTGCGCAAGCTTGACAGCGGCAAGTACTCGATGGACGACCTGCGCGAGATGCTGCAATTCGTACAGAAGGACCTCTGCACCAAGAATCCTGACACCAAGATGCTGGAGGACACGGAGCTGGCCATCTACCTGCGCAAGAAGCTGAACCGCCCGATGCGCGTGTGTGGCATGGTGCGCAACGTGGGCGAACCGGGTGGAGGCCCCTTCCTGGCCTACAACCCTGACGGAACCATTTCGCTCCAGATTCTGGAAAGCTCGCAGATTGACATGGCCGATCCCGAAAAGAAAGCCATGTTCGAAAAGGGTACGCACTTCAACCCCGTAGACCTGGTCTGCGCCGTGAAGGACTATCAGGGACATGCCTTCAACCTGCCTGACTTCGTCGACCCGCAAACGGGCTTCATCTCCCACAAGAGCAAGGACGGCAAGGAACTCAAGGCACTCGAACTGCCCGGACTCTGGAACGGAGCCATGAGCAACTGGAGCACCGTGTTTGTCGAAGTGCCGCTCTCGACGTTCAATCCCGTGAAGACGGTGAACGACCTGTATCGCGAACAGCATCAGTAAACCCTGCACCGGGGCTGCGCGCCAATCGCACGCAGCCCCGCACCGCAGCCTACGGGCTGCCCCGACCAAGCCTCCCGAAAGGCTTGCACACATGAATCAGGTGGGGAACTGGAATCAGGACGGCGACAGACTGCACTGCGCACGCCCGGTTCCACTTCCCCTTTGACATAAG
>JBJEAF010000174.1:0-9704 GCA_051868755.1 Alloprevotella sp.
ATTCAAGTTTCGCAGGTTGTTGCAGATAGTTAACAAGGGTTCAAGGCACGCCCCGAAGGGGCAACGAGCGCATAGCCCAGGGCATCGCCCTGGGTAGAATGAGGCGATAAAGTGCGCCCTGCAAGGGCAAAAGCGTCTGATGACAAGCGTTGCAAACATACGCTTTTGCCCTTGCAGGGCGCATTTGCGGCGGTCATCCAACCCAGGGCGATGCCCTGGGCTATGCGCTTGTTGCCCCTTCGGGGCGTGCCTTGAACGCTTGTTTCCCATTCCTGATTGAACATGCGAAGCGGGGCGTGCCTTGAACGCTTGCCAACTAACGGCAGCGACTTGCGAAACTTGAAATGCCAGTGTTGGGGCGACTGAAAACCCCGTCCACTCAAATAGTCATGTTATAACCTTATCCCTTATAACCTCAGCAATAACCTCATAACCTGATATTCTGGGGTACAGTTCTCTAAGCCTTTGCCGACTGGCAGCAGCTATAGTCAATTTGGGACAAAAGGCACGAAGACTTTGATGCGCGTGTTTTTATTCCTATTTTTGCCATATCAACCAACTTGCATGAATATGAGCATCAGGACGTGTTGACAAGAGCTTTTGTTCGTTTTTTTACCCGCCGCAGGGCCAACTTCGGCCTGCGGGTGTTGAATCTCACAGATTTTATATACCTTTGCAGCCGCAAACCGTGGCATTCAGCCCAGAAAGCAGACGCAAGAACATGCACAGACTCCTTTTCGCACTCAGCCTTTGGTGGGCTGCCGCCCTCTATGCAGCCGCACAAGGACAGCCCGGCAACACCTACGAACCGGCTGTACCAGCCGAAACGCAACAGGCCGGCAAGGACTCGGTCAAGGTGAGCCTGCTCACCGTCACACCGGGACAGAAGACCTACGAACTGTATGGCCACACGGCTCTGCGCGTGCGCGAAGTCAGTCCCGGAAGAAGCAGCGACTGGGTGTTCAACTACGGCACATTCTCCTTCAGCCAGCCTCACTTCGTATGGCGATTTGTGAAAGGCGAAACCGACTACGAACTGGGAGTAGTGCCCTATGCCCTGTTCTACAACGCCTATCTGGCTGAAGGACGAGGCATCGACGAACAGGTGCTCAACCTCACGCCCGCCGAATGCCGCAAGCTGGTGGATGCGCTCAGCGAGAACCTGCTGCCGGAGAACGCCACCTACAGGTACAGCTTCTTCTACGACAACTGCACGACACGTGCTATCGACATGATCGAGGCGGCCATCGACGGCAAGGTCGAATGGCCTCAAGCTGATGCCGGCAAGTCGCTGCGCCACATCGTGGACGAATATGCACAGGTAGAGCCCTGGCTGCAACTGGGGCAGAACCTGCTGCTGGGAGCCGAAGCTGACGCGCCTGCCGACCGCAAGACACAGGGTTTCGCGCCGCTATATGCCGAGAGGTTTGTGGCCCAGGCCCGCATCGTAGACACCAAGGGACAGACGCGCCAACTGGCCGAAGAGGCCCGGACACTGCTCCCTGCCGCCTACCATAAACCAGAGAAGACGGCCTCGCCCGTGGCCGCGCTGGGCTGCGTGCTGGCCTTGCTGGCAGTAGCCACGCTGGTCGAATGGCGTCGCCACGCCTGGTGGTGGGGCATCGATGCCCTGCTCTTGCTGCTGCAAGGGCTGGCCGGACTGGCCATCGGCTTCATGTTCTGCTGTTCGGAACACCCCACAGTGGGCAGCAACTGGCTGCTCTTGCTGCTCAACCCCCTGCCGCTGCTCTATCTGCCCTGGTTCATGAAGCAGGCTTCGATGCACCGCACACCCTGCGGCTACTACGGCCAAGGTGTGCTGTTAGCCGCCCTGCTGCTGGTTGCCCTGGCCGGTGTACAGCAGTTCCCCGCCGCCCTGTGGATGTTTTGGGGTATGCTCGCCGTGCGCTGGGCTGTGTTTGTGGCCCAACAGAAAGCGGGCCGCACGGCCTGTCCGAAGGGCTGACACGGACTGCACGCCCAGGGAGGCCATGCCATTTCTTACACCTATTATATATATTACATAACAGCCAAGGATGAAGAAATCCTTTATTCACCCGCACAGCACCACCGTGTGTCTGCCTTTGTTCCTGTCGTTGCTTACGGCCATGACCGCTCTGGCAGCACCCGAAACCCAGACCACAAGGGGCGGTGTGCCACGCGTGGTGGTGAACATACTGGTAGACCAACTTCGCTCGGACTACCTGAATGCCTTCATGCCCCTGTATGGGCAGGAAGGCTTCGTGCGTTTGCTGAATGAAGGCCGGGTGTACACACAGGCTGAATACCCGCACTACCGTCCTGACCGTGCCTCGGCTTCGGCAACCATTGCTACCGGCACCTCACCCTGCGACCACGGCGTGGTGGGCCTGCGCTGGATGAACCGCGAAACGCTTCGCCCCGTGTTCTGCGTGGATGACAAGCAGTACGTAGGCATTCTGACCGACGACTGCTCTGCCCCCACCTTCCTGGCTGTATCGACCTTGGGCGACGAGCTGAAGGTAGCTTCGGAGGGCCGTTCGCTGGTCTATGCCATAGCACCTTATCGCGACGCAGCCATACTTTCGGCCGGACACGCAGCCGACGGTGCCTTGTGGATTGACGACCACACCGGAAACTGGTGTACCACCTCCTACTATGGGGCGGGCATACCTTCGTGGGCCATGCTGGCAGGCAGCCAGCAGCCCTTGGCCGACAGGCTGAAAAGCATGGTGTGGCAACCTTCGAACGAGCTGGTAGGCAAGTTCTCCTACTTCCTGTCGGGCGGCGTGCAGAAGCCCTTTGCACATAAGTTCAACAAGGGGGACAGCCGCTATGCCACGTTCAAGACCTCGGGACTGGTGAACGAAGAGGTGACACGCATGGCTCAGCAATGCCTGAACGGCACGCTGATGGGGGCCGATGGCATCACCGACTATCTGGCCGTGACCTACTATGCAGGCAATCTGGAACACCGCACGGCCAACCAAGCTCCCATGGAGCTGCAGGACACCTACGTCAGACTTGACAAGGCGCTGGCCCGGCTAATCGAATCGGTGGAGCGCAAGGTGGGTGCCGGCAATGCTCTCTTTGTGCTCACCTCGACAGGCTATACCGATGAAGAGAACGGCGACCTGTCGAAATACCGCATACCCAGCGGTACCTTCGACGTGGAACGGGCCGCCGCCCTGCTCAACATGTATTTGGTGGCGGTGTACGGACAAGGCAACTACATCGAAGCCACACTGGGCACCCAGCTCTACCTGAACCACCGGCTGATTGAAGAGAAACAGATAAACCTGGGGGAAGTGCTGGAACGCACACAGGACTTCCTGCTCCAGCTCTCGGGCGTGAAAGACGTGTACACCTCATCGCGCCTCATGCAGGGAGCCTGGACACCGGGCATCAGCCGCATCCGAAGCGGCTACTGTGCGCGCTACTCGGGCGATGTGCTGATCGAAGTACTGCCCGGCTGGCACTTTGTCAACCAGACTGCACGCGAGAACCAGCTGGTACGCGACTCGTATGTAGCATTTCCCATCATCTTTTTTGGCACAGGATGCGAGGCCGAACAGGTCAGCCTTCCCGTGACGACCGACCGCATTGCGCCAACCGTGTCGAAGGCTGTGCGCATCCGTGCGCCCAATGCCTGCAGCGCAGCACCGTTATTCTAAGCTGCAAAGCTTTTTGTTGAAAGTCTACCAGGAACCATTTCAGGTTTCATTGTTAAAGCGTTGAATTATTTATAGGCTATACTTCACGGAGCAGACGGCTACGGCATCTGACAGTGACTTTGTGGTCCTTTCAGCCACAGACTTTCACCCCCAATATATCCCCCATCATTCTAACCAAGCCAAAACAACCCATCATGGATATCAATAAATTCCTCAGCAAACTTTTCGGCAACAAGTCTACCCGTGACATGAAGCTCATTCAGCCCTGGGTGGAGAAAATCAAAGCTGCCTACCCCGCTATCCAAGCACTCGACAACGATGCCCTGCGCGCCAAGACCAAAGAACTCCAGTCGGCCATCCAGCACTCAGCCGATGACCTGAAGGAGAAAATCGAGGCACTCAAGGCCAAGATTGAAGAGACGCCCATCGAAGACCGTGAGGTTATCTTCAACCAGATTGACAAACTCGAAACACAGGTGCTCGACCGCATGGAGGAAGCCCTGACCGAAGCACTGCCCGACGCTTTCGCCATCGTGAAGGACACGGCACGCCGCTTCACCGAAAACGAACTGATTGAGGTCACAGCGACTGACTTTGACCGTGAACTGGCTGCCCGCCACGACTTTGTGCACATTGAAGGCGACAAGGCCATCTACCAGAACCACTGGGTAGCCGGCGGCAACGACACCCTTTGGAATATGGTACACTACGACGTGCAGCTGTTTGGCGGCGTCGTGCTGACCCAAGGCAAGATTGCCGAAATGGCAACCGGTGAAGGCAAGACGCTCGTGGCCACGCTCCCCGTGTTCCTGAACGCACTGACCGGCAATGGTGTTCACGTGGTCACTGTGAACGACTATCTGGCCAAGCGCGACTCGGAGTGGATGGGTCCGCTCTACATGTTCCACGGCCTTTCGGTGGACTGCATCGACAAGCACCAGCCCAACTCCGAAGCACGCCGCCGCGCCTATCAGGCCGACATTACCTTCGGCACGAACAATGAGTTCGGCTTTGACTACCTGCGCGACAACATGGCCATGAGCCCCAAAGACCTGGTGCAGCGCCGCCACAACTATGCCATTGTCGATGAGGTTGACTCGGTGCTCATCGACGATGCCCGTACGCCGCTCATCATTTCAGGCCCCGTGCCCAAGGGCGAGGACCAGCAGTTCGAACAGTATCAGCCGTTGGTAGAACGCTTGGTCGAGGTGCAGCGCAAGTTAGCCACACAGTATCTGGCTGAAGCCAAGCAGCTCATCAACTCGGGCGACAAGAAGAAGGAAGAAGAAGGTTTTCTGCAACTCTTCCGCAGCCACAAGGCCCTGCCCAAGAACAATCCGCTCATCAAGTTCCTCTCTGAGACCGGCATCAAGGCCGGTATGCTCAAGACGGAGGAAATCTATATGGAGAACAACAACCGCCGTATGCCGGAGGCTGTCGAACCGCTCTATTTCGTAGTTGACGAGAAGATGCACAGCGTAGACCTCACCGACAAGGGCAACAAATGGCTGGCTGACCAGGTGAACGATGACCAGCTGTTCATCCTGCCCGACATTACCTCGGAACTCTCTGCGCTCGAAGCCGAAAAGGGACTGAGCGACGAAGAGCGCGTGACGCGCAAGGATGCCCTGCTGCAAGACTATGCCGTGAAGTCGGAACGCGTCCACACTATCCTGCAGCTGCTCAAAGCCTACACCATGTTCCGCATCAATGAGGAATATGTGGTCATGGACGGTCAGGTGAAGATTGTCGACGAGCAGACGGGACGTATCATGGAAGGCCGCCGCTGGAGCGACGGACTGCATCAGGCTGTCGAGGCCAAGGAGCACGTGAAGGTGGAAGCCGCCACACAGACTTTTGCCACTATTACGCTGCAGAACTACTTCCGCATGTACCACAAGCTGGCCGGCATGACGGGTACGGCCATTACCGAAGCGGGCGAGTTCTGGAACATCTACAAGCTCGATGTGGTGGAAATTCCGACCAACCGCCCTGTACAGCGCGTCGACATGAATGACCGTGTGTACAAGACCAAACGCGAAAAGTATGGAGCCGTCATCGAGGAAATCGAAAAGATGCGTCTGGCAGGCCGTCCCGTGCTGGTCGGTACGACCAGTGTAGACGTGAGCGAACTGCTGAGCCGTATGCTCCAGCTGCGCCACATACCGCACCAGGTGTTGAACGCCAAGCTCCACCAGAAGGAAGCCGACATCGTGGCACTGGCCGGACAAAGTACGCTGGGCAAGGTGCTCATCACTGACGAGGACGGCAACAAGCACGAAGAGGAACGTATGCTCGGTGCCGTGACCATCGCTACCAATATGGCCGGACGTGGTACGGACATCAAGCTCACCGACCAAGTGAAAGCTGCCGGCGGTCTGGCCATTATCGGTACGGAACGTCATGAGAGCCGCCGCGTAGACCGTCAGCTTCGCGGTCGTGCCGGACGTCAAGGTGACCCGGGCTCGTCTGTGTTCTTCGTTTCACTCGAAGACAACCTGATGCGACTCTTTGCCTCTGAACGCATTGCACGCGTCATGGACAAACTGGGATTCAAGGACGGCGAGATGATCGAGTCGCCCATGATCAACAGCAGCATTGAACGTGCACAGCGCAAGGTCGAAGAGAATAACTTCGGTATCCGCAAGCGTCTGCTTGAATACGACGACGTGATGAACAAGCAGCGTACCGTCATCTACGAGAAACGCCGCCATGCACTTATGGGCGAACGCGTAGGCATGGACATTGCCAACATGATTTGGGACCGCGTCATCAACATCATTGACAAGAACGACTACGAGGGGTGCCGTGAGGGCTTCATCGAAATCTTTGCCATCGAGGTGCCCTTCACCGAAGCTGAGTTCGACGGCATGAAGCGCGAGGACCTCTACGAAAAGGCTTTCCAGGCTGCCATGGCCGGCTTCAAGCGTAAGACTGACCGACTGGCCGAAGTGGCCATGCCTGTCATCAAGCAGGTGTATGAGAACCAGGGACAGATGTATGAGAACATCCTGGTGCCCATCACCGACGGCAAGTTAGTGTACAACATCCGCACGAACCTGCAAAAGGCTTACGAGACTGAGTCGCGCGAGGTGGTCAATGACTTCGAAAAGGCTATCCTGCTCCACAATATCGACGATGCCTGGAAGGAAAACCTGCGCGAACTCGACGAACTGAAGAAGTCGGTACAGAATGCCTCTTACGAACAGAAAGACCCGCTGCTTGTGTTCAAACTCGAAAGCGTACAGCTCTTCGACAAGATGGTCAACCGTATCAACAACGAAACCGTTTCGACCTTGATGCGCGGCCAGATTCCCGTACAGGCACCTGAACAGGTACAGGAGGCTGCTCCCGAAGAAACCGCTCCGCAGCAGAAGCTCACGACAACCCATGAATCGCTCGACGATGCTGGCGACCCCGAAGCGCGTGCCGCAGCACAACGCGATACACGCGAACGGACTCAGCAGCCCATCGTGAAGGAGAATCTTCCCGGACGAAATGATCCCTGTCCTTGCGGCAGCGGCAAGAAGTTCAAGAACTGCCACGGACGCGGAATTGTGTAACTTTCAGGGTTAGGAGAGACAAGGTCCTATAACCCAAGAATAAACCTCCCATAGAATCAGAACATGTTTGAAAATCTAAGCGAAAGACTGGAACGGTCTTTCAAGATATTGAAGGGTGAAGGCAGCATCACCGAAATCAATGTGGCCGAAACCCTGAAGGACGTGCGGCGTGCACTCCTGGATGCCGACGTCAACTACAAGGTGGCCAAGACCTTTACCGACACCGTAAAGCAAAAGGCACTCGGACAGAATGTGCTGACCAGCGTGAAGCCCGGACAGCTCATGGTGAAGATTGTACACGATGAATTGGCACAGCTGATGGGCGGGAAAGCCAGTGAGCTAAAGCTATCGGGCCGCCCCTCGGTGATTCTCATGGCCGGTCTGAACGGTGCCGGTAAGACTACGCTGTCAGGTAAACTGGCCCTCTATCTGAAAAACAAGAAGAGCCGCAAGCCGCTGCTCGTGGCCTGCGACGTGTACCGTCCCGCAGCCGTAGAGCAGCTGCGCGTACTGGCCGAACAGATCGAGGTGCCCATCTACATGAACCTGGAAGAGAAAGACCCCGTGAAGATAGCACGTGAAGGAATCCAGGAGGCCAAGGCCAAAGGCTACGACACCGTGATTGTCGACACCGCAGGCCGTCTGGCAGTAGACGAGGAGCTGATGCAGGAGATTGCCGCTATCAAGGAGGCGACCCAGCCCGACGACACGCTCTTTGTGGTCGATGCCATGACCGGACAGGATGCCGTGAACACCGCCAAGGAGTTCAACGAACGCTTGGACTATGAAGGTGTCGTGCTCACCAAACTCGACGGTGACACCCGTGGCGGTGCGGCTCTCTCCATACGCACGGTAGTCGACAAGCCCATCCTCTTTGTAGGTACCGGCGAAAAGATGGAAGCACTCGATGTGTTCCACCCCGACCGCATGGCCGACCGTATTCTCGGCATGGGCGACATCGTCAGCCTTGTAGAACGTGCCCAAGAGCAGTTCGACGAGAAGGAGGCCCTCAAGCTGCAACGCAAAATACAGAAGAACCAGTTCGACTTCAACGACTTCCTGGCCCAGATCCAGCAAATCAAGAAGATGGGTAACCTCAAGGACCTCGCCTCGATGATTCCGGGCGTGGGCAAAGCACTGAAGGATGTGGAAATCGACGACAATGCCTTCAAGGGTATTGAGGCTATCATCCTCTCCATGACTCCCCGCGAACGCCAACACCCTGAAATCCTGAACCAAAGCCGCAAGAACCGCATAGCCAAAGGCTCGGGCACAACCATTCAGGAAGTGAACCGGCTGGTCAAGCAGTTTGACCAGACCCGCAAGATGATGAAGATGGTGACCGGCACGAAAATGGGCAAGATGATGGCCCGAATGCCGAAGATGCGATAAGGACTGCCGGATAATCTGGAATGTCTGGACTCTCCGGATAATCTGGATAATCTGGATAATCCGGATTTTCCGGACAATCCGGACAATCCAGAAACTCCAGAAAACCCGGACTCACCCCCCGAAACAACAGACCATGCAACTGATAGACGGAAAGGCCACGGCGGCCGCCATCAAGAAGGAAATAGCCGAAGAAGTGAAACGCATCGTAGCTGCCGGAGGCAAACGTCCGCATCTGGCTGCGGTGCTCGTGGGACACGATGGAGGCAGCGAGACCTACGTGCGCAATAAAGTGCTGGCCTGCGAAGCCTGCGGCTTTGAATCGACACTCATCCGCTATGAGGATGACGTGACCGAAGCTGAACTGCTGGCCTGCGTAGACCGGCTGAACCATAACGACGAGATCGACGGCTTCATCGTGCAGTTGCCGCTGCCGGCCCACATTTCAGAGCAGAAGATCATCGAAGCCATCGACTACCGCAAGGACGTGGACGGCTTTCACCCTATCAACGTGGGACGTATGGCCATCGGCCTGCCCTGCTTCATCTCGGCCACGCCCAAGGGCATCCTCGAACTGCTGCGACGCTACCACATTGAGACCACAGGCCGCAAGTGCGTCATTCTGGGCCGCTCGAACATTGTGGGCAAGCCCATGGCGCAGCTCATGATGCAGAAGGCCTATGGCAATGCTACCGTAACAGTGTGTCACAGCCAAAGCACGAACCTGAAGAAGGAAGCACGCGAAGCCGACATCCTGATTGCAGCCATAGGCCGTCCGGCATTTGTCACAGCCGACATGGTCAAGCCTGGTGCCGTAGTGATAGACGTTGGCACCACCCGCGTGCCTGATGCTTCCCGTCCCAAGGGATTCAGGCTGCAAGGCGATGTGGACTTTGAACAAGTGGCCCCGCTCTGCTCCTACATCACTCCCGTACCGGGCGGCGTAGGCCCCATGACCATCTGTATGCTCATGATGAACACGCTGGCTGCCGGCAAGAAGGAAATATACGCGTAAGATCGCCGAAGGCTTTTCGGCAACATACCCCTTATAGGGGTGTTCTATAAATTAGGCCGAGCTGGATGCTGGATTTTTAGAGAT
>JBJEAF010000175.1:0-2462 GCA_051868755.1 Alloprevotella sp.
GGTTATTAGGTTATTAGGTTATTAGGTTACTATTGGAACGTTCGAAGCATCAATCGCTCAATGAGTGACTTTATAACCTAATAACCTCATAACCTAATCCCTCACAACCTCATAACCTCATAACTATCTATCGTCCGAAGGTGCGTGAGGAGCGGCTCGTAGAGCCCTGCTTCTCGGTTCGCGAGGAGCTGCGTTGGGTGCTGCTTGAAGGGCGTGAGCCGTTGCTGCTGCCGCTGCTCATGCTGCGTGACGGGCGTGAGTTGTTCCGCGAATTGCCGCTGCCGTTGTTCGAGGGGCGCGAACCCTGCTGTCCGTTGTTGCCTTGCGAAGGTCGTGTGGACGGACGGCTGTTGTTGCCCTGTTCGGGTCTGTTCTGTCCGGGACGGTTGCCAGAGTTTGGGTTGCCGTTGTTGCCCGGTCTGTTGTTTCCGCCGTTGTGGTTGTTGTCGTGGCTACCGTTTCCGGGCCGGTTGGCATCAGGCCGTTGGCTGGGCCTGTCGTTTCGGTCGGGGCGGTTGGCGTGTCCGTTGTCGTGGCGGTCATGGTCAGGCCGGTAGGAGGGACGGTTGTCGTGGGCAGGGCGCGAGCTGTGGTAATGGTCGCGCATACCCTGGCCGCGGCTGAAGCGCACGTTGCGGTAAGGACTCGGGTCGTTGTGGCTGCGTCGCCTCCAGCCATGACCATGATAGCTCACGTAGATGGTGGGGCGGTCAAAGTAGTAGTAGCCGTAGCGGTAATGCTCGCAGACGGGATAGTACCAGCCCGAACGAATCCAGCGTATGGGGCGGAAGAAGTAGTCGAGCGTGCGGTACAGGTTATACTGCCAGTCGAAGAGGATGAAGCGCAGGTCGGTGTCGCGATAGTTCCAATAGTAGCCTGTGCAGTCGCTGGCCGTGCGGATGCTCATCAGGTAGTCCAGGTTGATTTCGTAAACGCGGTCGTATTGTTCGGGAGTCAGGTTCAGCTCATACGCCATCTTGTCGGTCAGGAACCAGGCCTGTTGTCTGGCTTCGTCGTAGCTCATGGCCATCATTTGCACGGTGCTGGCTATAAGGAGCAGCAGGGAGAGTAGTGTTCGTTTCATTGCTGTAGGTTTTTGCTTCAGACAGGCTGCGCGTGTCATCGGCAGCCCAGTCTGTTAAGGGTGGAACATTCTGTTGGGCAACAGGTCTTTATTCTTCATTGAAAATGACCTGCGGCAAAAGTGCCTGTTCTTGTTGGCAAGGCCAAGCAAATGTGCGCAAATTTGTTCAATAAGGCTGCTGGTTGAAGACTTTTTAGCATTGTGTTTAACAAATCGTCAAGTATCAGCGATGCTTCAAGAGCTTGATACTGGCGATACCTGCCCTTGTCAACCGTCATTCGCCGGGGTGACGTGCGGGCAGAAAAGCGACTTCCATTCCTCCCGCATTCCTGCAAACTTCATGTGCCGAAGCAGAAACTTGGGGGTGTAGGTATATAGGATGTAGGATTTTGTATACATTTGCAATAAATTCATCAATAACACGGTTATGAACAAGCAACAACTCATCAACAACATCCGGGCTAAACGCTCTTTCCTCTGTGTCGGTCTGGATACGGACCTGAAAAAGATTCCCCAACATTTGCTTCAGGAGGAGGACCCGATTTGGGCTTTCAACAAGGCTGTCATCGATGCCACGGCACCTTACTGCGTGGCCTACAAGCCGAATCTGGCTTTTTATGAATGTTTCGGACTGAAAGGCTGGCAGGCATTCGAAAAGACGGTGCGCTATATCAAGGAGAATTATCCCGACCAGTTCATCATTGCCGATGCCAAGCGCGGCGATATCGGCAACACTTCGGCCATGTATGCCCGTTCGTTCTTCGAGGAGATGGATATCGACTCGCTCACGGTGGCTCCGTATATGGGTGAGGACAGCGTCACACCGTTCTTGCAGTATGAGGGCAAGTGGGTAATTCTGCTGGCGCTGACCAGCAACAAGGGTTCTCACGACTTCCAGCTGACTCAGGATGCCGACGGTGAACGCCTGTTCGAAAAAGTACTGCGCCGTTCGCAGCAGTGGGCCGACGACGAGAAGATGATGTACGTGGTAGGTGCCACACAGGGCAGGTTGTTCGAGGACATCCGCCGCATTGTGCCCACCCACTTCCTTCTGGTGCCGGGTGTAGGTGCCCAGGGCGGTTCGCTCGAAGAGGTGTGCCGCTATGGCATGACCAGCACCTGCGGCCTGCTTGTCAATTCGTCGCGTGGCATCATCTATGCCGACCAGAGCGAGAACTTTGCCGCCGTGGCTGGCGAGAAGGCCAAGGAGCTGCAACAGCAGATGGCTGGGGTACTGGAAAGGTATTCGGTGCTGTGAGAGAAGAGGTTATGAAGGTTATGAGGTTATAAGGTTATGAGGTTATAAGATTACTGTTTGAGCGGCAGAGAACAGCAGTTCCAGCAGTAACTTTATAACCTCATAACCTCATAACCTCAT
>JBJEAF010000176.1:0-7738 GCA_051868755.1 Alloprevotella sp.
TTAACACTTTATCCTTTCGATTTTTATAAATGCACCGGGATTTCGGCTTGAGCCGAAAGCAGTTATATCGTTCCAGCCAGAAACCACATCAGCCGCTCCACGCTAACCGAATGGCCGAAGCAGGAGACCGTCGTCTGAACCATGCAGGAGACGGGTCAGCGCAGCAATTTCCTGACGGTGGCCCGACCTCCCGAAATGGTGCGTTGCAGGAAAAGGCCGTGGTGAGCATGCCCCTCGTCTACACGTCGGCCATCGATACCATACAGTTCGGTGCGGTCTACACCGTATCTGACCTGGCTGTCGGCCATGCCTGAGGAGAGCTGGTCGCCCAAGCGCACTGCATCGGCATTCACTACCGACCCGTTGCGGGTGTCCAACAACAAGGCCACCACAGTCACGTTGTCGGCATGGAGCACCGTCTCGGGCAAGGCAAAACGGACTTCATGCGCATAGCTCCGGCCGGCCACCATGATGCGCGGCAGACTGCCTTCCACCCCCTTGACATCGCCCACGTAGCCACGGGCCACATCGTTGAAGTGGAAATCGGTAATGGCATAGGGCATGTGCTCAAAGCCTCCCATTTCGCCCAGCTCGCCGTCAGCATAGTAGTTCTTCTGGACATATCGGCTGTCGTTCTCCTCATACACGTCATTCTCTACAATGAGGTAGCTCATCTGATAATGTCCGTCGGTGCATCCATACGCCACGACGTTGCTTGTCCCGGCCGTATAGCTGCCGTCGTCCTCAGCCCGGACCGTGAGCTTCACACGGCCCTTCACGCTGCCGTTGGCCGCCTCCTCATAAAAGCGGGAGAAGTCTGCCGGGTCGCCGCTCCAGTTCTTGCTTCTGTTGACAATGCCATGGGGATAGCCCGATGCCCGGCTCAGCGAGTAGATGTAGGACAGATAGTCGTCCACCTCGAGGAAGTCATCACCATGCACAGCGATGCCAATGAACGAGTCAGGGTGTTTCTCTGTCAACTCTTTCATGGCTGCGATGCCTCTCACGCAGAAGCCACACCAGCTGCCGGTAATCTCTTCGGCCACGACTTTGGTAATGCAGCCGGTGATGCTGAATGTCTGCTCCACGCGCTGTCCGTCGTGCTCTACCCACAACTGCCATACCGCTGTCTCGTCGAGAGCCAGGCTGATGTCGGTGTCGAGACTGAATGGAACAGCCTCTCCAGGGCGAACCACAGCGTCGGCATAGTCTGCTGTGAAGGTCTTCCCTCCGTATGTACACCCCACGGTGAAGCCCTGCTGCGCTGCGGACAGGTCGGTAAACACCTGTCCGCTGAAGGTTACCGGCTCACCGGGTTTGACGAACGGCAGTGTGCTTACCTGCATGTTGACGGCAGAGGGGCTCCCCGCGAAGAGGTCATCGAGGTAAAGCAGGGCGCAATCGGTACTGTTGTTGACAAAGGCGATGTGGATGGTCTTGCCCACATAGCCGGCCAGACTCACCGTGTGGTGTTGCCATGAAGCCTGTTCGGCAGCGACCGAGAACAGCGGCTGCGAAGTATGGAAGTCGGAAAGGCTCGTGCCGCTCTCACTGACATACACCTCATAGCCATCAGGAAAATACTTGTCGGTAGCCATGGCACGCCATGACAGCTGGCAGTCGGCCGACTCTACCGTCAGCGCGGGCAGTATCATCCAGTCGCCCGATGTGCCCGACGCGGCGTACCACGATGTGCTCACGGCCACGTCGTTGCCCTCACTTTCCACATAATAGGCTACCCACGGACTGCCTACGGCAAAGCCATACTTGCCGATATCGGCCGAAGGGGTGTTGCCATCAGCATCTATCAGGATGAAACTCTCCGGAATGCCTTCGCTGAAGTCGCACCTGATGGTCTTCAAAGGCGGTTGTGCCGCATGGACCGAAGCCATGAGGCACAACCCAAAGAGAAAAGTAACTGTCTCTTTCAACATATTTCAGTTAGGATTTATCTGGTCAGAACCTTCTTCACCTTGTTGCCTTCCTTCACGACAAACACGCCCTTGGCACCAGCAAGTGTGCTCACCTTGCGGCCAGACAGGTCGTAGAAGCTGCGCTCAGCATCTGTGTTTGGGTCGCCAAGCGTCTCGGCTATGCCTGTGGTCAGTTCCACAAACTTCGTGTCGGACAAATCGGACTTGTAGACTGTGCCGTAACGGTCGTAGTAGGCGTAGAGGTTGTAGGCATAGGTCACATTGTCCTTCCTTTCCAGTCCGCTCACACGGGCAGAGGTCTCATCCATCACGGTTTCGCTTGACAGGAGCGTGTAGAGTTTGTCGCCGGCTTTCAGGTCTTGCGTCACAGTGACGTTGTCGAGCAAGAAGGGTGCGCCATTCAACGTGTAGAACATCAGCTTGGTAGCCTGGGTACCACCCGTCATTTCCACCGTTGCCGTGTGGCGGCCACTTGTACCGGCCTCAACAGCCTGGTACATGGTTTCATCACCCTGGATAATAAGGGTCTCTCCTTCTGTGTCCAGCTCAAAGTCGACCGTGACCTTGTAGTTGCCGCCGTTGTTGTCGAGGTTCATGGCTGGCGAGAACATCTCGAAATAGTAGTAGCCGTACTCATCGGTAAAGCATCCGACCATGCCGTTGCAAAGCAGCGTGCCGTTGCCCATCCAGCCCTTGTTGTCGGTATACTCATCGAGCTGCATGTAATTGGCATTGCCCAGGAACACCAACGACTCGCGTGTGCCCTCTGTACACTTGTTGAAGGTCTCGGTAAACACCGGATAGTCCTTCACGTCAGCGGTTGCGGTGTAGACCTCATAGCTGTTCAGCTCGTAGCTCGTGGCATGGAGCGAGGGTTCCCAGTTGGCGGTGTAAGCACCGCGCTTGTCGATGTCGGTAGCATCGAGCACCTTCGGAGCGGCCACACCATAGGCCAGGAAAGGCTCGCTCACCTCCGACTGCCGGTCATTGCCAGCCAGACCTTGGACGGTGAAGGAATAAACCTGATTCATGTCCAGACCGGTAAATGTCATGTTGTTGTCGGTTGTGGCAAGGTCTTTCTTCACGAGGGTGGTTTCTGTCAGCGGAGTGGTCTCGCATGACAGTCCGCTCAAAGCCACCACATCGTCCGTAGCACTGTAGCCGAAACCGCCGCAACGGATGCGCATCTTGGTATAGGCACCGGGCACAAACTGCTGCCAGGCATCAACGAAATCGGTCACTTTCCAGTCTTCGCCCATGGCTGGCAGACGGATAATCCAGGTGTCCCAATATTTCTGTGCCTCATCATAGAGGTCCACACACATCTCTGCATAACTGTTCTCGTCGCCCGACACCCTCTTGACGGCCAACGAACCGTTGAGTATCTCGCTGCCGTTGGCATCAAACTCCAGCACGTCGTCATTTGAAGTCAGCAGCAGTGCCTTGCCTCCTTCATAGCCTTCGTCGGTTGTGAGCTGGCCGTCATGGGTGCCATATGCCGTGCCGGTCCAACCCTGTGCCAGTCCGCCCAGTGTGCCTTCGGCCGAAGTCACGCCGTCGAAAGTGTTGGCCGACACAAAGTTTTCTTCGCTTAAAGCTGCCTTCTGATAGAGCGTAACGAGATAGCTGTCTGCTCCGTATGCCTTGGTCCACTGTGCGGTGAAGCCTTCGTCTGTAAAATGCTTGGCTGACAAGCCCGATGGAACGGAAACAAAATCCCGGTCGCGCTCTACCTTTACATAGTCAAACACCAAACCGCCCTTGTTGTAGCACATGGCATTCACCTGCAAGAAGCAGTCATCACCACCCCAGGGGTTCACCGTCTCCAGTGTGATTTCCTGCCAGCCGTCTTCTGGCTTCAACTGGTAGAGGTTCATCTGGGCACCAATGGGATCGACGGGATTCTCATAAGAGTCTGCCAGTATGGAGAGAAAGAACATGGCCTTGGCATTGATAGCTTTCACTCGGGTGGTGATGCGCAGGCGGCCTGACATGTTCATCATGGGCGAATCGAGATAGCCGCCCACATTGGGGTAGGCCAAGGCGCAGTTTCCGCCAGCCTGATATACTCCGATACCCCACCAACCCGGCAGATTGAAAAGGTCATCGGGCAACACATTACTATAGGTTTCAAAGTAGTCGGTCGGATACATCGTTCCGTCTGGCTCGTCTTCCGTACCTGCGGTGAAACGCGAGAAGTCTTCGTCAATCAGGGCTTCCCAGTTGCCTTCCTCCTCAGCGGCCCTTGAGCGGACTTGGGCCTTCATCTGCCCGACATCGATGGGCGTGGCTCCTTTCATGCGCTGTTGCAGTTGCCGGGCCTGCTCCTCTATGGTCATGGGAGCCGCCTTCACTTTCAGGCGGGTCTTGTGGTCGCCTGCCGTCACTGTGCTCGACATAGCCATTAGCATCACGAGCACCAAGAGTGTTTTTGCGTACAAATACTTCATAATCGTTTGTGTTAGTTGTATTTCCGTTTCTTGCCGACAAAGGTGAAACGTTTTTTAAAAAGCGAACACAAAGAGCCGTGTGCGTTTGTGCTGATTTCCGAATTGACACAAAAAAAGCAGTAAAAAGCGTCGGACTGCGCCTTTTACTGCCTCTTACTGCCCTATTTCCCTGCCTATCCTCTTGTATTCGGATGGTGACAGTCCTGTCACCTTCTTGAAGACTGTCACGAAATTGCTGCGCGACTTGAATCCCAAATCCAGGGCTATGGCCTCAATCGTCATGTGTCCGTAGACGGCCTCATCGCGCAAGCGCAGACAAGCCTGCTTCACCCTGGTTTCTCCCAGCAGTGCATTGAAGTTCTTGCCATAGGTCTCGTTGATGACTTGCGACACATAGCGCGAATTGGAACCTATCTTCTTGGCGAGCATGTCCAAAGAGAAGTCGGTGTCTGACACCGTCTCTACCGATTCAAGCACCTGGCCGATCTGAGTGAGCAGTTTCTGTTTGGCATAGTCATCGAGGGAGCTGCCAGCATATTTGACCGGTGTGCTGTCCTCCTGCTCTTTGGCCTGGTCTATGCGACTCTGCAAGGATGCAATCTGCGCTTCATACTCTTCCAACTTTTGCTCATAGACGGCCCGTTGCCTGCGCTCACTGTCGCTGTTGTTCATCACTCCTCGCCAGCGCAGGTACAGTTCGCGGTTGCTCAGCCTGAGCTTCTTGTTCTTTTGGTAAATGACCAAAGCCAGCAGCATGAACACCAGGCCGACAGTGGTGGAGAGCAGCAGCACGATGAGGGTATTGCGCCGTTTCTGGTTCATCTGCCTGACTTGCTCGTCGAGTTTGCGTATCTCGTAGGTCCCCTTCATATCGCGTATCAGGCCGTACTGTTGTTTGCGGAACAGTGAGTCGGAGAGTGCAAGCTGGCGCGAATGGTAAGTCATGGCGGAATCCGCCATGTGGAGCTTGCCATAGGTCTCCGACATCATGCCGCAGGCTTCTGACTGAAGGTCAAGGGCCACCCCTTCGGTACTTGCCTCTACGCCGCGCAACACCTCGATGGCCTGCCTGTGCCTGCCGCTGCCAGTGAGCAGTGTGGCAATCAGCATGTCGCATCCCACAGTGTAGCGTTCGGGAGTGTACTTGGTATCCACCTTTCGTTTGGCCTCGCCCAAATGGCGTATGGCTCCGTCTGTGTCGTCCTGCATCAGTCTGTCGGCAGCCCGGCAGACCTCCAGGATAAAGGCTCGCATGGGTTGCCGGGGCACTTGCTGACGCCTGAAGAGGGCTATTTCACTGGCCACACGGTGGGTCTCATGGCGCGACATGGCACTGACAACGAGATTGCTCAGTGTGGTCATCATGATCTCGTAGTCGTGTGCCTGCACGCTGGCATGGAAGGCTTTGCGGTAAAGGGAGTCGGATGCGTGGGTGTCGTTGTAGTTGATGTAGATGTTGCCCATGTTGAGATAGATGCAGGGCAGGATGTCGGCATTGTCGCTCTCTTCGGCTATGTCGAGGGCCTTGAGCAGGCAGGAGTAGGAAGAGGAATAATCGTTGCGATAATAGAAGAACAAATACCCCGCATTGTTGAACGCCCGGCAGCAGGCGTCTTTCTGACGGCTGTCCATGTCGGACTTATACTTGTTCATCACCATGGTGTAGCATATCAGCGCGCTGTCTATGTTTCCCTTTTCAAGAAAGAACGCTCCTTGAGCGTCTAACTTGTCTAAGGACATCCCCTTCCAGTCGCGAAATGCCTCCCCATAGTCGCCCCTTGCGCTGATGCCAAGCAGCATCATCGCAAGGAGTGAAAGGATTAGGACGGTTATCTTCTTCATAGGAAACGTATGAGAGGGGGGATGGTATTTCCTTATCAATCGGCTGCTTCACCCGGCCTATGTCGCCGTGCTGCGCAGCCGCCATTCTGAGGGATAGAGGTTGTTGGCCCTCGCCCCGAGATTGTTCAGGAAACCGAGGGGGTGGTGTTCGTAAGTGGGCACTACGTAACCGCGCGGCGCGTTGGGTGGCAAGGTCAAGGCTTCACGCCGCAAGTAGGCCAGGGCTTCGGCGCGGGACAGCTCCACCTGCGGGAAGGCATCGGGGCGAAGTTGTGACGAAAGGGCCAGCGCGTGTTGCGGAATGAGCTTGCGCCCCTTGCGCTCTGCCAACAGGATGCCGGCTGTGAGTGTCTTCACGGTCTGGCTGATGCGCTTCACGGCATCGGACAAGGTGGATCGCACGGCAATCAGGTGGTTTTCGTCGGCGGGCCACAGTTCAAACTGCGCGTGGTCGAGCAACCAGTTGCTGGCTTCACGGACTCCCTCAAAGCCGGTTGGAGACTTGCTTTCCCGGCGAAGCCGCTTGCTGGGTTTGGTGCGCAGGGCGGGTGCTTCGGCTGTCTTGCGCAACAAGGCCAGGAAGAGCCCTTCACCTTGCGCACGGTGGGGAAAGAAGTGGTAGACGGGCAGGCCGCGTCCCGTGGTGTCGCCCGCTATGTTCCATGTGGGGTCTATGGCAATGGGCACCAGTTCCGCACCAAGCTCCTGACAGATGCGCCACACGTTGTCTTCGTTCTCCTGACGGTTGAAGGTGCAGGTGCTGTATACTATATAGCCTCCCTGACGCAGGGCCGGCCACACGTCGCTCACGATTTGCCACTGCCTTTCGGCGCAGTGCTCCACGGCTGCAGTGCTCCATTCGGCTATGGCTCCCGCGTCTTTCCGGAACATGCCTTCACCAGAACAGGGCACGTCAGCGGCCACTACATCGAAGAAGCCGCCCAAGGCGGCGAACTCATCGGGATAGGCCGACGTACAGACCACATCGGGGTGTCCCCACTTGGTGAGGTTCTCGGCCAATATCTGTGCTCTGGTCCTGACGGGTTCGTTGGCCACCAACAGACTGCCTTCGGGCAGCAGGCTGCGCCACAAGGTGCTCTTGCCGCCGGGTGCTGCGCAGAGGTCGAGCACGCGGCGGGGTGCTGCGGCTGCGGCCAAGGTGCGGTAGGCTTGTTCGACAAACATGGACGAGGCTTCCTGTACATAATAACAGCCGGCATGCCACAGCGGGTCGAAGGCAAAGGCGGGCCGCTCGGCCAGATAACACCCTTGTGCGCACCAGGGCACTTCATGCCGCTGGGCTGCGGGCAGGCTTGCAGGCTGCTTCGAGGCATTGAGCCTCACGCTGACCGGCACCGCACCTTGGGTGAGGGCCTCACACAGAAGCCGGGCCTCATCGGGGCCAAGCAGCTGCTGCATTTGGATTTGGAAGTCGGTGGGGAGCATGATTATGTTTTAGGTTTCAGGTTTCAGGTTTCAGGTTTCAGGTTTCAGGTTTCAGGTTTCAGGTTT
>JBJEAF010000176.1:7838-9654 GCA_051868755.1 Alloprevotella sp.
AGGTTTCAGGTTTCAGGTTTCAGGTTTCAGGTTTCAGGTTTCAGGTTTCAGGTTTCAGGTAGTTCAATATTCCAGAAGGTTCAAGGTTGAAACCAGCCCCCTGAAACTCTCTGAAACTTTCTTGAACCTTCCAAAAACCCTCTTGAAACCTCCTGAAACCTGAAACCTGAAACTCTTCAACTTTAAACTCTTCAACTTTAATCACACTGACACCTTGGCGGCAATATGTGGCCAAGGGTCGTAGCCTTCAAGCTGGAAGTCTTCGTAGCGGAAGCTGAACAGGTCCTTCACCTCAGGATTGATTACCATGCGCGGAAGGGGCCTGGGCTGGCGGGTTAACTGCAAGCGGGCCTGGTCGAGATGATTCAGGTAGAGGTGGGTATCGCCTGTGGTATGGATGAACTCGCCCGGCTGCAGGCCGCACACTTGGGCGGTCATCATCAGGAGCAGGGCATAGCTGGCAATGTTGAAAGGCACGCCGAGGAAGGTGTCGGCCGAGCGTTGGTAGAGCTGGAGGGACAACTTGCCTTCCGCTACGTAGAACTGGAAGAGCAGATGACAGGGTGGCAGGTTCATGCGGCCAAGGTCGGCGACGTTCCAAGCTGACACCAAGAGGCGGCGCGAGTTGGGGTTATGGCGTATCTGCTCCACGACTTCGCGAATCTGGTCGATGTGGCCGCCGTCATAGTCTGGCCATGAACGCCATTGGTAGCCGTAGATGTGGCCGAGGTTTCCCTGCTCGTCGGCCCACTCGTCCCAGATGCGCACGCCGTTGTCATGCAGGTACTGCACATTGGTATCGCCCTGCAAGAACCATAGCAGTTCGTGGATGATGGAGCGCAGGTGGAGCTTCTTGGTGGTGAGCAGCGGGAATCCTTCGGATAGGTCGAAGCGCATCTGGTGGCCGAAGATGCTCTTCGTACCGGTGCCGGTGCGGTCTTCCTTGGTTATGCCTTCGGCCAGGATTTTCGACAAGAGTTGTTGGTATTGTTTCATAAATGCTTGGCTTCCCCGAAGGGAGGATGATGATTTGTGAGCAAAAGTAGTATTTTCCAAGCATTTATCCCTTACTTTTGCACTTACAAATTCCAAGGGCTGCCATGCGCCATGTCGCCTCACGCCCTTTCATCTCTTGTTTCCACATGAATCTGAACATTATTTGCGCCCTGGCTGAAAACGGGGCCATCGGCTGGCAAGGCGGTCTGCTGTATTATCTGCCTGCTGACCTCAAGCATTTCAAACAGCTCACCACGGGCCATACCGTGCTGATGGGCCGCAAGACATTCGAGTCTCTGCCGAAAGGGGCCTTGCCCAACCGCCGCAATGTGGTGGTGACACGCCAAACGGATTACACGGCTCCGGGCATTGAGGTGTTCCACTCGCTGCCCGAAGCGTTGGAAGCCTGTGCTGCCGATGCCGAGGTGTTTGTCATAGGTGGTGCCAGTGTCTACGCCGAGGCCTTCCCCTTGGCCCAGCGTCTTTACCTCACACACATCCATGCCACACCTGCCCAGGCCGACACGTTCTTCCCTACTTGTGACCTGAAGGATTGGGTGCTGGAGGAGGAGGAGCACCACGAGGCAGACGAACGAAACGAACAGCCCTTCACCTTCGCCTGCTATCGGAAGAAGGGGGCTTATAAGTTTTAGGTATTAGTGATTAGTTATGAGGGATTAGGTTATGAGGTTATAAAGTTACCCTTGGTAAGGGCTCAAGGAACGCCCCGACAAGCGTTCAAGGAACGCCCTGACAAGCGTTCAGGGCACGCCCCGAAGGGGCAACGAGCGCATAGCCCAGGGCATCGCCCTGGGTTGGT
>JBJEAF010000177.1:0-1203 GCA_051868755.1 Alloprevotella sp.
CCACATGCTGGCCACCGACTACGTGTGGGACGAAACGGGAGGCATCAACCTGTCGACCGACGGCGGGCAGACGTGGCAGAAGACCGATGCGCCCAACTACCAGTACAGCGACATCATCGAAGGCAACGGCTATGTCTTTGCCGCCGGCATGGGCGCACACATCGTTCGCTCGGCTGATGGCGGGCAGACGTGGGAAGTGCTCAGCTATGCCCGCGCCCTCGACGGCTTGGTGGCCTCGGCCGACCAGGACTGGACGGCCTGCTATGCCATGGCCTTCCACAAGGGCCGCCTCTTCATTGCCGACTTTACGGGAGGCGGCGTAATCTATTCTGATGACGAAGGCGAAACGTGGCAGAACACTGACACCGAAAGCATGTCGGTCGAAATCGATGACGGGAAGCAGGGTGGCAAAATGGTCGAGAACCTTTACAACCTGGTGTCCTTCAACGGCGACCTCTATGCCTTCGGCGTGTACTGCGTGTACAAGCTCGACGAGGAGACCATGAAGTGGAGCGTGGTCCGCACCGACAGCAACTTCATGGCGGTGTCGGCCATGCTCGGCGACAAGTTGGTCTGCGGACGCAGCGTGATGAACCAGGCTGACGATGCCCACTTCCTGGAAATGACTGCCGACGGCGTGAACTGGGAAGTGTTGCCGCGTCCCGAGGGACTGATTGACAATGATGTGCGTTGCCTCTTTGCCGAAGGCAACCTGCTCGTGGCCGCCATGCAGACCCGTGGCATCTATTGCACGGACAATGCCGGCGAACGCTGGTACGACATCTCAGCCGGCCTGCCCGACTATATCCAGGGTGAGAAGAACGGCTATTACCTGTCGCCCCTGACCATGGTGGCCGACGCGGATTATCTGTATGTGGCCGTGTTCGACGCTTCGCCCGCCTTCATTCGCAACGAGAGCGGCGTGTACCGCATGAAGAAGTCCGACCTGCCTGTCTACACAGGCATCGAGTCGGTACAGGCCGAAGGCGTGCAGCCCCGCTTGTCGGCCGACGGACAGCGGTTGCTGCTTCCTCAAGGCTGTACGGGAGCCGCCGTGTATGACCTGACGGGTCGTGTGGCCTGCCAAGGCAAGGCGGGAGCCGCTGACGGCAGCAGCCTCAGTCTGGGCGCACTGGCTGACGGTACCTATATATATAAGGTGCAGCTCGGCGCGCGCACGGTGGAAGGAAAGTTTGTGAAGGG
>JBJEAF010000177.1:1303-2454 GCA_051868755.1 Alloprevotella sp.
AAGTTCAAGGTGGCAGCCGGCGAGGAGGTGCAGCCCGCCAACGACTGGTTGGTGCTGCCTGCCGTACGTGTGTATGCCGACAATGCCACCCTACAGTGGCGCGCCAACTCGCTGAGCCGCGCGGCCAAGCATGGCGACCGCTATGAAGTGCGTGTGTCAGAAACGGGCAACCGCCCTGAAGACTTCACCCAGCCGCCTCTGCTCACCATCGGGGAGGAGAACCTGAACCAGTGGACGGCGCGCAGCGTTTCGCTTGCTGACTATGTGGGCAAGGAAGTCTACGTGGCTTTTGTCAACACCACGCTCGATGGCGAAATACTCGGCATCGACGATGTGCTCATAGAGGGCGCACAAGGCAACTACCGCCTGCAGCCGACCGTGCCGTCCTACGTGTTTGACGACGAAGGCTTCCGTCCCTCAGGCTGCTTCGAGGTGTGCGGCACGCAGCCCGTCAGCGCCTTCAAGGCCGTGTGTCGCGTGGGCGGCGAGACGTTCGAACAGCAGTTCAGCGGACTCTCCCTGCAGCCCGGCGACAGCTTCGCTTTCAGCATTGACCGGCAGCTCAGCCTGTCGGTAGGCGACACCTTGGCCTATACGCTTGCGGTGCAGGTCGAAGGTGACCTGCCGCGCGAGGCCCGGGGTTCGGTCGTGCGTATGCTCTTTCCCACCACCCGCCGCACGGTCATCGAGGAGGCCACGGGTATGTGGTGCGTCTACTGTCCGTTGGGCATTGTGGCCATGGAGCGGTTGCGCAGGCAGTACCCCGAATCGTTTATCGGCGTGGCGGTGCACTATGAGGACAAGCTGAGCATGGACGACTACGTCCTGGCGTTGAAGTTCCCCGGCTTCCCTTCGGGGTGGATCAACCGCCGCTACGTGAAGAACCCGATGGACATCGTCGACACGCCGCAAGGCGAAAGCTACACCACGCTGGGCGATGGCTTCGAAACATGGTTCCTGGCCGAACAGGAACGCCTGCCCGAAGCCGACCTGCAAGTAGATGCCACGGTCAGCGACCGCCAGGTGAAGGCCGAAGTGAAGGCCCGTTTCGCCCTGCCCGGACAGGTTGACGGTTACCGCCTGTTCTGTGTGGCGGTGGAGGACAGCGTCACGGCCGACGACTACTATCAGGACAATGGCTTTGCCGGTTC
>JBJEAF010000178.1:0-2426 GCA_051868755.1 Alloprevotella sp.
TGAATGAACGCTTTTGCCCTTTCAGGGCGCATTTGCGGCGGTCAACCTACCCAGGGCGATGCCCTGGGCTATGCGCTCGTTGCCCCTTCGGGGCGTGCCTTGAACGCTTGCATTCACACATTTATCCAAAAATCATGCACCAGGATTTCGGCTTGAGCCGTTTGTCAGTTGGCGGAATCTATGTCCGTGTTTGTGCAGTGCTCCAGTGTGATGGGCTGCGTGTTCCAGTGGAAGGGCTTGTAGGCCGAGTTCTTCTTCACCTCGTTGCGCTTGAACACCAGGCCGTCCACCGACTTGGCATAAAGCAGCGGCGCGTCGAAGGTGTCGAAGTAGTTGCTTCGGATGACGATGGAGCGCGGGCCTCTGCCGTGGAAATAGGGGGCGGTGTCCTTCAGTTGCGGGATTTCGGGATAGATGGAGATGACCGCATTGGTGAACTGGTAGAGGCTGGTGAGCGCGTTGACGAAGGTGTTTCTTTCGATGAGGAGGTCACAGACCGCTCCGCTTTCGTACCATCCGTTGCAGTCACCACACAGCAGGATGGCTGTGCCCGAGGTGTGGTCGAACAGGTTGTTCTTGCACACCGTGCGGCGGGGCGAGCTGAAGAGTGCGCCGCGGGCGCGGTTGTTGCGCACGATGTTGCCCTTAAACTCTACCTCGGGAGTCCATGTGAGGTTCTCGATGCCCCAATCTTCGTTGGCGTTGATTTCGGCTGGCAGCTCGTCGGTACAGGTGATGAGCAGGTCACGGCAGCCGTGGAAGGTGGGCTTGTCGGCAGGTTCAATGCGGCTGATGTGGGTGCGGAAGGCGGAGTTTTCCATGCTCTGCGACTTGACGAAGGTCACCTCGTCGCCCACGTCGCCCCAGTCGAAGCCCCATGCCTGGCCATGCTCGTAGCGGCAGCGCAGGGTGTGGTTGTCGACGCGTTCGCGCACTTTCAGGTAGATGCCGTGAATGTTGATGGCATCATCCATCATGCCTTCATAGAGTCCGTAGTTCGAGGTGATTTTGCCGCGGCATTGTGAGAAGTGCGTGGCGTCGGCTTGTGTGGAGAAGTAGCGCGCATCGTCGGCCCCGCGCAGGCATACGCCGAATTTGTTCAGGGTGATGTCGGTGCAGCGTTGGGCAACGAGGCCCATGCCTTCAGCATAGTGAACCTTGACATCGTCGAGCGTGGTGCGCAGACAGTTGCGCATGAATATGCCGGGGCAGGGACGTTGCCAGGTGCGCATGGCCACTACGGTGCCCGGCACGAGGCGGCTGTCTTTCCAGTTCGGCGCAAGCAGTTGTCGGCCGCCCAGGTCCTGCACCCCTTGGGTGTTGATGCCCAGGTCGGCCGTGTTGTATACGATATGGCGGGTGTCGCGCTCAAAGGCAATGCCTGCAGAGGGCTGTGCCGTCCAGCCCTCGCCGTGGGTCTCGAAGCGGCCGTTCGCCCCTATGCGGTAGTTGACCCAAGGAGCCACTTCGAAGGTGATGCCATCCTCCTGTGAGTTCTTCACCACCTGTACTTGGGCTATCTGCGGATTGGCAAAGTCTATGGAGAGGTTGCGCACTGTGAGGTCGGTATTGCCTGAGAGCACGAGGGGGATGAGCCTGCCGTGGAACATGAGGTCGGCACCGTTGCCCTCGATAGTAAGCTGCTGCCAGCCGCTGAGCAGAATGGCCGTGCGCTTGGGCTGGTTCTGGTCGTGGTTGGAAATGTAGAGTTCGTAGGCCGTGGCGTCGCTGGCATGGAAGTGATAGGTGCCGCGTTCGAGTTTGAGCACGACCTTGTCGCCCGGAGTCGTTTCCTGCTTGATGCGTTCGAGCGTCTGCTTCAGTCGGCTGCAAAGGTTGGGGTCAGCTTCTGTGTTGGCCTTGATGCCGTAGTCGGCAAGGTTGAACACCCGTTTGCGTGCCCATGTGGCAGGCGCCGCGATGAGCAGTGCCAGAGCCAGCAGAGCGAGGCGCAGGGTTTTGTTTGGCATGTGTTGCATGATTGATATTTGGGTTGGGTTGTTAGATGGTTTCAGGCATTTTGCGCGAATGTATGGTTTTTTTGATAAAGGGGCAATGCGGTAGCAATATTTTATTGCCAGAACTTGATTTGGCTTAAGAAGAAGCCGCGAAATTGCTTTTTTACGTGGGTGATGCAAAAAAACGGCCTGAAAGTTTGGTAGTAATCACAAAAAGCGTACCTTTGCACTCGCAAACAGCAAAACAGCGTTTGCAGGCCCAAAGGTGCGTTAGTTCAGCTGGTTAGAATACATGCCTGTCACGCATGGGGTCACGGGTTCGAGTCCCGTACGCACCGCTATCTGAAAAGTCCCGAAGCATGAGCTTTGGGACTTTTTTTCGTTTCCGGCGGATATGGAAGAAAGCAGCGGAATCAGGCTCAAGCCGAAATCCCGGTGCATTTATAAAAATCGAGAGGATAAAGTGTT
>JBJEAF010000179.1:0-2423 GCA_051868755.1 Alloprevotella sp.
GAAAATCTTTCAGCTTTTCTTTTGCACTACGCTCGCCTTGCACTATCTTTGCACCCAACATATTTAAAAAGGACGATGAAATACGCATTGATATTGCTGACAAGCTTGCTCACCCTTTGCATACCCTACACCGCACAGGCCGCAAGCCGGAAAGGACAAACCGTTTATGCCTTTGCCTATGGCACCTGCTTCAGCGACTCTACTGTTTATGTGTCGCCTGTCAGTACTCTGCCCGGCGCACAGATAGACAAGAAAACCCGTTTTCTGGAAAGACGTTCGGAGTGGGCTGCCACCTTCAAGACTTATTTAGACAACCGCTTCAACAGGGCGCACACATGCGTCGTCTTCTTTGACACCAAGAAGGAAAAACTCGAAAAGAAACTGGTGGCCCTGCGAAAGCAGGTGGCCAAACAGAAGGACCTGCATTTCACCGAGCTGACGGCCAGCGACTTCATGTTGCCGCCATTGCTTGATGAAGAATGAAGCGCCGAAGGGGATTGACAACCCTTGTACAGGTGAAGCAATGCGTAGCGAGGCTTCGCCATTCCCAATGTTTTACACTTATTCCAAGATATTCCCGGCCTGCATGGAAACACTCTGCTTTAAGGTAGCTGACAGCTGCTTTGCCCTACACGCTCCCCAAGCCGACGAACTGAAAAGGCTTTTGCCCTCTTACGCTCCCTTCTATCTCAAAGAATGCCACGAACCGCTCATTCTGGAAGCTACGGTGGATGAAGACGCGGTAGACGCTGTGCCGCGTGGCAAGGAATTGGGACAATTCGACTGTGGCGGCACGAACCACGGCATTTATCGGACTGAAAAGGGATACAAGATTCTGATCAGTGATACAGACGGCCAGTTAGCCTGCGCTATGGAAACAGAAGCGGACTTCGCCGTGTGCCGCATTTCTCCGTTTGGCGAATTACACCAACGCCGATTCGGGCTGGGCAATGCGCTGATGATTGCCTTTGCCTTTGCCGCAGCAAGCCACAACACGCTGCTAATGCACGCTTCGGTGACTATGTATGACGGCAAGGGATACCTGTTTCTGGGCAAAAGCGGCACGGGCAAGAGTACGCACTCGGGACTGTGGCGACGCTACGTGCCCGGTGCTGACCTGCTGAACGATGACAACCCTGCCGTGCGCGTGCTGGATGATGGCAGCGTAAAGGTGTATGGGACGCCGTGGAGCGGCAAGACACCTTGCTACCGCAACCTGTCGATGCCGGCCGGTGCTTTCCTGCGCTTGGAACAATACCCCGAAAACATCATCTCTCGGGAAGGCAAACTGCAGGCCTATGCCTCGGTACTATCGTCATGTTCAACTATGATCTGGGACGAAACGACCTACCGGGCCATTACCGAAACGGTCAACTTGGTAGCCCAGAAGGTGCCGGCCTTCTACTTGAAATGCCGTCCCGACGAAGAGGCAGTCCGATTGAGTTTCGCCCACCTCACCACTGCCCTATAATACCTATAATATATTATTATATGTATACCCGCGTTCTCGAAGTTCCCAACCACCTGCTGATTGCCGAGGTCAAACGGGCCTTGCGGCAAGGCCATACGGCTACCTTGCGCGTAAAAGGCTACAGCATGAGGCTCTTTTTGGAGTCAAACCGCGACAAGGTGTTGCTGGCCCCGATAGCTCCCGAAGCAGTCAAAGTGCGCGATGTGGTGTTGGCAGAGGTGTCGCCCGAGCATTATGTACTACACCGGGTCATCAGCCGGCAGGACAACAGACTGGTGCTGATGGGCGACGGCAATATCAAAGGCACCGAAACGTGTCGTGACGCAGACGTGGTGGGCATAGCCACTGCCTTCTACCGCAAAGGACGCAGCAAGCCCGACCGCACGGATGGCCTGAAATGGCGCATCTATTCACAGGTGTGGCTGGCACTGAAACCCTTCCGCCGCATCATTCTGGGTGTTTACCGCCGCGTCAGGTTGCTGCTCGGCAAGGACTCCTTACAACACCCGGCCTAAACCTGACAGCACTCCGCCTGTCTGCTACCCACCCTTAGAACACAACAGCAAAACATAATGAGAATAAAAAAAGGATTTGAGCTCCGCGATGTCTGCGGAGAGAAAGTAGTCATTGCCTCGGGCATTGAAAACGTGGACTTCAGCCAGATGATTGCGCTGAACGAAAGTGCCGCCTATCTGTGGCAGGCTGTCGAGAACGAAGACTTCGACGCGCAAAAGCTGGCCGACCTGCTCTGCAAGGAATATGAAGTGGACGGCGAAACGGCGCTGGCCGATGCCGAAAAGATGGTGAAGAGCTGGCAGGAATGCGGCGTACTGGAATAAGGGGTGTTCTATAAATTAGGTTTTAAAGAACGCCCCATGAGTGAATTCATTTATTCCAGCTGCCTGCTGTTTTTTAGAGCGACCTTTTGGATAAGATTGGCTGCGTTCGGCAA
>JBJEAF010000180.1:0-2415 GCA_051868755.1 Alloprevotella sp.
TAATTGAATCAGAAGTACGCCATCGGTCGATGATGATAGTTGTCGCAAAGGTCGTTACATTTTCGCTCGTACGCAAGTTTTCGTTGTCGGAAACTGCATTTTTCGGCGCAACAAACATACCCTGTGGGGCGGATATGCAAGTACTAACCTTTAAATATGGGCGCAAATATATCTACCAAATATAAAAACATTAATCTACCAAAAGCTTTAAACTACAAGGCGAAGGAAGTATATCAGTCTCCTTTTGAGTTTATATTATCTGAAACTGGAGTTTCAGCCTACTGAAACTGGAGTGTAAGTACTACTTCTACTGCCATTGAAGTACTACTTCTCCGGCCGGGGGAATGTGCTTACGACAGAGTGCCGATTTGTATGGAGTGGGCCAGACTTCGGTCAAACAAGGTCTGGGGGCTGTTTGTCCGGTGCGGAAAGTTTTCCACCGCACCGTGTTCCACCCTCTTATATATCCATTATAAGCTAACTATTTTTCTTTTATAAAGAGAAAGAATGTCTATGGTCATGGTTATAGGCTGTGGAAAGTGTGGATAAAAAAGAGGCTGTTTGTTTGGCTGTGAAGTTATCCACGTTTGGGTTCGATTAGTACACATTTTTATCCACAGATTCTGTGAGGCTGAAACGTGTGGGAAAGAGCAGATTTGAAAGATAAAGTGCTATTTTTTCCACAGGCTGTGGAAAACGTAGAGGGGGAAAAAAAAAGTGAGGGAAAGGCGGTGGGAAATGTTGCGGAAAAGGGCGTAAATCGGTGGAAAACCCCTGTGTACTCGTGGATAAGCTGTGAGGGCTCGGAAGGGCGTTGGGGCGGAATGTTATAAACAAGGGTTTCCACGGCTTTTCAACCGCTTATACACAGGTTTATCCACAGCTTGGTAGCGTATGTGAGTTGAGATAGGAAGGTTTTTCGTAACTTCGCAGCCATAACAATTAAAAGTGTAAAATGCGAAAACTGACGGTAGAGGAATTGCACCGCATGGAGGTGGAGGAATTCCGCGAAACACCCAAGCTGCCTGTAGTGATGGTGCTCGACAATGTACGTTCACTGCACAACGTGGGCAGCGTGCTGCGTACGGCTGATGCCTTCTGCCTGCAGGAGGTGGTGATGTGCGGCATCACGGCCACGCCGCCTTCGGCCGAAATTCACAAGACCGCCCTGGGGGCCGAGGATTCGGTCAGGTGGCGTTACGAAAGTGAAACGCTCCAGGCGGTACGCGACTTGCAACGGCAGGGCTATGTGGCTGTGGCGGTGGAACAGGTGGAAGGCAGCCTGAAGCTGGGTGAGTTTCGTCCCGACCCCCATCTGTGCTATGCGCTGGTGATGGGCAACGAGGTGAAGGGGGTGGATCAGCAGGTAGTAGATGCCTGTGATCTGGCACTCGAAATTCCGCAGTACGGCACGAAACATTCGCTGAACGTGAGTGTGACGGCCGGTATTGTCATGTGGGAAATGCTGAAGGCTATGAAAAAGGGGTCTCTTGGCGAAAAAACGGAAAAGGTATGAAATATTCGGTGATTGCACTCGACCTGGACGGTACGCTGACCAATCAGGCGAAACAAGTGACACAGCGCACCCGGCAGGCGCTGGAGGCTGCCATGGACCAAGGAGCAGTGGTGGTGCTGGCTTCGGGCCGGCCCACTTACGGCATTGCACCGGTGGCCGATGTGCTGGAACTTGAAGGGCGGGAGAGTTACATACTCTCGTACAATGGGGCAAAAATAGTGCATTGGCCCTCGAAGCGCGAACTCTATGCCAAGCATCTGCCCGACGAGGTGCTGCCCTTGCTGGTGCATTATGCCCAGGCGCATGGTTATGCACTGTTGGGCTATAAAGGTAACCGCATTGTGACGCAGATGCCTCACGACCATTATGTGGCCGAAGAGGCGCGCATCAACAAGATGGAGGTGGTAGGCGTGGACTGCCTGCTTGAAAGCATCGAGGCCCACCCGGTGAAGCTGCTGATGACGGGGCATCCCGACCAGATGATGCAGGCTGAAGGAGAACTGTCCGCCTTGCTGGCCGACAGAATGGAAGTGTTCCGTTCGGCCCCCTTCTTTTTAGAGTTGGTGCCGAAGGGTATAGACAAGGCCCAGTCCTTACAGAGGCTGCTGGCCCATTTGCGGCTGAGGGCAGCCGATTTGATAGCCTTCGGCGACGGATACAACGACTTGTCGATGATACGTTTGGCTGGCATGGGTGTGGCTATGGACAATGCTGCTCCCGAATTGCGTGCCGTGGCCGACTGTGTCACACTGTCGAACGAAGAAGACGGAGTGGCCGTTGTATTGGAAAAACTTCTGGAAGGAGAGAGTGCTTGACCGAAGGTCATGAGGTTATTGCTTAGGTCATGAGGTTATTAGGTTATTAGGTTATTAGGTTATTAGGTTATTAGGTTATTAGGT
>JBJEAF010000181.1:0-9454 GCA_051868755.1 Alloprevotella sp.
AACAACTCGGCACTTAGGAAAAACAACTCGGCACTTAGGAAAAACAATTCGGCACTTAGGAAAAACAACTCGGCATCTTGTTTCGCACAAGTTGCCGAGTTGTCAGAAGGGCGGTGCGCGCCCGCTCTTCGGGTCGCGCAGCCCGGCTATGCCATGGGCTGGATTCAGGATTTGTTAATCAGGAAAATGCCGCCTGCGGCCAGGGCTGTGGCCACGGCATACTGCACATAGAAAGGCTCGCCCAGACACAGACAGGAGCTGACGGTGCCCACCACGGGGATGAGTGAGTTGTAGATAGCCACCTTGCCCACCGGGTTACACACGATGAGACGGTTGTAGAGCACAAAACCCAAGGCGGAGATGGCCGTGAGCAGGAGCAGAATCACCACGCCCCACAGGGTCACTACGGGCAGCGTGCCGCCCATGCACAGCGCGGGCACCACGAGCAGCGCACCGCCCAGGGCCAGGCTGTAGCCCGTGCCGACCAGCACATCGACACGCCTGATGAGGCTGCGGGTGAGCAGCGAGGCGAATGCGCTACACAGGGCGTTGAGCACAATCATGCCGTCGCCCAGCAGGGTGAACCGGCCGCTGTCGGCTCCGCCCAGATTCAGCGTGAGGATGCCCGCAAAGCCTACCACGCAACCCAGGGCCTTGCGCGGCGTGAAGCGGTCGCTCTTGAAGCACAGGCAGGCCAATATCACCACGGTAAACACGCTCAGCGAGTTCAGTATGGCCGCCCGCGCGCCGGCACTGTGCGACAGGCCGATGTAGAAGCAGGCATAGTGGAAGGTCGTGTTGAGCAGGGCGAACTGCACCATGAAGGGCCAGTCGGAGGCTTTGCGCAGCGCGAAGCGGCGGCCCGAGGCGGCAGCCACCACCAGGATGATGGCCCCGGCCAGAAAGAAGCGGATGCCGGCAAAGAGCATCTTGCTGCCCGTCATGTCGGGGGTGATGGCAAACTCGCTGAAGCCCAGCTTGATGAGCGGGTAGGCCCAGCCCCACACCACGGCGGCGGTGAGGGCGAACAGCGACACCCACAGCGGACGCTGGAAAAGGCTGACGGGTTGGGGAGAGGAGGAGGGGGTGGACATGGGAAATGTCTTGGGGACTTTGCTTGTTGTTGAATGCGGAATGGCCCTGTGGCTAAGGCCGCGCCACGAAGACGGGCTGCAGTTCGCTCTCGTCGGGCCAGTGGGGCACGAAGAAGAGGGGCATGGGCTTGCCCCACAGACCGCTCCAGTCGATGCGCCGCAGCGAGTCGAAGCAGGGCGGGCCGAAGTCGAACGAGCGGCCATACAGGTGGACCACCTCGGTGCCGTCGGGCAGGTGGCGCAGCTTCCAGAGCCCGCCGCCGTAGACGCACTGTTCGCCGGGGCCGAGCAGGTCGCGGTGGAGGAACACCTGGCCGAAGCGCAGCACGCCGTCTTGGTTGATGATGAACTTGGGATACATGGGGTTACTGGATGCGTTCGGTGTGATAGCCCATTGCCTTGAGCTGCAGGGCCATGCCCATCAGGAAGAGCTGGTGGAGACAGGCCACATAGGCATGGAAGGCTTCGGGAGTGCCGGCCTCAAACGGCGCGTGGCGCAGCAGGCTGAGCGTGCGGCTGGCGCAGGCGGCCACCGTGTCGCTCAGCGCGGACTGTGCCGGGGCGGGCGTGTGGAGCACCTCGTCGGTGATATACTCGTCGAGGCAGTCGTAGCCGCGTGCCTCGCGCAGCTCCCGGTAGAGCGCGGCCACGTCGGCGCAGCGGCTCCAGTCGCTGTCCCAGAAGTGGGCTACTGCCATGCCCAGATACATGCACCAGCCCAGCGAGGCATTGGGATAGTCGTTGAACTCGCGTATGCCGTCGGGCAGGTAGGCTTGGGCCAGCGCGGGCCACGCTTCTTCCACGTCGGGGCATTCGGGCATGCGCTCCTCGACGGCCTGCCTGTTCAGCAGATACTGGTGGAGGTCGAGGTGCAGCCTGTTTTCGAAGTCTGTCAGGGCTTGAGAGGTCATGGGGTTGTGGTTTGAAAAGAAAGTGATGTCGGTAGTTCAGTCGCGGCATCCGCTTACAGAATGGGCCACCCGGTAGGCTCGGCCGGCGGGTGGCACCCGAAGAGATGCGCTATATATATAAAGGAGATGCGCTATATATATAAAGGAGTGCCGAAGAGGCGGTGCGTGTTGTCCAACAGCTGCCGCTCAACGGCGGTGACGGGTTGGCAGTAGGTCTCGGCCAGCTTGCTGATGACCAGTGGGATGTGGCAAGGCTCGTTGCGCTGCCCGCGGTGGGGCGTAGGGGCCAGATAGGGCGCGTCGGTCTCGACCACGATGCGGCTCAGCGGCACCGTCTGTTGCAGGATGGCCGGCAGGGCCGACTTCTTGAACGTGAGCACACCGCCGATGCCCAGGGCAAAGCCCGGAAACGTGTCGAGCAGTTCGGCAGCCTCGTCGGCCGTTCCGCCAAAGCAGTGGAACACGCCCGTCAGCCGTCGGGCCAAGGGGCGCAACACCTCCACCACCTCGCGGTGGGCGGCCCGCGTGTGGACCATCAGGGGCAGCCCGAAGCGCACTGCCCATTCGGCCTGGTGGGCCAGCACCTTCATCTGCTCTTCGCGGCGCGAGGCATCCCAGTAGAGGTCAACGCCCACCTCGCCCACAGCCACGTAGGGGTGGCCGGGTTCCGCGAGCAGCTGTTCCATGCGCCGCAACAACGGCCAAGGGTCGGGCGGCAGTTCGGTGGGGTGAAGCCCCATCATGGGGCGGCACAGGCCGGGGTGGGCCTCACAGAGGTCGAGCATGGGCCGGATGGAGGCTTCGTCGATGTTGGGCAGCAGCAGGGCCACCGCGCCAGCTTCGACGGCACGCGCGACCACTTCGTTGCGGTCGGCGTCGAACTCGGGAGTGTAGATGTGGGTGTGGGTGTCGATAAACATGGTGGGTGAGGAAGGCGCAGCGCGCGCCGCCAAGGCGCACGGGTAGCAGTGGGGAGTCCTATTTGTTGCGGCCCAGCAGCGAGCAGGCGTAGTCCCAGAGCGGCTGCCACTGTTCCTGCGGCAGCGAGAGGGCTTGCAGCTCGGCGCGGGCTTCGGCGTAGTAGCGGTCGATGGCCTCCAGGGTGAGGGCGGGGATGCCGAGCTGGTTGTAGATGCCGGTCACGGCCTGGATTTTCGCTTCAGGCTCACAACCGCTGTCGGCCAGCAGCTGGAGCAGCCGGCTGCGCGTTTCGGCATCGGCACGGTTCAGGGCGTTGATGAGCAGGAAGGTCTTTTTGCCACAGAGGATGTCGCCGCCAATCTTCTTGCCGAACACTTTCGGGTCGCCGTAGACGTCGAGGTAGTCGTCCTGTAACTGGAAGGCCAGGCCCACCTTCTCGGCAAAGCGGTAGAGCGCGTCACAGTCGGCATCGGGCGCATCGGCGATGAGCGCGCCCATCTGTACGGCGCAGCCCAGGAGGACCGACGTCTTCAGCCGGATCATTTCGATATATTCGGCCTCGGTCACGTCGGTGCGCGACTCGAAGTTCACGTCATACTGCTGCCCTTCGCAGATTTCCTGGGCCGAACGGGCAAAGAGCCGGAGCACGTCGGCCTGGCGGCGGCAGGGGCAGTCCATGATGTGGCGGAAGGCCATGATGAGCATGGTGTCGCCCGAGAGAACGGCCGTGTTGTCGTTCCACTTCTTGTGGACAGTGGGCTTGCCGCGCCGCATGTCGGCCCGGTCCATCAGGTCGTCGTGGAGCAGCGTGTGGTTGTGGTAAGTTTCGATGCCGACGGCAGCCGGGAGTGCCGCTTCGGGTTGTCCGCCGTAGAGGCCGTGGGCCATCAGCAGCAGGGTGGGGCGCAGCCGCTTGCCGCCCATCGAAAGTACATACTCTATGGGTTCGTAAAGCCCTTCGGGCCGTGTGGGGTAGGGCACTTGGGCCAGTGCCCGCTCAATGGTTTGCAAAAGCATGGGGGAGAGAGGTTTTGCCAAAGGTAGAAAGAATAAGGACAGGCTGCCGCGCGGGGCAACCTGTGCCATAACATGATTTACAGAAGGGTATCGGGCAGTGTGTCAGAGCGAGTCCGAAGCGGTGCGGGCCTTGAACTGCTCCATGAGCCACTCCTTCTGCTCGGCAATGGTCAGGCCGGAGTTGTCGAGCAGCAGGGCGTCGGGTGCCTGGCGCAGCGGGGCCACGGCGCGGTGGGAGTCGATGTAGTCGCGTTCCTCCACGTTCTTCAGGATGTCCTCGAAGTTTACCGTCTGGCCCTTGGCCGTGAGTTCGTCATAACGCCGCTGGGCGCGTACGCGGGCCGAGGCAGTGACGAAGATTTTGAGCTCAGCCTGCGGAAACACCACGGTGCCTATGTCGCGTCCGTCCATGACAATGCCCTTTTCGCTGCCCATGCGCTGCTGCTGTTCGGTCATCGCGCGGCGTACAAAGGGGAGGGCGGCGATGGCACTGACGTGGGAGCTGACGGCCATGCCGCGAATCTCGGACTCGACGGTGGTGCCGTTGAGCTGCGTCAGGGGCAGGTTGGTGGCAGGGTCGAGCTTGAAGCTTACCTGCACCTTCGGCATGAGCTGTTCGAGCTGTTCGGCCAGCACGCTGCCGTCGGGGGCGAACAGGTCGTGCTGCATGGCAAACAGGGTGACGGCGCGGTACATGGCACCCGTGTCAATGTATACATAGCCCACTTCGCGGGCCAGGTCTTTGGCCATCGTGCTCTTCCCGCAGGAGGAGTGTCCGTCAATGGCCACGATGATCTTTTTCATTTCGGTGGATATGATGTGTTGGAATGGGCTTGGGTGTTCAGGGCTACAGCCGGTAGCCCGCGCTGACCATGATAGAACTGGTCGATTGGTGGTATTGCGTGTAGGCAATGCCGAACTGGAAACGCTGTAGGTTGAGTCCGCCGCCCGCTGAGAAACCTGCCCAGTGGGAGGAGCCGGCCGCCTTCAGCTCGTAGGCATGGCGGAAGTTGTAGCCCAGGGCCAGATAGACCGTTTCGCTCGGCAGGATGTCGAGGCCCAGCACCAAGTGGTTGAGCACTTTGCGTGTAAAGTCCGGCTGCTTTGAGTCTGGCTCGGGCAGGGCGTAGTAACTCGACTTCCAGCGCGTCAGGTCGGTGAGCGTGGCGTGGATGCGCACAGGCAGGTGGGCCATGCCCTGCGAGATGCCCAGGTCGAGGCTGAAAGGCAGGTGGGTGCGCACGTAACCGTCGTAGGAGTTGACCTGCGTGCCGATATTGCGCAGCGCGGCCGACACCGAGAGGTCCTGTTCCTCGTCATAGTAGTTCAGGCCCAGGTCGACGCTCAGCGTGGCCGCTGTGTAGTCGGCCAGGTTCGACACCGTGCCCTTCAGCATGGCACCTCCCGTCCAGCGGTCGGAGAGCAGGTAGCTGTAGCCCACGCCCAGCACGATGTCCTTGGCGTTAAACTCCCCGATGGTCTGGCCCCACTCGTCGGTTTCGTCCATCGAGCCGTAGTTCATGTACTGCACGCCGACGGCCATCGTGTGGCGTTCGCCAAAAGCCTTGGTGAAGTGTGCGCCCATCCACGATGTGCTGGCCGCATAGCTCATGAAGCTGAGGCTCAGCTTCTTGTCGCTCACGTCGGCGTAGCGGGCGGGGTTGCTCCAGCCGATGGCGGGATTGTCCTCAAGCAGCGTGATGTTGCGGCCGCCCAGTGCCGCCACGTGGGGACTGGCCGGCAGGTTCAGAACGTTGAACGAGGAGGAATATTCCTGCGCGGTGGCACACCCGAAAGGCAGCGCGAGCAGCAGGGCCAATAACTTTATTTTCATGGAGCTTTTACTTTTTTTGTGGCCAAAGGTACTATAAAAACTGGAAATCCCCTTACCTTTGCACATCCAAGATGCAGGCAGCCGCCATTTTTGTGTCGGGCGGCACAGTCAGGGCTTGGCCGGAACACTGCGTGACAGCAGGCTTCCGGAGCCGCCCGCAGGTCATCCTGCACTGTTCTTTTAGCTTACTTTTGGTGACACTCTTATATCACAGATAACGTGCAATCGGGCAATTTATTATCCAAGGACTGGTGCGACATGGTCTTCGAAAACCGCAACAAGGCCTACGGTGCCTACCGTCTGCGTGCGCAGGCGGGCCGCCGCTATGGCTATGCGCTGAAGGCCGTGGTGGGAGCCTTTGCCGTGCTGGTGGTATCCTATGGCGGCCTCACGGCTTATGCCCGCTATCTGCTGAACCGCGAAATGAACGATGCCGAGGACGCGCTGGCCAAGTTGCGTCCCTCTGACCTCAAGGAGGGCTATAAGGTGCAGTTCCTGGCCACCGCGCGCCAGGTGCCCCTCAAGCGCATGAGCCCCGGGGCCAAACAGGACGCGCCCCAGATCGTGGACGGCCAGCCCCCCATACACACCCTCGGCAACGACGGCCCCATCAGCTACGATCCCGAACAGGAGATGATAACCACGCCCATTCTCGACACCACTGCGCTGCAAGACGAGTCGCTGCCTGTGGCCAAACAGAAGATTGTGCCCACCGAAATGGTGAGACAGATGCCCGCGTTCCCCGGCGGGCCGCGCGCCTTCATGCGCTGGCTCGACGAGCACCTGCCTTATCCGCAGACCTGTCTCAACCGCAAGCAGCAGGGCACGGTAGTCCTCTCGTTTGTCGTAGCCCCTGACGGCTATGCCACCGACTTCGAGGTGCGCGATGCCTTCGACCCTGCCGTGAAGCAGGCGGCGATGAACGCCTTGCAGCAGATGCCGCGGTGGAAGCCGGGCACCAACGAATGGGGCGAGCCGATTGCCGTGAAGATTACGGTGCCCGTGGAATTTAAAATATGAGTCCGCTTGCAGGGAACAGGCTGTGAGGCAGTTTTATGGGTGATGGGGGTTGGCTGAGGTTATAAAGGAATTAGGTTATGGGGTTATGAGGTTATAAAGTTACTACTGTAACGCCTGAATACCACCCACTCAAATGGTAAATTTATAACCTCATAACCTCATCCCTCCCAACCTTCCTACCGGGACTCCAAGCACGAACAAGATATGAACATAGAAATTGACGACTCGTCGGGCTTCTGCTTTGGCGTGACCACGGCCATCAGCAAGGCCGAGGAAGAGCTGGCCCATTCAGGCTCGCTCTGCTGTTTGGGCGACATCGTTCACAACGGCAGCGAGTGCGAACGCCTGCACCATCTGGGTCTGCGTACCATCGACCACGAAGCCTTCGCCCGTTTGCCGCAGGGCACCAAGGTGCTGCTGCGTGCCCACGGCGAGCCGCCGGCTACCTATAAACTGGCACAGGACAGGGGCATCCAAATCATCGATGCCACCTGTCCTGTCGTGTTGCAGCTTCAGCGCCGCATCAAGAAGGTATATTCAGAAGAGCCGCGTCCGCAAATTGTTATCTACGGCAAGCGCGGACACGCCGAAGTGTTGGGTCTCGTCGGGCAGACACAGGGCGAGGCCATAGTCATAGAGTGTGTCGAAGAGGCAGCCCGCCTCGACCTGTCGCGCTCCATCGCCCTCTTCTCGCAGACCACCAAGCCGCTCGAAGGCTTCCGTCAGGTGGTAGACTACCTCACGGCCCACATGCAGCCCCCCGCGCAGTTCCGCTATTTCGACACCATCTGCCGGCAGGTGGCCAACCGGCTGCCCAACATCTGCCGTTTCGCAGCGCGCCACGACGTGGTGGTCTTCGTGTGCGGGCTGAAAAGCTCGAACGGTCGGGTGCTGTTCGAAGCCTGCCGGCAGGTCAACGCCCATGCCTACATGGTCGACACGCCCCACGCCATCCGCGCCGAATGGTTCGACGGCAAGGCCAGCGTAGGCATTTGCGGAGCTACCTCCACCCCCAAGTGGCTCATGGAACGCTGCAAGGAGCGCATACAGGCTATCAGGGCTTAGTGCCTGCACACAGCTTGCGGAAGTCGGAGGGCGACACGCCTTCGATGTTCTTGAAGTATTTTCCCAAAAAGCTCTGGTTCGGAAAGTTCATTTCTTTGGCAATTTCCTTGATTGACAGGGTGGTGTTCTGCAACAGCGTCTTCGTTTCGGTCATCACCATGGTGGTAATCCACTGCCCGGCTGTCTTTCCGCTCACCGCCTTGACCACTTCCGACAGGTGCTTCGGCGTGAGGCACATCTCGCTGCTGTACCACTCCACGCTGCGCTCGTGCTTGAAGTGTTGCGACACCAACTGTATGAAACGGTCAAAGATGGTGTAGGAACGGGTAAGTTTGGCCGTGCGGTCGGGCTTGGCGCGCGTGTCGAGCAGGTTGCATATTTCAAAATAGAAGGCGCGGGTCAGGGCGATGATTCCTTCGCGCAGGTAACGGCCCTCCTGGCGCGCCAGCCTGCGCCTGAGCAGGGAGTAGCACTCTGTTATCCATGTCTGCTCCTCATCTGACAGGTGGCACACGGGATTCTCCATGACAAACAGCAGGTAGGGCCACATGTAGCTGAGGCCCACAATGCAGTCCTGTGCATAGGAGCGCGACATCAGCACCGCCGTGGCGTGGAAGTCATCGCTCATTGTCACGTCGCGGAACACCTGTTCGCCGAGCGAAATCAACAGGTCGTTCGGCTTCAGGCATTGCTCGCGTCCGCTGAGCGTGAAGTGCGCCTCGCCCGAGGTGCAGAGACCGATGAGCAGGAAGCCCAGCTGGGTGGGCAGCTCGTCGAAGTCGGCAGTGGCGATGTCATCGAGCACCAGCAGGTCGTTGCCCATAGCGAAGGAACGGTCGCCATACACTTGCAGGGCTTCGGTGAAATCAATGGCTTTGAGGTCGGGGTTGATGACTGGTTTCATGGCAGAATCGTTATGTAGGAGGGGTGGCGCATCGTGGCCGCGCACCAAGGCCTGACCCTCTCCCCGTTGCAGGGCAGACGGACAGCACAAGGCCAGGCTGATGCAGCGCAAAATTGACTATAAAATTGAAAATGACGCTCTTTGCAGGCACTAAAAAAGCCTTTGAACTCAAAAAATGCGTGCAAACATTTGGCGGGTTGAATATTTGTCGTACTTTTGCACTCGCAAATCGGAAAGCTGTCACAGCTCAGTTGGTAGAGCAAAGGACTGCCATAAATATTAAATGGCCTTGTGTCCTCGATTCGAAGCCTGCGTGACAGCACATGAGACAAAGAGTCTGAAGATATACTTATAAAATATACGGTGCCATAGCTCAGTTGGTAGAGCAAAGGACTGCCATAAATATTAAATGGCCTTGTGTCCTCGATTCGAAGCCTGCGTGACAGCACATGAGACAAAGAGTCTGAAGATATACTTATAAAATATACGGTGCCATAGCTCAGTTGGTAGAGCAAAGGACTGAAAATCCTTGTGTCCCCGGTTCGATTCCTGGTGGCACCACAATATAAAATAAGCATTGGCCTTGTGTCCTCGGTTCGAGATGATTGAAGCAGGATGCTTGCTAAAAGAAAAATACGGTGCCATAGCTCAGTTGGTAGAGCAAAGGACTGAAAATCCTTGTGTCCCC
>JBJEAF010000182.1:0-1724 GCA_051868755.1 Alloprevotella sp.
CCCGTTGCGAGACTCCGCGAAGCTGCTGTTTCCCTTGTTGATGAATATGCCCATAGTATTCGTGTTTTTTTGCGAAGCTGCATTTCCTTACGCCCAGTCAGGCGATTCGCCGACAGGCTGCTTGGTTGCCCTTGCAAAATTACTCTTTTTTTCCAAACCGCAAGAGTTGAGACGCGAACCTTGCTGATTGGCACGCATTTGCTTCTATTCCAGACCCTCCGTTCGGATTGCGCACCTACCAGCCGTCGCACCTTGGGAACGCGGCACACCGGTCAGTTGCGAAGGCACGAAACAGGTACAACCAGCACGCCGTCAGGACGACGGTATGCGTATCGGCCTACTCCGGTCAGCACCATCATGAACGAAGGGCTTTTCATCTTGGTGGTGTCTATCAGTGCAGCCAATGTGGTGAGCGTTCTGGCCCCTTCTTCTATCAGTTTGTCTCCGCCCAGCTTGATTTCGACAAGACCGTAAGAGCCGTTTCGGAGATGGATGACTGCGTCGCACTCCAAACCGTTCTTGTCTCTATAGTGATATACGTTTCCGTCTATGGACTCGGCATACACGCGAAGGTCACGCACGCACAATGTCTCGAACATGAGGCCCATTGTGTCCAAATCGTTGAGCAGATCCTTGGGACCTAAGCCCAATGCGGCGGTAGCGATGCAGGAATCTATGTAATAGCGGGTGTCGCCTGTCCTAATGGCGGTCTTGCTGCGTATATTGGGATTCCAGGCCGGCATGTCTTCGATAACGAAGGTCCGCTTCAAGGCTTTGATGTAGTCGTAAACGGTATTGTCTGACAATTCACTGCTGTCGTTTGTCTTGATGTCTGCGAGTATGGTGCCGATGGTTGCCCCTGTTCCCTGGTGTCGCGCATACGACCTCATCAACAAACGCACACGCATCGGGTCTCTCGACACGCCGTCCACGCGCGACACGTCCGAATCGGCCACCACATCGAAATAGTCGAAGGCTTGTCCCAGCGCATCCTTGTCTGACAGGCCCAGTGCGCCCGGCCATCCTCCACGGCAGATCAGGAAGGCGAGCTGGTCTATGTCCATCTGGCTTTCTCCTTCCACACCCTCCGGATGGTCGAACAGGGCGGACAGGCTGACTTCGCCATTCGACTCGCCCGATTCGAACAGCGACATCGGCCGCATCAGGAGCTTGGCAAAGCGTCCCACGCCGGAGTGCACAATATCGGATGTCTGTGCCGGAACGCTGCTACCTGTCAGTATGAACTGTCCCATGCCTTCTGAATGGTCCACATCAAACCTCACGGCATCCCATATCGTCGGGGCTACCTGCCACTCGTCGAGCAAGCGGGGACGTTCGCCCTTGAGCAGACGCTTGATGTTGACATCGGCTATGCGGGCCACTTCGGGGTCTGCCATATACAGGATGCTGGCTGCATGTTGCTCGGCTGTGGTGGTCTTTCCGCACCATTTTGTTCCTTCTATCAGAACGGCTCCTTTACGTCTCAAACGTGCCTGTAGCATGTCATCGACTAACCTTTTCTTATATGCTTTCTTTCTCATGTCTTATCAGGAAACTTAATTATTTCTCTTGTAGTTGATTTTCCGCAACAAAGGTATGTAGTTTATTTGGAATAATCAAGTATTTTATCGCACATTTGGGAACTTGGCGCGTTTTTGTTTGGGAACTTGGCGCGTTTTCGTTTGGGAACTTGGCGCGTTTTCGTTTGGGAACTTGGCGCGTTT
>JBJEAF010000182.1:1824-9443 GCA_051868755.1 Alloprevotella sp.
CGTTTGGGAACTTGGCGCGCAGTGAGGATTCCGGCTTTTGTTTGCGCGGGACTTCCCAAGGCTTTTTCACACGCTTTCCGTTCTGGCAGAAAAGAAAAAAGGAGTTTGCGGAGATGCCGCCCTGACAGCATCTCCTGCTGCCCGGCCTGCATCGCTGCAAACTCCTTTTGTTTTGTTGTGTACAAGCTCCGCCCCGTCGCTGTGGGTTTGCCACTTGTCTGTCGGTTCGTTATCCGTAGATGATTTTGCCGTTTTCGTCCTCGTAGGGCTTGAGGTCCTTGGCATACTGGTTCATGGCACGCAGGCTCATACCCATGCTTGAGAAACCGCCATCGTGGAAGAGGTTCTGCATGGTAACCTTACGGGTGAAGTCTGAGAACATCATGACGCAGTAGTTGGCACACTCTTCGGCGTTGGCGTTGCCCAGCGGCGACATCTTGTCGGAGAAGTCCATCATGTTGTCGATATCCTTGATGCCCTTGCCTGCCGTGGTGGCCGTGGGGCTCTGCGAAATGGTGTTCACGCGCACGTGCTTTTCGCGGCCATAGATGTAGCCAAACGAGCGGGCGATGCTTTCAAGCATACTCTTGGCATCGGCCATGTCGTTGTAGCCGAAGAAGGTGCGCTGTGAGGCCACATAGGTCAGGGCTACCACCGAACCGTACTCGGCAATGGCGTCCAACTTCTTGGCCACCTGAAGCATCTTGTGGAAGGAAATGGCCGAGATGTCGAGCGTCTTCTGCAGATAGCCGTAGTCCAGGTCGTCGTAGGTACGGTGCTTGCGCACATTGGGGCTCATGCCGATGGAGTGGAGCACAAAGTCGATTTTTCCGCCCAACACCTGCATCGACTCCTCAAACACCTTCTGCAGGTCTTCCACGCTGGTAGCATCGGCAGCAATGACTGTTGCGCCGATTTGCTCGGCGAGCTTGTCGAGCGTACCCATGCGCAGGGCCATGGGCGTATTGCTCAAGGTGAGCTGTGCGCCTTCTTCTGCGGCCTTCAGGGCTACTTTCCACGCAATCGAATCTTCATTGAGCGCGCCGAAAATGATGCCGCGCTTGCCTTTCAGTAAGTTGTGAGTCATTCTTGTCTTGGTTTATGATTTGATTTTCGTGCGCAAAAGTAGGCAAAATGTGCAATCACGCCAAGACTTCATGGGCCTAAAGGCGGCAAGACGTCACTTTTTTCGGCATAAGCCACCAAAATGCTTAGCGGGCTTGTCAACGGCGGCGTGTCAAGATGATGATGACTACTGCCGGAATGATGAGCGCGATGCCTGTGATGACCTGCCAGGTGAAGGCTTCGGCGAACACCAAGCAACCTATCACCACTGCCGTCAGGGGTTCGAGCGCACCGATTACGGCGGTCATGGTGCTGCCTATGCGCTTCACCGACACCACGAGGCACACGTTGGTCACAATGGTGCAGACCAGCGCGAGTGCCGTGAGGTTGCCGAACTGTACGATATTGGTTATGGGCTGGAAGGTGTCCTGCCGCAGGGCCTCGGCCAGAAAGATGAGGGCACCGATAAACATGATGTAGAACACGAGCTTCAGGCTGTCCATGTGGGCCGCACGCGAGCGGTTCACGCGGATGAGGTAAAGGGCGTAGCAGACGGCCGAAATGAGCACAATCACCACGCCGTGCAGGCTGGTCTGCCCGGTCGGGTCCCATGACAGGATGCCCACACCTGCCACGGCCATGACGATGGCCAGCACCGTGCTGATGCGCCGTGCCTCCTGGTAGAAGGTCATCATAATCACCGCCGTCACCACGGGGTACATGAAGTGTAGCGTGGTGGCCACACCGCTCGACATGTAGTTGTAGCCTTCAATGAGGAAGAGGGCCGAACCGTCGGAAATGAAGGACAAGTAGATGAGTGTCACCAGTTCGCCGCGCGTTATCTTGAAGTCCTGCCGGCGCAGCAGCATGACGAGGCCCACTACCAAGGCGGCAAAACCGAAACGGTAGAACAGGATGGAGGGATCAGACATGAGGTTGGCTTCGTCGCCTTGCTTGATTGGCAGGGTAAAAAAGGGGATGAAGCCATAGCAAACGGCAGCCGCAATGGCGGCCAGTGTGCCGGTGAGAGCAACGTTTTTCATGGTATAGAAATAGAATGGAAATGGTTAGGCGGTTTGAGGTCAGGAGGGATAAGATTTGAGGTTAGGAGGTTAGGAGGTTTGAGGTTGGGAGGTTATAAAGTCACAGTTGACAAGCGTTCAAGGCACGCCCCGAACGCTTGTAAAGCCCCTTTGATTCCCCATAACCCCAGAACAATACCCCATAATCCAACAGAGCAAGCATTTTCGTAGCCGCTCACCAGCCGTTGAAGTGGATGTTGTCGGAGTTATACTTGTCCTTGGGAGTGGGATTGCCCTCGGGATAGCCGATGGGAATGAGGTTGAGCGGCACAATGTGCTCGGGCAGGTTCAGGGCCTGGCCCACAGCCTGCACGCGCTCGTCGTAGGGGTACACGCCGGTCCACACGGCTCCCAGTCCCATGGCCTCGGCCACTAACAGCAGATTCTCGGTGGCTGCCGAACAGTCGAAGGTCCAGTTGGTCGAGGGCTTGCCTTGGTCGTCGGTCACGCTCAGGTCGCCACACACCACCACAGCAGCCGCAGCCTTTGACAACATCTTGGCATAGGGGAGCTGAGCGGCCAGTGCCGAGAGGGCCGCTGTATCGTCGACGACCACAAACTTCCAGGGCCTCATGTCGCGGCCCGTGGGGGCGGCCATGGCGGCACGCAGCAGGGTGTCGAGCTGCTCACGCGTGACCTTGCGGTCGGTATAGGCCCGCACACTCTTGCGGTTCAGAATGTTCTGGAATACAACTGAAGCCTTGCTTTCGGCAGCGGCGGGCTGCCCTTCGCTCTGGCTCACATAGACTAAGCGCACCAGCGTGGCCAACAAGGCAAAGGCCAGCACGAGCGAAACGATTTTGTACTTGTTCATGGAAAACGTTTTTTGAAGAATTATTCTTTTCTTTCAGGCCGGGCCGCCAACCGCACTCATGGACTGCCTCCCGACGCTTGTGCCGCAAAGCCTAACTGGCAGGACTTTCTTGGACAGGCTTGTCATCTTCCGAAAGGTCGAGCAAGGCTCCGACGGGACAGCAGCACTTGCACCACAGGTTGGGCACAAACAGACTGGCCACCACAAAGGTCCCGGCCAGCACGAGTACCACGGGCGAGGCTGAGGTCAGCATGAAGGCCGTGAAGGGCTCGTAGTCGAGCAAGAACGCTCCCACGCCCGTCCACAGGCTCAGCAGCAACACAGCCAGCACGCCCATGCGCACACGGCGCATCCACTTGTAGACTTTCGGTCCGCAGGGCACCTTGGGCAGCAGGGGCAAGCGGGCTGCCAGCTCCTGCAGGCTGCCAAAGGGGCACACCCAGTTGCAGTAGTGCCGCCTGCGGCCCAGCCAGGGCATGAGCAGGGCCACGCCCAGCATGAGCACGGCGGGCAGATAGAGCAGCGGATCGAGTCCGTTGGCCACCCAGCCGCGCAGCAGTGAGAGCGAAAGGAACTGGCCGCACCAGAAACCCGTCACGCCCACATTGAGCAGCAGCACCGTTACCCGCACGACCTTGCGTCCGCGGCCTAACCAAGCTGCCAGCACGCCAAGCAGCAGCACCAAGGCCACGGCAACCGTGCGCACCCAACCCACAGCCGGTGCATCGGTATGACGGCCTTCGGCCTCGGCATAGGCGGCCAGCGTTTGCTGCACATTGCGCACAATGGCCGTGCTCGAATAGGTGGCTCCGCTCACAGCATCGACTTTCAGGGCGGCGGCCTCGGCTGGGGTCAAGCCCTGAAAGTGCGGGGCCGTACCGTTCCAGGCCGTCTCGAAGAAGTCGGGCGTTTCGTCGTTGTAGGCTGCCGCCGTCTGCACCACCCTGCCCGTTCGGTCTACATAGACGAACACGGGAGTAGGCCCCGCAAATCCTTCGATGTCCCGAGCGTAGGGCGCACTGCTTAACACGATGCCGAGTTCGGTGCCGTCGGCGGCGTGCACCGTCCACGAGGCTGAATCGCGCGGCAATAACTTCACGGTCTGCCCATCGAGCTTCAAGCGTGCCAGCTGTTCGGCATCGGGGGCGGCAAAGGCAGCCTGCCGCGTGCTGTCGGCTATTGCTGCCGGGCCTATGTCGTGGCCAAGCAGGCGGCCCGTCCACACTGCGGCCGAACAGAGCAGCAAGAACACCACCAACAGGGACAGTGTATGTTCCAACAGGGATTTGTACATGAGTTCTTATGTATGAAGGTTAAGAGGGGGATGCAAAGGTTATGAGGTTATGAGGTTATAATATTACAATTTGAAAGGCAGATTGAAGGCTGGAAGCTACGCCGTCCGGTGAGTGACTTTATAACCTCATAACCTAATAACCTAATAACCCTATAACCTAATAACCTCAATATGGATCAAGCCCCTTCCCGCAGATAGTCCAGACTCTCAAACACGTCCTCCTTCGTGAGATGGCAGTCCAGCTTGATGTCGCCTATGCTGCCCAGCAGCGTGAAGTTGATTTCTCCCCCTTGGTTCTTCTTGTCGTGCTTCATGAAGCCGTAAAGGGTCTCATAGTCCTTGCAGGTGAAATCAAACGAACCGTAGTTTTGGCGCACAAAGACCGCCGTCTGATGCAGCTGTTGCGTACTGAAACCCATGTGCTTTGCGCTCAGATACAGCTCGCACAACAGCCCCCAGGCCACGGCATAACCGTGCAGCACGGGACGATCCTTTTCGAGGGCCAGGCTTTCGAGGGCGTGGCCCACGGTGTGTCCGAGGTTCAGGGCCTTGCGCAGTCCTTTCTCGTGGGGGTCTGCGCTCACAATGCGCTGCTTGGTACCGACGCTCTGGTTGACCAGGTTGAGAAGCTCCGTGTAGTCGAGGTTATCCAGGTCGAAGCGCAGGTGTTCGGCCCACATGCTCTCCGATTCGAGCAGCGCGTGCTTCAGCATTTCGGCATAGCCCGAACGCAGGTTCTGCCGGTCGAGGGTAAGCAGGAAGTTGATGTCGATGATGACATCCTCGCTCTCGCAGAAACAGCCCACTTCGTTTTTCAGCCCGTTGAAGTTGATGCCTGTCTTGCCGCCCGCTGCGGCATCGACCATCGACAGCAAGGTAGTGGGAATGTTCACAAACTTGATGCCACGCTTGAAGGTGGCTGCGGCGAATCCGCCCAGGTCGGTCACCATGCCACCGCCCAGATTGATGAGCAGCGAATGGCGTGTGGCCCCGCCTTCCGACAGGCTCTGCCACACGTGGGCCAGGCTCTCCAGCGTCTTGTGGCTGTCAGTGGCGCCGATGGTGATGACTTGGGCTTCAGCCAACTGTGCATGACCCTCTGTCAGGCGGGGCAGACACAGCCGGCGGGTGTTTTCGTCGACCAACACAAACACGCGGTCGGGATTTATGAGGCCCACAAAGTGACTGAGGTGGTCAACGAGGCTATTTGTAAGAAAACTGATTGGCATGGGAAGTTATGATATATGTGTATGCTGAAGATGGGCTGACTGCTGCCCTGCGGCTTGTCAACTCTCGCCGCCCGCCTCGAAGGCTTCCACGGCGTGGCGGTAATGCTCGGGCACTTCGGCTGACTGTTGGGTCTTCAGGTTGAAGCACACCATCACCGTGCTGCACTGACACACCACCTGCTGCGTGAGGCGGTTGACAGCGCGCTGTTGCAGGGTGAAACTCTTGTGGCCCAGGTGCGACACGCGGGTTTCGACCACAATGTCGTCGCCATAGAAGATGGGCTGTATGAAGTCGGCGTTGATATTGGCTATCACGGGCACCACTTCGGCGGCACGGTAGTCCACTTGCAACACCTGCCGCAAATACTCTTCCTTGCCCAGATCGTAGTAGGCAAAGTAGGCGTTGTTGTTCACGTGACCATAGCGGTCCACGTCGTTGAAGCGAATCTGCACGGGCAGGCTGTGGCGAAAGACCACCTGGGGTTCTACTTGTTCGTTCATCATGAAGGAGAGAGAGAGGAGGGATATAATCAGAAGGGCCTCAGCCAGTCGTGCGCCAGGGCCGTCATCTTCATGCGGTCGGGCACCATTTCGAGGGTCAGCTCGTCAATGCGGCACAGCTCTCGCAGGGCCACGATGCCCAGCTGTTCGTCGGTGCCGTGATTGTCGAGCAGCACAAACAGCCTCATGTGCGCATCAACCACCTGCACGGCTCCTTTGTGGTAGTCGGCAGGCTCGCCGCCCTCGGTCAGGGCCGCGCGCACAAAGGCGTATAGCTCATCGACAAAGTCGTTTATCTCGTCTGGCTGGGCAAACATGGCGTGGTTGTGTGGAATGGAGTAGCAAAAGTACGTCTTTTTTCGTACAGCAGGGCACTCTTCACACAAATTTAATACGCGCGCTCCGCAAAAGCCCGGCAAAATGTCTTAACATTGCACCGCCAAAACGGCCATACGGCAGGCTGCGGCCTCACCCTCACCCGCCTGTGGCCGTGCAAACCATCTCATCTCTAACACTCCACCACATGGCAACCAAAATCTTAGTGGTCGACGACGAACCCGACCTGCGCGAAATCCTGCAATGCAACCTCGAAAACGCCGGCTATGCCGTCGATACGGCCGAAAGTGCCGAAGAGGCCCTGGAGCTGCTCACCCCGCAGCACGCACTCATCCTGCTCGACGTGATGATGGCCGGCATGTCGGGCTTCGCCATGGCCGAAAAGCTGCGCAAGGAACTGCACAATCCTGTGCCCATCATCTTCCTCACGGCCCGCGACACCGAGAAGGACCTGCTGGTGGGTTTCTCATCGGGCGGCGATGACTACATCTCCAAGCCTTTTTCGCTCCACGAGGTACTGGCCCGCGTCAAGGCGGTGCTGCGCCGCAGTCCGGCCCAGCCGACCGAGAGCCTCCTGCAGGCCGGACCGCTCACCATCGACATGACGCGCAAGCTCGTCGAGGCCGAAGGACAGCAGCTCAAGCTCTCGCCCAAGGAGTTCGGCATTCTGTGCCTGCTCGTGCAACACCCGGGACGAGTATTCTCACGCGATGAGATTCTGGCCCACGTGTGGCACGGTGAGAGCTACGTGCTCGACCGCACCGTCGATGTCCACATTGCCCGCATCCGCCGCAAGCTCGGCGATGCCGGGGCCTGCCTCACCAACCGGCAGGGCTACGGCTACTGCTTTGACCCGCAAGCCTGAAACTTGGGTTATAATGGATCAGGTTATGAGGTTATGAGGTTATAAGGTTAAGAGGTTATAAGGTTAAGAGGTTATGAGGTTATGAGGTTATGAGGTTATAAAGTCACAGTTGTCAAGCGTTCAAAGCACGCCCCGTTGCTGCTGGTTGACAAGCGTTCAAGGCACGCCCCGATGCCGATGGTCAAGCGTTCAAGGCACGCCCCGAAGGGGCAACAGCGCATAGCCCAGGGCAGCGCCCTGGGTAGAATGAGGCGATGATGCACGCCCTGAAAGGGCAAAAGCGTTTGTCCATAACGCTTGCCTTCTAACGCTTTTGCCCTTTCAGGGCGCATGTGCGGCGGTCAACCAACCCAGGGCGTTGCCCTGGGCTAAGCGCTCGTTGCCCCTTCGGGGCGTGCCTTGAACGCTTGACCATCGGCATCGGGGCGTGCCT
>JBJEAF010000183.1:0-9370 GCA_051868755.1 Alloprevotella sp.
AAAAGTAGTGCAAGGCGAGCGAAGTGCAAAAGAAAAGCTGAAAGATTTTCATTTTGCACTGCCAGAGGAAGACATAAGGAAAGCTCCAAGAGGACCGACACCCTGCCGTGCGGGCCGGACAACAGTCAGACAGAGACCGGCATCGCACGCACGGCGGTTGCGACACTGCTGCGCACGGACTATCAGGCAAGAAAACCGAAAATATCTGACGAAATGTTTGTCGTTCTGAAATAAAGACTTACTTTTGCTGCCGTAAACCCCTTAACGACAAACCTTATGTTGGCAAACGCATGCTTCTTTTACGGTTTTTACTTTTACTTTGCCGGACAAGCGAAGCGGGATGTCGTATGCCAAACATACTGAACTGAAAATATTGAACGAAATCCCGCTTCCCTATTTAAGGAGGCGGGTTTTCTTTTTAATGTGAAGAATGAAACAGATTGCGATACAGGGCATCCGCGGCTCGTTCCACGACATTGCGGCCCACCAGTACTTCAGCGACGACGAAGTGGAGCTTATCTGCTGCGACACTTTCGAGCAGATATTCCAGGAGATGCGCGACGACTATTCGCGTCTCGGACTGATGGCCATAGAGAACACCATTGCCGGAAGCCTGCTGCACAACTACGACCTGCTGCGCGAGAGCGGCATGACCATTGTGGGAGAGCACAAACTGCACATCGAACACAGCATCATGTGTCTGCCCGAAGACGACTGGAACACTATCACGGAGGTGAACTCGCACCCCGTGGCCCTGATGCAGTGCCGCGCCTTTCTCGACAAGCATCCGAACATGAAGGTGGTGGAAGTGGCCGACACGGCCGGGGCTGCCGAAGAAATCAGCCGCAAACAGCTGCGCGGACATGCCGCCATCTGCCACGCCGGGGCCGCCCCACTCTACGGGCTCAAGGTGCTCGAACAGGGCATTGAGGACAACAAGCACAACTTCACGCGCTTCCTGATGATGTCTGACCCGTGGTCAGCCGACAAGCTGCGCGACCTTCACCGCACCACCAAGAGCAGCATCGTCTTTGCCCTGCCCCACGAGGAAGGGTCGCTGTCGCAGGTGCTCAGCATCTTTTCGTTCTACAAAATCAACCTGACCAAAATACAGTCGCTGCCCATCATCGGGCGCGAATGGGAATACCTCTTCTATGTGGACGTGTCGTATGATGACTACGTGCGCTACCGCCAGAGCATCGATGCCGTACGTCCGCTGATTCGCGAACTGAAAATACTTGGAGAATATGCAGGAAAATAACCCCACCATACAACCTGCCGACCGCTTGCAGCAGGTACAGGAATATTACTTTTCACGCAAGGGCAAGGAGGTGGCACGCATGAATGCCAAGGGCATGGACATCATCTCGTTGGCCATTGGCAGCCCCGACATGCCGCCTTCAGCCGAAACGGTACAGACGCTATGCCGCGAAGCCGCCAAGGACGATGCCCACGGCTACCAGCCCACCGCCGGCATTCCGCAGTTGCGCCAGGCCATGGCCCACTTCTACGCCCGGTGGTTTGGAGTGGAACTGAATCCCGACACCGAAATCCAGCCGCTCATCGGCTCAAAGGAGGGCATACTCCACACGACGCTGGCCTTTGTGAACCCGGGCGACAAGGTGCTCGTGCCCAACCCGGGCTACCCCACCTACACCTCCCTGTCGAAACTGCTGGGCTGCCACATCGTCAACTACAACCTGAGCCCCGACAACGGCTGGCAACCCGACTTCGACGAGCTGGAAAACCTCGACCTGCAGGGCGTGAAGCTGATGTGGTGCAACTACCCGAACATGCCGACCGGCGCTCCCGCCCGCCGCGAGACCTACGAGAGACTGGTGGACTTTGCCCGCCGCCACGGCATCGTGGTGGTCAACGACAATCCCTACAGCTTCATTCTCGGCCACGAGCACCTGAGCATCCTGCAGGTGCCGGGCGCGAAGGAGTGCTGCATAGAGTTCAACTCAATGAGCAAGAGCCACAACATGCCGGGCTGGCGTGTGGGTATGCTGGCCTCTAACGCACAGTTCGTGAGCTGGATTCTGAAGGTGAAGAGCAACATCGACTCGGGCATCTTCCGCCCCCTGCAGTTGGCTGCCGCCCAAGCCTACCACAACACCGATGCCTGGCACGAGGAGGCCAACGTAGAGGTCTATGCGCGCCGACGCAAGCTGGCGGGACAAATCATGGATGCCCTGCACTGCACTTATGACCCTGCGCAGGTGGGCATGTTCCTTTGGGGACGCATTCCCGACCGCTATGCCCAGGTAGAAGAGCTCACCGAGGCCGTGCTGCACCAGGCACGCGTGTTCCTCACGCCGGGCTTCATCTTCGGCTCCAACGGCGCGCGCTACATCCGCATCTCGCTCTGCGCCAAGGAGGAGAAGCTGGCCGAGGCCCTCGACCGCATCCACAAGGCTGCCGACTGTTTCCATTAAACTTGGATGCATCAAAGAGAAAAACAACTCGGCACTTAGTTTTTCCTGAGCGGCACTTAGGATTTTCTGAGCGGCACATAGGATTGTCTAAGCGGCACTTAGGATTTACAACTCGGCACCTTGTTTCGCCCGCCCCGCCGGCCTGCCTCACCGGTCCAGCCGCGCGTCGGGCAAGTCCCATTCACTGACCAAACATAAATCATAACACCATCTATTATATGGAACTCAATCTTTCTCCCCTGAACCTGCTCGGCGAAGAAGCCGACGCCAAACGCCCCTTGGTGATTGCCGGACCCTGTTCGGCCGAAACCGAAGAACAAGTGATGTGCACCGCCACACAGCTGGCCCGCAAGGGCATCAAGCTGTTCCGCGCCGGCATCTGGAAGCCGCGCACGAAGCCCGGTGGCTTCGAGGGTATCGGCGAAGAAGGACTGCCCTGGCTGAACCGCGTGCAGAATGAACTGGGCATGAAGGTATGTACCGAAGTGGCCACGCGCGCTCACGTCGAAGCTGCCCTGAATGCCGGCGTCGACCTGCTCTGGATAGGCGCACGCACGGTGGCCAACCCCTTTGCGATGCAGGAAATAGCCGACGCGCTGAAGGGACACGATGTGCCCGTGCTGGTGAAGAACCCCGTGAACCCTGACTTGGAACTGTGGATTGGCGGACTGGAACGCATCAACCAGGCCGGCATCACCCGCTTGGGCGTGATTCACCGCGGCTTCTCGACCTACGAGAAGAGGCTCTACCGCAACCTGCCCATGTGGCACATTCCCATCGAACTGCGCCGCCGCATCCCGGGCCTGCCTATCTTCGGCGACCCGAGCCACATAGGCGGTGCACGCGAGCTGGTGGCTCCGCTCTGCCAGCAGGCCATGGACCTGGGCTTCGACGGCCTGATCGTGGAGAGCCACTGCAATCCCGACTGTGCCTGGAGCGATGCCAAGCAGCAGGTCACGCCCGACGTGCTCGACTTCATCCTCGACAAGTTGGTCATCCGCAACGTCACGGCCTCGACCGAGAGCCTCGATGCACTGCGCCACCAGATTGACGAAATCGACAACTCGCTCATTGAGCTGTTAGCCAAGCGTATGCGCATCAGCCGCGAGATCGGACAGTACAAGCGCGAGCACGACATGACGGTCGTACAGACGGGCCGCTACACCGAGATTCTCTACAAGCGCGGCGCGCAGGGCGTGCTCTGCGGCATGTCGGCTGACTTCGTGAAGGACGTGTTCGAAAGCATCCACGAAGAGAGCGTACGCCAGCAAATCGACGTGATGAACAAAAACTGAGGCTCCGAACTATGCGCATACTGGTTTTGGGAGCAGGCAAGATGGGGTCCTTCTTCGTCGACCTGCTCAGCTTCGACCACGAAACGGCCGTTTATGACATCGACGCGAAGCGACTGCGGTTCATGTACAACACGCAGCGCTTCACGTCGCTCGAAGAAATCGATGAGTTCAAGCCCGAACTCGTCATCAACGCGGTGACGCTGAAGTACACGCTCGACGTGTTCCGCACCGTCATCCCCCACCTGCCGCCCGAGTGCATCCTGAGCGACATCGCCTCGGTCAAGACGGGCCTGAAGGAGTTCTACGAGTCGCAGGGCATGCGCTATGTGTCGACCCACCCCATGTTCGGACCCACCTTTGCCAACCTCGGCGCACTGAGCAACGAGAACGCCATCATCATCACCGAGGGCGACTATATGGGGCGCATCTTCTTCCGCGACCTGTACAGCCGGCTGGGACTGCACATCTGCGAATACACCTTCGACGAGCACGACGAAACGGTGGCCTACTCGCTGAGCATTCCCTTTGTCAGCACCTTCGTGTTTGCAGCTGTCATGAAACACCAGGATGCGCCGGGCACCACCTTCAAGCGTCACCTGAAGATAGCCCGGGGCGTGCTGGGCGAGGACGACTGCCTGCTGCGCGAAATCCTGTTCAATCCCCGCACGGGCGGACAGGTGGCGAACATACGCGACGAGCTGAAGCAGCTGCTCGAGATTATCGAGAACAAGGACGAGGCGGCACTCAACGCCTACCTGCAGCGCATCCGACAGAACATCAAGTGACGCACCGCTACGCAGTCCTTGCTAATGAATAATGGGGCTTCGCCTACTCTCACGTAGGCGAAGCCCCATTATACATTATAAATCATACATTATACATTAAATGCGCCGCACCATTTCGCGGAAGATGTCGGCCATGAGCGGCTGCACGGCATCGGCTGCGCGCTGCACCTCCTCGTGGCTCACCTCGACAATCTTGCCTTCAACGCCCAAGTCGGTGATGATGCTCACCCCGAACACGCGGATGCCACAATGGTGGGCCACGATGACCTCGGGCACGGTTGACATGCCCACTGCGTCGGCGCCGAAGATGTGGTACATCTTGTATTCGGCGGGCGTTTCGAAGGTCGGGCCCTGGGTGGCCAAGTAGACGCCTTCGACCGTACGGATGCCCTTTTCGCGGGCTATCTGGCGGGCCATGTCGAGGAACTCGCGGTCGTAAGCCTCGTGCATGTCGGGGAAGCGCGGTCCTGTGGGGAAGTTGGGGCCGTGGAGCGGATGCTCGGGCATGAAGTTGATGTGGTCGGTGATGAGCATGAGGTCACCAATCTCGAAGCCGGGGTTCATGCCGCCCGCAGCGTTGCTCACAAAGAGGTTCTTGATGCCCAACTCATACATGACGCGCACGGGGAAGGTCACCTGTTTCATGTTGTAACCCTCGTAGTAATGGAAGCGGCCTTGCAGGGCCATGACCTCCTTGCCGCCCAGACGGCCGAAGATGAGTTTGCCCGAGTGGCCCTCGACGGTCGACACGGGGAAGTTGGGTATGTCACTGTAGGGGAAGGCTACTTCCACCTCAATCTCCTGCGCGAGGCGGCCCAGCCCCGTGCCGAGCACGATGGCGGTGAGCGGGCGCATGGAGGTGTGCTGCCTAATCCATGCAGCGGTTTCTTGGATAGCTTGCAACATATTGTAGAATCATTTGGTTGAACGTGGGTGAACCGGCGGCTGCCAGCGGCGAAGCCGACAGCTCGACGGTGATGGGCTGCACGTAGAGGCGGGCCAGCAAGGCGGCATCGAGGTGCGGCGCAACGGCCTGCAGGCGCACGGCATCCTTCTGGGTGGTCACGATGCAGGCACCGGGCAGCTGCGTAAAGCTGCGGTTAATGCGTGCGGCATCGCGCCGGTCGAAGGCATGGTGGTCGGGAAACGACAGACACCGGACCTCGGCCGCACCGCTCTCCAGCAGGTGCCTGCGCAGCGGTTCGGGGTGGGCAATGCCCGTGAGCAGCAGGATGTGTGCACCGCGCGCATCAAGCGGGGGCTGGCCTTCTTCGCCGCTCCAGCCGAGCGGCGCGCCGTAGGCTATGCGGCTGTAGTAGAGCAACTGGCCGGGAGCTACCTTCAGGTCGGGCCATTGGCCGGGGCTGCACTTGGTGACTACCACGGCTTGCGCACGGCGTGCGGCCGAAGCCGGTTCGCGCAGCCTTCCCCAAGGGAGCAGGTGGTCGTGGGTGTAGAGGCGCGATGCCTCGGTGAGCAGAATGTTCAGGCCCGCCCGGACGTAGCGGTGCTGGTAGGCATCATCGAGTACGACCACCTGGGGCGCGTCGGGCAACTGCAAGAGCCGTTTCATGCCCTCGACGCGGCTTTCGCACACGGCTACGGTGGCGAAGGGACAGTTGCGCATCATCTGGAGCGGCTCGTCGCCGATGTGGGCGGCAGTGTGGCTGGGCGCAGCCAGCAGGAAGCCCTTGGTGCGCCGGCCATAGCCGCGCGAGAGCATAGCCACCCGGTAGCCCTCGCCATGCAGCAGGCGCAGGAGGTGCTCTACGTGCGGTGTCTTGCCCGTGCCGCCTACAGCCAGGTTGCCCACACAGATAACGGGCAGCGGAAAAGTCCGGGAGGCCAGCACGCCCCAGTCAAACAGCTTGCCGCGCAGCCAGACCACCGCGGCCCACGGCAGGGACAAGGGAGCCAGCGGGAGACGTAGCAAAGGGTGCATATCACTTCAGGTTGGGCACAAAGAACATGCGTGCCTGCAACATGTCGGTCGGGCTCTTCAGGGTCGAGACGAAGCGCAGGGGAGCGTAGTATTCGCCGAGCGTGGCCTGCACCTTCTGTTCGAGGTAGTCGTCGCCCTTCATGCGGTTCAAGAGGTTTTCGGCCCATGAAGGCTGTGCGGGATAGGCTGCAGCGGCATAGTCGCTGAGCTTGGCACGACGGGCGGCTTCGGCCACGGCATCGTCGAGTGTGCCGAGCTTGTCGACGAGCTTTATCTTCAATGCCTGGTTACCCGTCCACACGCGGCCCTGGGCAATCTGGTCAACCTGTTCGGTCTTCATGTGACGGCCGTCGGCCACACGCTTCAGGAAGAGACCGTAACCACGGTTCACATAGCCCTGCATGGCAGCCGATTCGGCCCCATTGAACGGACGGCCGGCCGCACCGAAGTCGGAGGCCGCGTTGGTCTTCACCACATCGAAGTGGAGGCCCAACTTCTCAGTGAGCAGGCCCGAAGCGTCGGGCACCATGCCGAAGATACCGATGCTGCCGGTCAGCGTGGTCGGTTCGGCCACAATGTAGTCGGCGCCACAGGCCATGTAGTAACCGCCCGAAGCGGCCATTCCGCTCATCGACACTACCACGGGTTTCTTCTGCTTGAGCAGCTGCACGGCGCGCCACATCTGCTCAGAGGCGTATGCGCTGCCGCCGCCCGAATTGATGCGGAGGACCACGGCCTTCACCTCATCGTCGTCGGCCAGCTTGTCGAGGTCGGCCACTACCTTCTGGCCTACAATCTGCGGACTGCTTTCGCTCCAGAGGCCACTGGCAGCCTGGTCGACAATGTCGCCCTCAGCATAGTAGACAGCCACCTGGTTGCTGCTCTTGGCGGGCTTGTAGAGCTTGGCCAGCTCAGCCGTTTCGACGAGCTTCAGCTTGTCCTGTCCCGAGAGGGTGCGGAGCTTGGTGCGCACACCGTCGATGTAGGCTAACGAGTCAACGAGCTTCATGCCCACATAGTCCCGGGCATCGGCAAAGGTGACGTAGCGGTCGGCATAGGCGTTGAGGCTGTCGGCCTTCACGCCGCGCGAGGCCGACACGTCGCGGAGCAGCTGCTGCCAGATGTCGCCCACAAAGGCCGACACCTGTTCGCGGTTGGCGTCGCTCATCTGCGTCAGTATGTAAGGCTCGACGGCACTCTTGTAGGTGCCGACCTTGAACACCTGCATCTTCACGCCGATCTTTTCGAGCAGCTCGGTGTAGAAAATGGGCTGCGAGGCCACGCCGCGCCAGTCAATCATGCCGCTGGGGTTGAGCAGCACCTTGTCGGCCACGGAGGCTATATAATAGGTGCTCTGCAGGAAGTTGTCGGAATAGGCCACCACGAACTTCTTGCTCTTCTTGAAGTCGAGCAGGGCGGCACGCAGTTCCTGCAGCGAGGCGAAGTCGGCCTCCAGGATGCCGCCCTCGATGTAGATGCCCTTGATGCGGTCGTCGTCCTTGGCCACCTTGATGGCCTTGACCATATCGTCGAGTCCTTGGTTCTCGACCATGTCGTTGCCCATGATTGAGGCCAGAGGATTGTCGGCTGCGCGTTCGTTGAGGGTGCCGGCGAGGGTCAGGTGGAGCACGCTGCCCTTCTCAACCACAGGTTCTGCGGAGTCGGAGGCGACGGCTGCGCCCACCATGGCCAGTCCCATGATAAACATAAACACGGCTACACACAGCATTCCGACCACGGTAGCCAACACATACTTGAAGAACTGTTTCATAACAAAGAGTTTTTTGTTTTGTCAGATTGATTGAGGTTTGTCATCGTCTCTTATGGGACGTTGCAGAGCAGGCAGATGCTACAGGGAGCGCAGGCAATGATACATTATACATTGTCAAAGTCCACCACGACCTCAACGGGGCAGTGGTCGGAGCCGTACACCTCATTGTGTATGGCGGCCTGACGCAGGCCCGGTTGCAGCCTGTCAGACACAAGGAAGTAGTCGATGCGCCAGCCCGCATTCTTCTCGCGGGCCTTGAAGCGGTAAGACCACCAGGAATAAACGCCCTCTACGTCCGGATAGAAGTGGCGGAAGGTGTCGGTGAATCCGGCTTCAAGCAGCAGGCCGAACTTGGCACGCTCCTCGTCGGTAAACCCGGCATTCTTGCGGTTGGTCTTGGGATTCTTCAGGTCGATTTCGCGGTGTGCCACGTTCAGGTCACCGCACACGACGACTGGCTTCACAGCATCGAGCCGCTGCAGATAGGCACGGAAGGCATCGTCCCACTCCATGCGGTAGTCCAACCGCCGCAGGCCGTCCTGCGAGTTGGGCGTGTAGACAGTGACCAAATAGAACGCAGGCATTTCGAGCGTAATGACGCGGCCTTCGTGGTCGTGCTGCTCCAGTCCCAAACCATAGGTCACTTGGAGCGGCTCGTGGCGGGTGAAGATGGCGGTACCCGAATAGCCTTTCTTCTCGGCAGCGTTCCAGTAACTGCGGTAGCCCTCGAAGGCAAGGTCGAGCTGCCCGGGCTGCATTTTGGTTTCCTGCAAACAGAAGAAGTCGGCATCGAGACTGGCAAAAGCTTCGGCAAAGCCCTTGCCGCAGCAGGCCCGCAGGCCGTTCACATTCCAAGAGATAAATTTCATGCTCATGCTGAAAAAGGGGGAGGTTTCAAGGTTAGATGGGCATCACAGCCCGCTCTGGGCGGGAGGGATGAGAGAGCAAAAGTAATGATTTTCTCTTTAAACCAACAAAAAGAGGCTCTTTTTCGCTGGGAGAGCAGGCTGGGAGCACCGGGAGCGCAGGCCCCCTGCCTGCGCTTCGCCCGCCTTCAATGTTACGCTTAGCCTGTAAAGGTGGCTTTATAAGGCTCAAGCCGAAATCCCGGTGCATGATTTTTGGATAAATGTGTGAAT
>JBJEAF010000184.1:0-2390 GCA_051868755.1 Alloprevotella sp.
AGAGCAACGCCCTTCTAAGGCGTGGGTCTTGGGTTCGAACCCCAACGGAATCACAGGAAGGCATGGCGCACTACTCACGCGCCATGCCTTTGGTGTATACATACCTTTGCGTTTTGGAAAACTCGCGCGCAAGAAATGCTTGATTATCAGGCATTTTCTTGCGCGTTAAGCGTTATGGGGCGTTGTGTGAGTGTTCCGACGTGGAGGTCCAGGGACGACCCGAAGCACTACGGAATATGGTGAAAGTATTACCAATGTATGACCCTTTTTCTGAAGGGGTGTTCTATAAATTAGGCCGAGCTGGATGCTGGATTTTTAGAGATGACATTTTGTAAGTGGAGGATGGAGCATAGCGGGCTATGCGACTGACGAGACTTGCAAAAGGTCGCTCTAAAAAACAGCAGACAGCCGGAATAAATGAGTTCACTCATGGGGCGGTCTTGAAAACCTAATTTATAGAACACCCCTGAAATGTATTACCCACTGTTGGCCATACATGAGTCGGGGAGATATAGCACACACAACCAATCAAATATATTTGTCGGGAAAGCAGTCAGTCTCTTTTTCAGTAGAAGATATCTGAAACTGGAGTTTCAGTAGTACTGAAACTGGAGTTGAATACTACTTCTACTGGCATGGCAGTACTACTCCTACTGGCATGCCAGTACTACTCCTTCGGACGAGAACTTAGCTGCGCCAAGTTAGGCGGCGGCTCGGCATTGAAAAATGAAAAACCTTCGGCTTTTCTTTTTCAATGCGCTCGCCTTGCACTAACTTTGCAGAGTGCTACCAAACCATATGACTATGAAGTACCCTATCGGAATACAGGATTTTGCCAAAATCATCGAAGGTGGCTATACCTACGTTGATAAAACTGCCTTGGTATACAAACTTGCGACAGAGGGGTTTGTTTATTTCCTGAGCCGCCCCAGACGGTTCGGGAAGAGCCTGCTGCTGTCTACCCTCAAATATTACTTCCTCGGCAGGAAGGACCTGTTCAAGGGACTTGCCATTGACCGGTTAGAAACGGAATGGCTGGAATATCCCGTGTTCCACTTCTCGTTTGCCACCTCCAACTATACGCAGCACGGGACGCTCGACACGGTCATCAACAAACAGCTGGCGGACTATGAGAAGGTCTACGGGAAAGACCCTCAGTTGGAAGACTTCGGCCTGAGGCTGAAAGACCTGGTAAGGGCTGCCCACCAAAAGACCGGACGCAGGGCGGTGGTGCTCATCGACGAATATGACAAGCCCATGCTCGATGTGCTGGAGCTGGGCTACGAGGTGACTGACAGCATGGGGAACAGGGTGAAGTTAGAAGACTACAACCGGAATGTGCTGAAGGGTTTCTACGGCGTGTTCAAGGATGCTGATGAAGACCTGAAGTTTGTATTCCTCACAGGAGTCACCAAGTTCTCGCAGGTGAGCGTGTTCAGCGGCTTCAACCAACCGGATGACATCAGTATGCACAGGAAATATGAGGCACTGTGCGGCATTACAACCGAAGAACTGCTCACTGTGTTTGACAGCTCTATCCGGGAACTGTCGGACGACCTTGGCCTAAGTCATGAAGATACCGTCGCGCGCCTGAAGAAGAAATACGACGGCTATCATTTCAGCAGCAAAATGACCGGTGTCTTCAACCCATTTAGCATCCTCAACTGCTTCAACACGCTGGAAATGCGTGACTTCTGGTTCGCCTCGGGCACGCCCGGCTACCTGATGCGCCTGCTGGCCAAGAACAATGAACACATAAACGAACTGGTCGGCAGATACTACGATGCCACGCAATTCATTGACTACAAGGCGAACTCGGAACAGCCCCTACCTATGATCTATCAGAGCGGCTACCTCACGATAAAGGACTTTGTGCCCGATGACAACACCTATCTGCTCGACTTTCCGAATGAAGAGGTGAAAACGGGATTTATTGCCACGGTTGCCTCTGGCTATTTTAAGGAAGGAAACAACCAGACATCGTGGATTATCGAAGTGTCGCACAGTCTTCGCAAGGGCGACACCCAGAAGGTGGAGCAATACATGACTTCGTTGCTCTCTTCCGTGTCCTACCGAATGCAGCGCAAGCAGGACCCGAAGGAGTGCGAACGGTATTTCCAATATACCTTCTACCTCATCATACAGATGATCGGATTCTATAACGCGGCATTGGAAAAGGAAACCAGCGAGGGACGGATTGACTGCGTGGTGGAATGCCCCGATTACGTATATATCATAGAGTTCAAGCTCGACGGCTCGGCCGAAGAGGCCCTCAGGCAGATTGAGCGGAAGGGCTATGCCAAACCTTATGCTGCCGACCCGAGACAGCTTGTTGCCATTGGCATCAACTTCTCATCGGAAAAAGGTACTATCGATGAGTTCCTGACACA
>JBJEAF010000185.1:0-7219 GCA_051868755.1 Alloprevotella sp.
AGGAAATAGCGCGGGAGCAAATAGCCGAATGGGCTATGTGGATAGATATGACTATTCCGAGACCGCAACAAACAACAATGTGGACATTACGAAAGACGACTGGACACACATCACTATCGCCAAGATGACTGCCGGAGATAAAGTGACGGGCACGCAGGCCGAACTTTTCGGCTACGTCACTTTTAAGGGCCGTCGCGAAATCAATGCTACTGATACTGGCAATGCATTCGGCTACACCGTGCTGACCAGTAGCGGCTACAGCCAAGCCGATAGGCCCTTCTTTGATGACACCTACTCCTCAGCCCTCCTCTTCGAAGAAGCCACCTATCCCAACAACGTGAAGCTCACGGCGTTAACTGATGCCGACACGAAGGTGACGGGATTGGCAGAAGGTGCTACGCTCGGCACGTTCAGTGCGCCCTTCCCCACGGTGATTCCCGAGAACGTAACGGCTTACTATGCTGAAGAAGGTACGGGAAGCGTGACGCTCAAGGCCATCACCGAAGCTGCTTTGCCCGCTAACAAAGGCGTGCTGCTCGTAGGTAATGGTGTTACCTCGGCCTGCATGATGCCCGCTGCCGACGAAGCACAAGCCAGCATCTCATCGAACTTCTTCCTGAATACGGCCGGAGTGACTCACACCACCGTTGCCAACGACTACATCCTGGCCAAGGGCTCGGACGGCATTGCCTTCTATCCCGCCAAGGTGGGCGGCACGCTGGCCATGAACAAGGCTTACCTGAGCGTTTCGAGCACGTCTCCCGCTCTGGAACTTGACTTTGGCAGCACACAGACGGGTCTGGCCGAAACGGTTGTGACGCTCGACAGCAAAGCACCCATGTACGACCTGCAAGGCCGCCGCGTGTTCCAGCCTGCCAAGGGTAGCCTCATCATCCAAAACGGCAAGAAACTCATTGTAAAATAACCAGCATAGCATCTATCCGACATGAAAAAGACCTATCAAAAACCTACTGCGCTTGGCATAGCCATGCACCTCGACACGCTCATTGCCCAATCTCCCGCTATCGGATTCGGCAGCGAAGAGCAGGATGCTGATAATGCAATGAGCCAAGAACGCGACTTCTTTGAACATAGCTGGGGCGAAGAGGAATAGCCTCGGGCCGGATAATCTGGGTAGTCCGGATTGTCTGGATAGTCCGGATTATCTGGATTGTCTGGATTGTCTGGATTGTCTGGATTGTCTGGATTGTCTGGAGTTTCCGGGCCTCCCCCCAACGACAAAGACACGAGCAGGGCGTTTGCCCTGCTCGTGTCTTTGTCGTTGGGGGGAGGTGACGGTTAATACTCGTCTTCGTTGAAGAGGAAGTCCTCCTTGGTGGGATAGTCAGGCCAAACGTCTTCAATGGTTTCGTATATTTCGCCTTCGTCCTCCAATTCCTGCAAGTTTTCAACTACCTCCATGGGCGCACCTGAGCGCATGGCATAGTCAATAAGCTCGTCCTTGCTCGCAGGCCAAGGAGCGTCTTCCAGTTTCGAAGCCAGTTCAAGAGTCCAATACATAGTTTTGAGTTATTAAGGTTTACTGATGTGTTCGTCCGTGGCCGCACGCGCCCACGGTGGGGCACTGCGCTTTTCGGGGAGGCAAAAGTACACTTTTTCTGCAAAAGGCAGCCTTTGCCTCAACGTTTTATTTCGTCTGCGCCCGCCAAAGCGTTGATTTTACGGGCCAAGACGAACAAATAATCTGAGAGACGATTGATATAGGCTAACAGGGCGGTGTGGGAAGCCCACTCTGCCGCACCTGCCGACAACAGGGCACGCTCAGCACGGCGGCACACGGTGCGGGCCACGTGCGCCTGGGCCGCGGCCAGATGTCCGCCGGGCAGCACAAAGCCGTCGAATGCCGGCATCGGGGCGCAGTCTATGGCTACTTCGAGCTGCCGCGTGCCGACGGTAAAGTCGGCCCCGCAGTCGCAGCCTGCCGCCAAGCTGCCGGCATCGAACAGGCTGCGCTGCACAGCAAGCAGCAGCTCCGAATCGTCGGCGGCAACCGCCGGGAAGTCGCGCTGCAAGAAGGCACGCAGCAGCCCGATGTGGCTGTTCAGCTCATCAAGCACGCCCAGACAGGTCACCCGAGGGTGCGTCTTGGACACAAGCTGGCCGTCGGCCAAGCGCGTACGGCCTTGGTCGCCCTGCCGGGTATAGACAGTGTTGCGGGGCATAGCTATTCTGGAAGAAGGAAGGGGATAGAGAGCTATAGATTGCTATAGCGCGCTATCGCCTTCTATAGATAGTTAATCACATAGTGCTGCCTTTGCAGCTCGGGGCGGAAGAAGATGATGCCCCAGTCATAGAGGTCGAAGCTCACCTGTGCCTGCGGCATCTGGAGCAGTTCGCGCCAGGCGGCACGGCGGGCGGCGGTCGAGCCAATGTCGCGCAGTACCAACATGCCGCCCCGACGCAAAGGGGAGAGCAGGCGCGTGCCCAACACTGGCCAGTCGGCCGCAGCAAACACCCATTCGGCCTCCCCGGCATCGGCCGAGAACTTGGCATAGTCCGTGTGCTGGCTACCGGCACGCATACAGGCCAACTCGGCACTCTCGTCGCCCACGCCGTAGGTCAAGGCCCGCTGCGGCCGGCCAAAGTTGGCCAGACGGAACAGCAGGCGCCCGTCCTTGAGGCGCATCGTGGTCTGTCCGCCGCGACGGGCGGCAGCACAAGCGCGGTCAACGGCCGGATAGGCATAGTACACACCGCTTTCATACACCACCCCCGTCACAAAGTTGAAGGCGAAGGGAGAGTGTATGCCGTAGCCCTGACGGCAACGGAAGCGGCAGCACCAGCGCAGCCAGCGCCAGGGCACCTGATAGGGATGAACGGGCAACAAGGGGAGCAGAGAGATTAGTGGACAGACGATTCGTTACACGCTGAGCAGGCGGCCCAACTCACGCGCCCGCTGCAGCACATCGGCATCGGGGGCCTGTTTCCATTCAAGCGGATGACCCACGACCTCCATCTTCATCTTCTCGTTGTAGGCGGCAATCTGCTTCACGGCCTGCCCGCTCCAGGTGAAGCCGCCGAAGAAGCCGAGCTTGTGGCGGCTCACATTGCGGGCTGCCAAGCGCTTGAGCAGGTCTTCAACCACGGGGAAAAGCCCTCCGTTGTAGGTCGGGCCGCCAATGGCCAACGAACCGTAGCGGAACACGTCGGCCAGCACGAACGAGGGCTGCGACACGCTGAGGTTGTGCATGATGATGCGTCGCTGTCCGGCCATGGCGGCACCTTCGGCCACGGCTTCGGCCACACGCTGCGTGTTGCCATACATCGAACCGTAGCAGATGACCAGCCCCGGACGCGTTTCGCCGGCTGAGAAACGGCGGTAGGTGTCGATAGCCCGCGGAATCTCATCGACCCACACCGGGCCGTGGGTGGAACAGATCATCTGGATGTCGAGCGCGCCCAGCTTCTTCAGCCCCATCTGGACCGGCGTGCCGAAGTTGCCCAGAATGGCGGCATAGTAACGCTCCATTTCGGGCCAGTAGCCCGACGTGTCCATCTGCGTGTCAACGACATTGCCGTTGAGCGCACCGAAGCAGCCGAAGGCATCGCCCGAAAAGAGGATGTGCTCGGTCTGGTCGTAGGTCATCATGGTCTCGGGCCAGTGGAGCATGGGAGTGAGGTGAAAGCGCAGGCAGTGGTGGCCCAGGTCGAGCGTGTCGCCCTCCTTCACCGTGAGGTCGGTGTCGCAGGCAGCGTGGTAGAAGCCCTTGACCATGTCGATGGTCTTGGCGTTGCCCACCAGCTTGATGCCCGGATAGTACTTGCGGATGAGAGCCAGCGAACCCGAGTGGTCCGGCTCCATGTGGTTGATGATGAGGTAGTCGATGGGGCGGTCGCCCAGCACGGCCCGGATTTTGTCGATATACTCGGCAAAGAAGGCCACGTCGACCGTGTCGACCAGGGCCACGGCCTTCTCGTCGTTGATAAGGTAAGAGTTGTAAGACACGCCCTGGGGCAGGAACCACAGTCCCTCGAAGCGGTGCTTCACGCGGTCGTTCACGCCCACGTAGTGTACTTTCGCTTTAATCTGCATAGTGTTCGTTTAGTTTTTTATCGTTCTCAATCAGTTCGAGCAGCTTGTCGACAGCCTGCTCGGCGGGAATATTCTTTTCGACACACTCCTTGCCGCGATAGAGGCTCACCTTGCCGCGCGCCGCACCGACATAGCCATAGTCGGCATCGGCCATTTCGCCCGGACCGTTCACGATGCAGCCCATGATGCCGATTTTCAGCCCTTTGAGGTGTGCCGTGGCCGCCTTGATGCGAGCTATGGTGCCGGGCAGGTCGTAGAGTGTGCGGCCACAGCCGGGACAGCTGATGTACTCGGTCTTGGTGGTGCGCAGGCGGGCGGCCTGCAAGATGCCGAAGGCCGTGTCGTGCTGCACCTGGGCGGGCAAGGGCTTTTCGCCTTGGCGGGCTTGGCAGAAGAGCATGATGCCGTCGGTCAGCCCGTCGAAGAGCAGCGCACCCAAGTCGGCGGCGGAATAGAGCTGGAATTCCTCCTTCTGCGCCTCACCCAGCAGGTAGTGCTCGAAGAAGACCACGGGCGTCTGCAAGCCTTCGCGCCACAGCTCATGCACCAGCGCGCGCTGTTCGCCCAGCCGGTTGGCGTGGTTGCTTTGGGCAATGATGACAACCCCGGGGTCTCTGCGCAACAGGGCTTTTGCCTCCTCGTCCAGCCCCAGATAGGTCAGGAAGAGGAACTTCACGGCAGCCGGGCAGGCAGGCATGAACATGAGCTGCTCCTTGGTGAAGACAGGGTAGGTGTCCGGCTCGCCTGTCCAGAGGTCGGCATCGACGAGGTAGCCCGGCCCTTGGGGCCGCTGCGAAGCCTCAGGCAGGTTGCGCCCCACGTAGTAATAATCGGGACAGAGGCAGCCTTCGGCCTTCGGCTCGATATGGCCTGACAGCTCGGGCGCAATGACCACCGGCAGCTGGTTGCCGCCGATGTTTCCCACCGCACGTGTGGGCCGTCTGACGGGGTGCGTGTAGTCGAAGTCAGGAGCCGCCTGGGCGGGAATGCCGTCGTGTCCGGCGCGGCGCACCACATATTCGGCCAGCTTGTAGGCCACGGGAATTTCGGCTTCGGGCGGCTCGCTGAGGCTCACGCGCAGGGTGTCGCCTATGCCGTCGGCGAGCAAGGCGCCTATGCCCACGGCACTCTTGATGCGCCCGTCCTCGCCCTCGCCCGCTTCGGTCACGCCCAGATGCAGCGGGAAGTCCATGCCCTCGCGCTGCATGGCTTCACACAACAGGCGCACGGAGCGCACCATGACCTGCGTGTTGGAGGCTTTGATGGAGATGACCACATCGGCGAAATGCTGCCTGACGCACACGCGCAGAAATTCCATGCAGCTCTCGACAATGCCCTCGGGCGTGTCGCCGTAGCGGCACATGATGCGGTCAGACAGCGAACCGTGGTTCACTCCAATGCGCAGGGCGGTGTGGTGTTGGCGGCAGATGTCGAGGAGCTTCACGAAGCGTGCTTCCAGACGTGCGAGTTCGGCGGCATACTCCTCGTCGGTGTAGTCTATCTGTTTGAACTGCCGGGCCGGGTCCACATAGTTGCCGGGGTTGATGCGCACCTTCTGGACGATACCCGCCGCCACGTCGGCCACGTTCGGGTTGAAGTGTACGTCGGCCACCAACGGTCGGTCGTAGCCCGCCTTTTGCAGGGCTTCGCGAATGGGGCCCAGGGCTTCGGCCTCGCGGGTGCCTTGGGTTGTGAGCCGCACGTAGTCGGCTCCGGCATCGAATATGGCCATGCACTGCTTCACCGAGGCTTCGATGTCGGTGGTGACGGTGGTGGTCATGCTCTGTATGCGCAAAGGCTGGTCGCCTCCCAGCGGACGGTTGCCGACGTTGACCTGGTGCGATGCCCGGGGATTATAGTTAAACAAATCCATAGTCTGTCAGTTCGTCTTGAAGCGGTACTTCACGTCGGCCAGCTCCTGGTTGGCCTTCACAATCTTCTGCTTCAGGCCTTCCTTGTAGGCGGCCAGCTTTTCGGCCAGCTGCTCATCCGAGAGCGCGAGCATTTCGGTGGCCAGAATGGCGGCGTTCAGTGCGCCGTTCACCCCCACTGTGGCCACAGGGATGCCCGGGGGCATCTGTATGATGGAGAGCATGGCATCGAGTCCGTCGAGCATACCCTTGATAGGTACACCGATGACGGGCAGGGTTGTTCCGGCTGCAATGACGCCGGGCAGGGCGGCAGCCATTCCCGCTCCGGCAATGATGACACGCAGTCCGCGCGCGGCGGCCGTGCGGGCAAACTCTTCGACCTCCTGCGGAGTGCGGTGGGCCGACAGGGCGTTCATTTCGAAGGGAATTTCCATTTCCTCAAAGAAGCGGGCAGCCTTCTCCATGACAGGAAGGTCGGAAGTGCTGCCCATGATGATGCTGACGATGGGTGACATGAGTTAGATAGAATGAATGGTTTTAGGGATCAGATGAACAAGATGCTGCCCAAGCCGCACACCAGGCCCACGGCCACTCCCCAGCCCAGTTCGCGCAGGGTGTGCTGCCGGAGGATGAAGCGGGCCGTGCAGACCATGCCGCTGAGCAGCACGGTGAGGCAGAGCCAGCCGGTGGGGTCGAAGGCAAAGATCATGGCAAAGGCCATAATGGCCCCTACCACTCCGCCCGAGGCGGCGGCGTGCGTGCTCACCTTGATGCGGCTGTTGAGCATGGCACAGATGATCTGTATGGCCAAGGCTCCGGCTATGATGCCCAGCGTGAAACGCGGCATGTGGAGCGAAAGCAGCAGCTGGAACAGGGCGGCATAGCTCACTATGCTCACGGCATAGGGCACGTAGCGGCGCTCGCGGCGGCCGAGCTGGTGACGCGTCCAGCCGTTGAACTTGCGATAGAGATAGATGAACAGGTGCGGCAGGGCTACCGTGAAGAAGTAGACTATGAGCAGCAGCACGAGCTTCGTGACTAACGGCAGCATGTTCAGGTAGCTGAACATGAACAGGGCCGCAAAGGCTATGACTGGCAGGTAGAAGGGCGAGAAGAGCAGCGAAACTACCTGTGAGGTGAGCACTAACCAACTGATGGGGTGACGGGGCATGGAATGGAAGTTGGGAGTTGAAACTTGAAACCTGAAACGTGAAACCTTGAAACTTGAAACTTGAACCTTGAAACTTGAACCTTGAAACTTGAACCTTGAAACTTGAAACTTGAAACTTGAAAC
>JBJEAF010000185.1:7319-9356 GCA_051868755.1 Alloprevotella sp.
CTTGAAACTTGAAACTTGAAACTTGAAACCTTAAACTCTACGATGCCTACGCTCCGCTCTCCCTGCGCAGCCGGGCGGTGGGAAATCCCAGCAGGTCGCGATACTTGGCCACCGTGCGGCGGGCCACATTGTAGCCCTGGTCCTTGAGGCGTGCCGTGAGAGTTTCGTCGGTGAGCGGACGGGACTTGTCCTCAGCCTCAATCAGTTCGCGAAGGGCTGCCTTGACCTGTCGGGCCGACAGTTCGTCGCCGTCAGAAGTGGTGAACTGCGAAGAGAAGAAGAACTTGAGCGGATAGGTGCCGTAGAAGGTCTGCACGTATTTGTTGCTCGTGACACGCGACACAGTCGAGATGTCCAACCCGGCCTGTTCGGCCACTTCCTTCAGCGTCAGCGGACGGAGCAGCGTTTCGTCGTCGTCCTCCAAGAAGAACGGACGCTGAAAATGCACGATGCCCTGCATCACCGACAGCAAGGTGTGCTTGCGGCGTGCCAGCAGGTTCAGGAAGGCCACTGCCGCATCGACTTTTTGCCGGGCATAGGTGTAGGCATCCTGTTGCTGGCGCGTGAGCTTGGACTTGCCTGTGCCATACTGCCGCAGGCTGTCGCGGAAGGCCGGGCTCACGCGCAGTTCAGGCACTTCGCCGTTGTTCAGCGTTACCAGCACCTCTCCCTCTTCGGTGATGCTCACATAGAAGTCGGGCACCACGGTGGGTGCGCTGTAGACAGCCGTTTCGCTCAGTGCGCGTCCCGGCAGGGGGTTCAGGTGCGTCAGCTCGTGCCTCACGTGTTGCAGCGTTTCGCTGTCTACGCCCAGGCGTTCGGCAATCACATCCCACTTTCTGCCAGCAAACTCCTTGAAGTACCGGTCCACCACCTTCAGCGCCAAAGGCGTGTAGGGCGTGCGGCGGTCTGGGTCGGTGAGCTGGATGTGCAGGCATTCCTGGAGCGAACGTGCGCCAATGCCTCGCGGCTCGAAGGTTTGCAACACAGCCAGCAGACGCTCCAGTTCGTCGGGAGTGGTGTCGGTATTATGATAGATGGCCAGCTCGTCGGCCAGCGCGCGCAGGTCCTTGCGCAGGAAGCCGTCCTCGTCGAGCGAACCGATAAGGTAGTCAATGACAGCCCTTTCGTGGTCCGACAGGTTGTGTTCCCCCATCTGGCTTTGCAGCTCATCGTAGAAGGAAGTTTGCCCCGCCATCTGCCATTCCGTGCGGTCGCGCTGTTCTTCGGCCCTCCGCTGCAGGTAGTCGGGCACGTCATCGGCAGTCAGGTAGTCGCTGATGGCATCCGTTTCGGCCCCATAATCTTCGGCGGCGTAGTCTTCGCTTTCGGCTGACATATCCTCGCCAGCCTCGTCTCCGCTTTCGGTGTCATCGGCTTCCTCCCCGCGTTCGGTCTCATTGTCGGCAGGTTCAAAGTCGTCCTTCCCGTCATCCTCCTTTTCCTCCAGCGCCGCATTGTCGACCATTTCATCCTGTATGCGCGAGGCCAGCTCCGTGATGGGCAGTTCCACCAGTTTGGCCACAGCCACTTGCAGGGCCGACAGCTGCTGCACTTGTGCGGTTGTCTGGGTTTGTTCTAATCTTTGGGCCATGCTTTTGCGGTTTTAGCAAGCAAATGTATGCAAAATCCCTGACACGTCACAGCGTACCCTGTTTTTTCACACGCTTTTCAGATAGCTTAACCCCTGCCCGCCTGCCACAGGAAGACTGAGTGTGGCCCATCCCGGCATTGGGTATCGTGCCAAACGAACGCCTGCTGCACCTGCTTTTACTTATGGTGGAGCCGTAACGACTAACTCCTAAGCTGCAAATGCGCGAAATTCAAGAAAAACCCTTACTTTTGTACATCCCATTCCTTCGCAAGGTGCGGGATGCACTACTTTTACACCAAAAAATACAAAGCAGCACGATATGGAAAGCAAGGAACTCAAACGATTGCCCGTAGGCATCCAGACATTTTCAGAGATAGTCGACCTGAACTGTCTCTACGTGGACAAGACGGCCTTCATCCCCAAGATGACAGCGCTCAGCAAGT
>JBJEAF010000186.1:0-9311 GCA_051868755.1 Alloprevotella sp.
GGAAATACAACGAATTGAGACCAGGACCAATGAAGAAACCGGATGACTACTCTATCCGTCCGTATGATGCCATTGACATAATAAATCATCTTAAATAACAGCGAATGTCCATCATAACATATCATTAAATGAAGATTATTTCATACGTTTGCAAACGTAAATGAAGATTATCATGTTATGAGCAAGACTACGATGGGGACTAAACTTCCCCGAAAGTTAGAGGAGAAGATGAAGATTGTGGGCGAACAGATAAGGCTTGCCCGACTGCGACGCGACTTGAGTATTGCACAAGTGGCGGAACGTGCCACATGCTCCCCCGTTACCATATCACGAGTGGAGAAAGGGGCTCCAACTGTTGCTATAGGCATTTACCTTAGGGTGTTGTATGCACTGCAACTGGATGATGACATTCTTCTGCTGGCGCAGAAGGACGAAATAGGTCGTGGACTTCAGGATTTGAGACTTAAACAGCGTGAAAGGGCATCAAAGAAAATGTAAAGGATGAAGACACTATATGTTTTTGGTGATTTCGAATGGTTGGAATCTCCTTTCCTCATCGGTGAATTAGGCTACGAATCCCTTCGTGGCTCCGACTCCTATTCCTTCAAGTACAATCCCGAATGGCTTAAGAAACATGGAAGCATTTGTCTGAGTGCCGACATTAACAACTATACGGGACAGCAATACACACAGCTGGGGAAGGATATTTTCGGATGCTTTAGTGACGCATTGCCCGACAGATGGGGAAAAACACTTCTTAATCGACGGGAGCAGCTCTTGGCGGTTGAGGCGAAAAGACCTGTCAGAAGACTGTCTTCATACGACTATCTCATTGGTATTGATGATTTTTCACGCATGGGAGGCCTGCGCTTTAAAGAATCCTTGGACGGGCCGTTTATCACTAATGACGACTACCTGCGCATACCACCTGTCACAGATATAAGAAATCTTGTTCAGGCAAGTATGGAATTTGAACGCAGTGAGAATAACAATATTATGCCTGAAAAGAAATGGATTCAGCAGTTGGTTCATCCAGGCTCCTCACTGGGTGGAGCGCGTCCAAAGGCAGGTGTTCGGGATGAAGACGGCGTGCTGTGTATTGCAAAATTTCCGTCAAGGAATGATGACTACGATGTGGCATTATGGGAGCATCATAGCCATCTTTTAGCTCATGAGGCGGGGGTGACAGTGGCACAGACGAGGTGCATAGGATGTGGGGAGAAATATCATGTGCTATTGTCAAGGCGGTTTGACAGGTTGGCAGGTGGAAAGCGGGTACATTATGCCTCTGCTCTCACACTTCTTGGACTGACTGACGGGTGTGATGCCAACACAGGCCATGGATACCTTGACATTGCAGACTTCATTTTGCAAAACTGCTGCAATGTGACCGAGAATCTCCATCAGCTATATCGACGTGTGGCTTTCAACATTGCTATATGCAATACCGACGACCATTTCCGCAATCACGGCTTTTTGCTCACTCCCAAGGGATGGACTCTCTCTCCGGCATTCGACATGAATCCTACGTTATGGCACAACCAAAGTCTTCTGATTAATTCTGTAACAAACGAGTCTGACTTGGATATCTTGTTAGACTCGTGTGAAGAATACATGATTAATCACAATGACGCTGAAAAAATTATCTCCGAAGTAAAATCCGCCGTTGCCAAATGGCGGAAGGTTGCCGTTAGTCTTGGTATAGCAAAGAGAGAGATTGACATGTTTGAGCAGATATATCGGGCATAATACCCGATTCCATGTAAACGGTGCCAGCCAGACAATAAACATTGGGGCAAATTAATGGAAAACAACGTGTAATTGCATCAAAAAAAGCGAAGCCGGAGGTGTTTCTTACATTTCCGAAACACACCAGGCTTCGCGTTGACAGGCTATTTTTCCCTGCCGCATCCGCCGATAATCCTCGCCGCCTCATCCTTCTCATTCTGGAACGAGAACTTCTCGTATATCAGATAGGCACGACGGGGATCGATGATGCGCGGTGCCATGAGCCTGAGAGCAGCCAGTTTCTTGTTGCTAAACGAGAAGATGCTGATAATCGAGGCACACTGCTCACAGGAATAATACGCGCACAGACTGGCTACCTCAATGAGGGCCATCTTGTTGTCATCGAAGCTGGCCTTCTTCACCTTATTGTATAACACGGCGAACTGCTCATCGCTGAGACAAAACGCCCTCTGTTCCCTCGGCTCACACTTGCATCTACAATCCTGAGCCTTAGCGTCAATAGCTCCCATTGTCATGCAAGAGAGCAGGATGATGAAAAACAATTTACGTCGCATAATACTTGATGTTTGTTGTTTGGAAGGCAAATATATAAAAAATCGGCTTACGCAACACTGGCAAAAGAAGATATACTTCGATGGCAAGAGAAGATATCTTACTTGGCTGGAGAAGATATCTTACTTGGCTGGAGAAGATATCTTACTTGACAAGAGAAGATATACTTCATGGGCGGGAGGAGGTATTAGGGTTGTTCCACAGATATCATGGTGTCAACATAGTCCTCACCCGATAATACTATATCACCATCATGATATAACTGACGGACAGCCAACTCTGCAGCATCATGTTTTGTTTCTACCATCTGTGCTCTCTTGGGCGCATTTTACTCTTTAGGGCTCAAGCCGAAATCCCGGTGCTTGATTTTTGGATAAATGTGTGAACGCAAGCGTCCAAGGCACGCCCCGAAGGGGCAGCAAGCGCTTAGCCCAGGGCATCGCCCTGGGTTGGTTGACCGCCGCAAAGATTGTGCAAGTGAGCGCAGAGCCAAGCTTGCTTGAGCTATGCCGAGCGCAGCCAATCTTATGTAAATGCGCCCTGCAAGGGCAAAAGCGTAAGCAAACAGGGCTATGATTCTACACGCTTTTGCCCTTGCAGGGCGCACTTTATCGCCTCGCTCTACCCAGGGCGCTGCCCTGGGCTATGCGCTGATGCCCCTTCGGGGCGTGCCTTGAACGTATGTAATCTTTTATCGACAACTTGCGAAACTCGTTTATATCTTCATCTTCCGGATAGTGAAACTATTCGCCTAATAATTTAACACTTTATCCTCTCGATTTTTATAAATGCACCGTGATTTCGGCTTGAACCCTCTTTAGGTATCAGTCACATAGCCCGCTATGCACCCCCTCCGACTCCCCCGTTATCGGGGGAGTGCAATTTCAAACCAAAGAGCAAACTGCATCCCAATAGAGTACACATGATAGATACTAATTTTGAACACCTACTTAGGTTTCTACCTCAGACATTCTCCAGTACCCTTCTCTGCTGAATGACCATGTAATGAAAAAACTGCCACAAACAACCCGCTTGGTGGGATGCTTGTGGCAGTCTTTACTTGGATATATGCCCTGTTCCGTTCAGGATGCAGGCGAAAGTATCCTGATTATTCGGCACGGAGCGTGAAGCGCTTGAAGGCAACTACGGTGAGTTCCTTGTCGCAGCTCTTCAGGTACTCAGAAACCGAAACCTTGCTGTCCTGGATGTACTCCTGGTTCAGCAAGCAAGATTCCTTGTAGAACTTGTTCATACGGCCATTGGCGATGTTCTGAATCATAGCCTCAGGCAGGTTGGCTGCCTTCTGTTCAGCCGTGGTCTTCTTCAGCTCACGAATCTGGTCAGCCTGCTCGGCAGTGATGTTGCCCTTCATGATGCCTTCTTCGATGTGCTCTTCGCTCTCGGCAATGTAGAGGTTGAAGCCGGCCTTCTTGAGAGCAGCCTCAACAGCCTTCTTCACCTGCTCTTCCTTGGTCTTTTCGATAGCCACCTTGAGCTCCTCGTCCTTTACATTCTGGGGTACGCTGGCCTCATCGAGTGCAACAGGGTTCATGGCAGCAACCTGCATGGCCACGTTGTGAGCCTGTTCTTCAGCGGGCTTGTTGGTCTGCACCATGGTGCAGAGCGTGTGACGACCCATGTGGTCGTAAACAGACACATTCTCGCCTTCGATGAAGTTGTAGCCATCGAGTTCCATCTTTTCACCCGTGATACCGCTACGGTCAGTCACGGCATCAGCTACAGTGTGGTCGCCGAAGGGAAGAGCCTTCACCTCATCGAGCGACTTGCACTTGTTGGCGACAGCTGCATCGAGGATATCCTGAGCAAGCTTCACAAAGTCAGCATTGTTGGCAACAAAGTCGGTTTCACACTTCAGTGCGATGATAGCCGAGAAACCATTTTCACTCTTTACGAGCACTGCACCTTCGGCAGCTTCGCGGTCAGAACGCTTGGCGGCAACAGCCTGTCCCTTCTTGCGGATGATTTCGATGGCCTCTTCGATGTTACCGTTCGTTTCGGCGAGAGCCTTCTTGCAGTCGCCCAAGCCAGCACCGGTCAGGGTGCGCAGCTTCTTGATATCTTCTAATCCTACTCCCATGGTTGGAAATACTTTTTATTGAATGGTGGATACTATTTTATCTGATTGTATTGGATTGGCCCGATAGTGTGGAAAAGGCCATGAGATTATAAGTGACAGAGGAGCTACAGGGCTTTCAGCGCAACATTATAACCTCACGGCCTCAAACTATTTGACCACAGAGAGAAATCTCACAAGCCTGCGGAATTACTCAGCAGCGGCTTCCTCGGCAACTTCAGCTGCGGCAGGAGCTTCTTCCTTGTCGGCACGAGCCTTTGAAGCACGCTTGCGGGGAGCCTTGGCAGCATCACCTTCGCCGGCAGCCTCGGTGTCAACACGTTCGGCCTTACGTTCTTCGATACCTTCGGCAATAGCACCGCACAGGGCATCAAGCACAACCTCAATGCTCTTGTTCGAGTCGTCGTTGGCAGGAATTACGTAGTCTACCTCGTTGGGGTTAGAGTTGGTGTCGACCATAGCGAACACGGGGATACCCAGACGCTGAGCCTCCTTTACAGCGATGTGCTCCTTGCAAACATCCACTACAAAGAGGGCGGCGGGCAGACGGGTAAGGTCGGCAATAGAACCGAGGTTCTTCTCCAACTTGGCACGCTGACGTGAAATCTGGAGGATTTCGCGCTTCGAGAGGTTGGCGTAGGTGCCGTCGCTCATGAGTTTGTCGATATTGGCCATCTTCTTCACAGCCTTGCGGATAGTGGGGAAGTTGGTGAGCATACCGCCCGGCCAACGTTCAGTCACGTAAGGCATATTCACAGAGGTGGCCTTGTCGGCAACCACCTGCTTGGCTTGCTTTTTAGTAGCTACAAAAAGGACACGCTTGCCCTGCTTGGCAATAGCCTTGAGAGCCTCAGCGGCCTCATCAATTTTTGCGACAGTCTTGTGAAGGTCGATGATGTGGATGCCATTGCGTTCCATGAAGATGTAGGGAGCCATGGCAGGGTTCCATTTACGTTTGAGGTGGCCGAAGTGGCAACCGGCCTCCAAAAGGGTGTCAAAATTTGTTCTGGACATTGTTTCAGAATGTTTTGTTGTTCGTTTACTTTCTTGTTAGTTGGGTTGGTTCAACCAGCCTTCGGGTAGTCCACCTCAGTGAAACACAGGGAGCGAAGTCCCGAAGGTTTAGATACTAAACGCGTTACCAGCCGCAAATCGTCAACATTAACGCTTGCTGAACTGGAAGCGGCGACGTGCCTTCGGCTGACCGGGCTTTTTACGTTCAACGGCACGCGGGTCGCGAGTCATGAAGCCTTCCTTGCGAAGAGCCTTCTTGTCTTCAGCATTGATCTTGACGAGTGCACGGGCAATGGCGAGACGCAGGGCCTGGCTCTGTCCGGTGTAACCACCTCCAAAGAGATTCACCTTGATGTCATACTTTTCAGCCACATCGAGCAGGTTGAGGGGCTGCTTTACGACATACTGCAGAATGGGTGAGGGGAAGTAGTCCGTGAGATCACGCTTGTTAATGGTAATCTTACCGGTACCTTCGGTAACGTAGATACGGGCAACGGCGCTCTTGCGGCGGCCTAAAGCATTAATCATTTCCATGTCTGCCAATCTTATTTAAGGAGGTTAATATCAATTGCCTTGGGCGACTGAGCCTCGTGCTTGTGCTCGGCACCTTCATAGATGTAGAGGTTGCCCAGGAGCTTGGCACCCAGACGGTTCTTGGGGAGCATGCCCTTAACCACACGGCGGAAGAGCTTGTCGGCACCGTTGGGCTTAGCCATGATGCTGGCGGGAGTGTGCTCACGCTGACCACCGGGATAACCCGTGTAGGTGTAGTAGATGCGATCGGTCCACTTCTTGCCCGTGAAACGGATCTTGTCGGCATTGATAATGATTACGTTGTCGCCGCAGTCCACGTGGGGAGTGTAGTTGGGCTTGTACTTGCCACGCAGCAGCTTGGCAACCTTGGTGCAGAGACGACCCATAACCTGGTCAGTAGCGTCAACCACTACCCATTCCTTGTTGGCGGTCTCTCGATTAGCAGAAATGGTCTTGTAACTTAAAGTGTCCACTTGTGTTAATGAATTTTGTTTGTAACTACTAATGTTTATCTTCTCTGCCGGCTTACCTAACCATTACGCCCTGGCCAATATCTTAATCGGACGCAACTATTAACCGTCAGAATGGCAGGTTTGGGGCCTGCCTGATAATAATCGGCGTGCAAAAGTACAACTTTTCTGATTACCGACAAACAATTGCCCATTTCTTTTTGTCCTTGCCCTCTGTTCTGAGACTTCTTGGATTCATGATGTTAGTCCATGAGAGCTGAAACACAACAAGCACGTCTGGTCACACATTCATGTCGGCCTCCTTATTATAATAGGTGGCAATTGTTGGCACCCACGCCCAGAAGCCCAATCATTTTTACAAAAAAACAGGCCGTGACGAAATATCCTTAGATATCCCGTCACGGCTCCTTTATATATTACTGACAGGGCGAGAGGATGATTGGGGAGACATTTCAAAACGAAACGTTCCGCGCCTCTGAGCCTTGTTTCTTACTCCCACTCAATAGTCGAAGGCGGCTTCGACGATATGTCGTAGCACACGCGGTTCACGCCCTTCACATGATTGATGATATCATTCGACACCTTGGCCATAAAGTCGTAAGGCAGATGTGCCCAGTCGGCGGTCATGGCATCGGTTGAGGTCACGGCACGCAAGGCTACGGGATGCTCATACGTGCGTTCGTCTCCCATCACGCCGACGGAGCGCACCGTAGACAACAGCACTGCACCCGCCTGCCACACTTGGTCATAGAGGCTCACCTCTATTTCACCGTTAGACATGTCGGCCGGCACACCGGCAGCCAGCACACGGCGGGCTTCTTCGCCAGACAGCTTCACTTTATAGTCGCGCAAACCGCGTATGTAGATGTCATCGGCATCTTGCAGGATGCGGACTTTCTCAGGTGTGATGTCACCTAAAATACGTACGGCAAGCCCGGGACCGGGGAAGGGATGGCGCGTAATCAAATGTTCGGGCATACCCATCGAACGTCCCACACGGCGCACCTCGTCCTTGAAGAGCCACTTGAGCGGTTCACACAGCTTCAGGTTCATCTCTTCGGGGAGGCCGCCCACGTTGTGGTGGCTCTTGATGACCTTGCCCGTAATGTTCAGGCTTTCAATGCGGTCGGGATAGATGGTACCTTGTGCCAACCATTTGGCTCCCGTCTGCTTGCGGGCCTCTGCGTTGAACACCTCCACGAAATCACGTCCGATGATTTTACGCTTCTGTTCAGGGTCGGTCACTCCAGCCAAATCGCCGAAGAACTTGGCACTGGCATCCACGCCAATCACATTCAGCCCCAAACACTTGTAGTCGTTCATCACATCGCGGAACTCATTTTTGCGCAGCATGCCATGGTCCACAAAGATGCAGGTCAGGTTGCTGCCGATGGCCTTGTTCAACAGCACAGCGGCTACAGAACTGTCGACACCGCCCGACAGACCCAGAATCACCTTGTCGTCGCCCAACTGTTCGCGCAGTTCTGCTACGGTCGTATCGACGAACGAAGCGGCACTCCAGTCCTGGCGGCTGCCGCAAATGTCAACCACAAAGTTCTTCAGCAGGAGGGAACCTTGCAGGGAGTGGAACACTTCTGGGTGGAACTGGACACCCCACAAGGGCTCGTTGTCGGCCTGATAGGCAGCATACTTCACCTTCGAAGTCGAAGCGATGCAATGGAACCCTTCGGGGATAGCCGTGATCGTATCGCCATGGCTCATCCACACCTGAGAATGTTCATCGAAGCCCCTGAAGAGCGCGTTGTCGTGTTCAAAGGTTTGCAGATTGGCCCGTCCGTATTCCCGCGAACCGGCCGGTTCCACCTTTCCGCCATACAGCTGCGACATGTACTGCGCACCGTAGCAGATGCCCAGCAGGGGATATTTGCCACGAATAGCCGACAGGTCAACCTTGAATGCTTCGGGATCGTATACACTATAAGGAGAGCCAGACAGGATTACGCCAATCACCGAAGGATCATCGTGCGGGAACTTATTATAAGGAAGTATCTCGCAGAATGTGTCGAGTTCACGCACGCGACGACCTATGAGCTGGGTTGTCTGCGAGCCGAAGTCGAGTATGATTATCTTCTGTTGCATAAGAGGGATTCCTTTCATATTCAGAGCGTCCTACTTTTTCAATGCATCGCGAATTTCGGTCAGCAGCTTCACTTCTTCGCTGGGCTCAGCGGGAGCGGCAGGTGCAGCTTCTTCTTCCTTCTTCTTGCGCGAGAGCTTCATCAACATGCGCACGAGGAGGAACACACAGAAGGCGATGATGAAGAAATCCAGACACGTCTGTATGAAGTTGCCATAGGCGATGCTCACGGGTTCGGCTCCTTCATTCAGCGGATTCACCGGCATGTCATACTTCAAATCCTTGAAGTCAATGCCGCCAATCAGCCATCCGATAGGAGGCATAATCAGGTCGTTGACAATCGAAGAAACAATCTTGCCGAAGGCTCCGCCGATGATAACGCCGACCGCCATATCTATCGCATTGCCTTTCACTGCAAACTCCTTAAACTCTTTTACAAAGGACGATTTTGCCATTTTTCAAAAATTTAATCATGAAACTTGGTGCAAAAATAAAAAGGTTTTCATACTTTTGCCGTGGAAAAAGGAAAAAAGTATCAGCAAAACGCTTTTAGGCGTTTTTCCGGGTGCTTTTCCCCTTTTGACAGAGTTCATTCACTGAAATATTAACCACTTAATAGTTTATCTCAACTAATTAAACATCATGATTAAAGTAGGTATTAACGGTTTCGGTCGTATCGGCCGTTTCGTATTCCGCGCAGCTCAGACCCGCAGCGACATCCAGATTGTAGGTATCAACGACCTCTGCCCCGTAGATTACTTGGCATACATGCTGAAGTATGACACGATGCACGGTGCTT
>JBJEAF010000187.1:0-2370 GCA_051868755.1 Alloprevotella sp.
GGCAGCTTCGAGTTCGGCGATAGTTGCTTCAGAGGCAGTGCCAGCAGCGATTTCTTCCTTAGCCTTGGCGAGGGCAGCGTTGAGAGCGTCCATTGTGGGCTGGCTTACCATACCGATGGTAGAGTTAACCTCATCGTACTTACCACCCTTCCAGAGGTTCAATTCACTGATAGCGAAGTAACCACGGTTGGTGCGAGGATCGGACTCATTGTAAATCGTAGCGATAGCAGCCAGACGTACATACTTGTACTCCTGAGAGAGGTTAAATGAAGCATAACCTACAAACTTCTGACGTTCGTTTTCTTCACCGTCAATCAGCACGGGAGTGTCCCAGCTGATATTGGCAACACCTTCGAGTGTCCAGTCGGCTGCATCGGGATTGGCCTTGTCAGCCTCGTTCGTACCAAACACAGCGAACTTGGTAGGATAGTCATTACCCGTCATACGCTTGGCAATCTTGGCCGTCACGATACCCGAAACAGCTTCATCCAGCTCGAAGCATACATCGTGGAAGTTGCTCATCGAGGGAGTGAATTGACCGCCAGACCAAGCAGAGTGGAAGTATGAACTAAAGTCACCGTCAAGCAGTGCTTCATAAGTTCCTTCAGAACCTTCCTTTGCTCTTGAGAATACGTGTGAAGTAGCCTCGTCGCCTGTAGGTGATACCAGCGCACCCTCATGCGTAAAGTCGGCATCCTTCTCGCCGTCCCATATATAAGACGTACCTTCCATCACATTGCTCATGACCTTGCTGTAAACGGAAGACAGCTTCTCGTTGCGCTGCTGCTGCATGGCCTGCTCGATAACAGCGTTGAACTCTTCTTCAGTAACGGTCACGAAGTGCATACAGTTGTTTTCTGAGCCATTGGAGTTCCATGCCATAACGGGGTTGTTGTTGAACTTGGCGTGGAACTGCTTCATGCCGTTCTTTGTAGAAGCGGTGGTAGAGAAGATGAACGAAGGAGGATCGTTTTCACCATCGCATGTGATGATTACCGAACCAGACTTGGCCAGCGTGAAGCCCATGCCGTTGTCGGTGCCCGAGCAGCTGGCTTCCTGTCCGCTGATTACCAAGCCCTTCAACACGTTCTCCACGAGGTAAGCGTTCTCGCCTTCTTCGGCAGGAGTCAGCTTCCAGATGTACTTCACGTCGTCGGCCGTGAGGGTTTCGGGAATCTCATAAGTGCGGGCAGCATTAGAATAGAGGAAAGAAGTGTCACCCTGGTCAGCACCATAGAGATAGCGGCCAGCTACGTTATAGATGAAGTAGTAGCCTGCGCCAAGCGGGATTCTCGATTCCTGCAGCTTTTCGTAAGCGGCCTTCAGCTGGGCGCAAAGCTCATCGATTTCAGCGTCTGACATGGTGATGTCACCGTTGGACACGTCGTTGGCCTTGTCAACCAGTACCTGAGCCTCAGCCACAACTTCGGCCTGATAGAAGCCGGGAGAGTTACCTGCGGGGAAGTCGAAGGAGAGGTCGGGTGAGGGGAAGTACATGTCGAGATAGTTGTTCAGCTTCTCCAGACCCTTGGTGTTCTCTACCGTCCAGATTTCCCACATGTTGGTGTCGGAATAGGGAGAGATGAAGGGAGAGTGTACCGAACCGATGTAGATGTAACCATCGTTGGGAGCATCCTCAAAAGCTTCAGCAGCCATCTCGCCACGGCAAAGCACGAAGCCCGGATTGCTGAGGTCCTGCTTCTGGCTGCTGGCGGTGTTACGTCCGCAACGTTCGTCGGTGTCCGTGATGTCTACATAGGGAAGCACGGTCATTTCGAAGGCTTCGCTCACTTCGTCAGTCAGCTCGAAAGCGTCTTCTTCCTGGCCGTCGGCATCCTTCACATACTTGCCGCTACCTACCTGCTTCAGGCGGTAGAGGTCGTAGCCGTCTACCTGACGGCCAACAGCTTCAAACACATAAATGCACGAGTCGCTGACGATTTGGCACAGCGCGTTCGTACCATTCATGAAACCAGCGGGGTGGTCGGAGGATGTACCCGGGGCATACAGCAGAACCTGCTGGCCTACGACTTCATCGGTCGTTTCGAGCAGGGTGCCCTTCTTGTAATCCTGCGCAACCGCACTGGTAATTCCTACTATCGAGAGCAGGAACAATGAAAGGAGATTGTAGAACCTTTTCATTTGCGTAAAAGATTTAGTAAAAGTGAAACAATAGATGGTTTTTCTTGAAAAAGCGATTTAAGTGTTTGTCCTTTGCGGCGGGACAGCGGAAAAGCGCGACGGAGCCTCCAACCGGCTTTCGCTGCGCCGCTTCACGACGGGTGAACACGGCGCACCTGCACTTTTCGGGGCAAATATACCATTTTTATTTTTCGCGCAACAAAATCTTCATTCTTTTTCTGATTTTTC
>JBJEAF010000188.1:0-4363 GCA_051868755.1 Alloprevotella sp.
GGCTGCTGCGACAACATCTGCTACAGCGGCGTGGCCGACCTCTACCGCCTGCCCAAGTACAGCCTCTACTATTACCGCAGCCAGATGGCTCCGGGCAGCTTCACGCCCGAAGGGGCCATGCCCCACGAACTGTTCATTGCCTCTCGCTGGGACGAACAGTCGGGTGACACCATTGTAGTGCTGGGCAATGTGGCCGAAGTGGCCCTGCGCGTGAACGGCACCGAAGTGGCCCGCCAAAAGGCTGACCAAGGTGCATGGACCGCCTACACGCCGCAAACCAATGGCGGCAACTGCGACAAGCTGGCCTACCCGCCCTTCACCTTCAAGGGCATCCGCTTCGCAGCCGGCACGGTCGAGGCCGTAGGCTACGACGCTGATGGCCGACAAGTGGCCCGCACCGAAGTCCGCACGCCGGGCCAGCCCCGCAAGCTCCAGCTCAGCTACTTCGAGAGCGGAGCTCCTGCCTCACAGAACGACCTGCTCATCGTCTACGCCACCCTCACCGACGAGCACGGCGTGCCCTGCCACACCAACGGCCAGCAAGTGGTGCTGCGCGCCCTCAGCGGTGGCACTGTTGCCGGGCCGAACGCAACGCTGACCGAAGACGGCGTGGCCTCATTCCTGGTGAGAACCACCGATGCCCCGATGCTGCAACTCCAAGCCGACTGGGGCAGCCAGCGAATACATTGGAAGACAAAGTTGATTAAGGAATAATGTGATGACCGGGCACTGCTACGCTCCTTGCCCAAGGCGGCGACGGCAGTGCCCGGCTTTTGGGATGCATGGCAATCCTGTTTCCATTGACAGCACAGAAGCCTTTGTCGCCCAACGGAGAACTTCATAGCCTCATCTCTCCTACTCCTGCTCATGCCATACCCTACACTCCCATGACCCTCCCCTCCCTCCCCTTCAAGCTGGCCGCCCTGTTGCTCCCTTTGGCGGCCTGCGCCATGGCCTCTCCAGCCGACGATGCCTACTTCGACCGCCACCGTGAGCTGGCCACCGCCGTGTGGACCGCTCCCTTCCCCTTCGAATCCGTCCATACCCAAGACGCGCCGAAAGGCCCTTATCTGGGCAACGGCGATGTGGGCGTGGTGGCCTACACCGACTGCCGCAGCCAGACATTCAGACTCTCTAAAGTGGACTTCGTGACCGACGGATGGAGCGACTGGGCCGGCACGGGGGCTGCGGCACTGCCCGCTGCCGAAGTGTCCATAGGCATCGAAGGCAGTGAGGCCGAGGGCTTCCGCTACGAAATGCAGCAGCTCGAAGCCCGACTGGTCATGCGCACCGGCACCGAGCAGCCTGTAGAGATGGTGACGTGGCTAACCATGGACGAGAATCTGTTAGTCACCGAACTGCGCAACCTCTCGGCCCGTCCCGTCACGGCATGGACCGAAACCCGCACGCTGCCTTCAGACCGCTACGCCTCGACAGTAACCTGGCACGACGGACTGACACAGCTGGCCCGCCGCACCAAGGCCGACGGCGACGTACGGTGGATTTCGCAGGTGGGCGTGAGCAGCCGCCTCCTCGGGGCCGAACCGCTCCGTGTGGCCGCCGACAGTACGGTCTGCGACAAGGTGCGCACGACCTTTCTGCTGCTGCCGGGCCAAACGGTCTGTGTGGCCACGCAAATCTCGGGCGGCGGAACAGGCGATGATGCCCGCCTGGCCGAGGCGCGCCATGCCCTCACCCGGCTCACCCTGCGGGGGCTGCGGGCCAAGCGTCAGAACCACGACAGCTGGTGGAACGACATGTGGCGACGCTCTTATGTCGACACCAACGACAGCCTGCTCAACCGCCAATACCTCTCGTCCATCTATCTCCTCTCTTCGGCCTACAGCCCCCAGGCTCCGTCGTGCGGCGGCATGTATGGCGTGTGGAACATGGACGACCAGATGATGTACCACGGCGACATACACCTCAACTACAACAGCCAGGCCGGCTTCTACAGCGTCTTCTCAGCCAACCGTCCCGAACTGGCACTGCCCTTCGTCGATTTCGTGGAACGCATGGTGCCCGAGGGCCGGCGACGTGCCCGCGAGGAGATGGGACAGGTGCATCCGTCGCTGCAAGGCAAGTCGTGCCGCGGCGTGCTCTTCCCCGTGAGTGCGCTGGGCATCGGTGCCTTCTACGGCGGTTACTGGCAGCAGACGATGGACGCGCCCTTCTGCGTGCCCCTGCTCAGTTGGTACTATGAATATACGGGAGACCGCGACTACCTGGCCCGACGGGCCTACCCTTTCCTGCGCGAATGCGGCGACTTCTACGAAGATTATCTGCAAAAGGAAAGCTGCGAGGGCGGCTACCGCTACTGCATCACCACAGGTGGGCACGAAAGCTCCTGGGACCTCAACCCGCCCTCCGACCTGGCCTTTGTGGAACAGGTATTCCGCCTCCTGCTGCGCTACAGCGAGGTGTTGGATGTCGATGCGCCGCGCCGCGCACTGTGGCGTGACATCGTGAATCACCTGCCTGCCTACCGCGTGGTACAGCCTACCCGCACGCCCAACGAGGGCCTGCCCGTATTCGCCAAGAACGAGGCGGGCTGGGACTGGCCTGCCCACGTCATACAGCTGCACTGCGCCTACCCCTGCGAAACCCTCCACCTGCACTCCGACACTGCGCTGCTGCAGACGGCGCGCCAGACACTCTACTACTACGGCGTGTCTCAGCGCGGTCTGACCGAGACGATGAACGAGCTGGGCCTGAGTGCCTTCGTCATGGGTGCGCGCATCGGTTTCCCGCCCGAAATACTGCTCGACAACCTCCGCACGCTGTGCCGCCGGGGCGAGCAGAACTTCCTGATACGCGACGGCCACCACTGTTTGGAGAAGACGGCCATGGTCGAAACCCTCCACTCCATGATGCTCCAGAGCGTCGAAGGCGTGCTCCACCTCTTCCCCTGCTGGCCGGCCACCCCGGCCTCGTTCCGACAGCTGCGCACCAAGGGGGCCTTCCTCGTTTCGGCCCACTACGACGGCCAGCGCGTCGACAGCCTGCGCATCCAGAGCACACAGGGCGGCACTTGCCGCGTACAGAATCCCTGGCCGGGCAGCCGCATTGAAGTGCTGCGCGGACGACACCGGGTGACGGTGAGCGAACAGGGCGGTGTCTGGCAGTTCGATACCCGCAAAGGCGAAACCTACGAACTGCGCGCCCAAGCCCCGCAACGCCAAGCGCGCCAAAGCCTGCTCCAGACCGCCCGAAGCACGAGGTGATACTGCTATTTAAAAGAAGATATACTTACTTGCCCGTAGAAGATATACTTCAAGTGCCGATGCAGTATATCTTCTCTGAAAAGTTAGTATTACTTCTCCGACGGACAGGTAAAAAAGAACCGCACGGCGCAGCGCAAAAGAGCCCTTGAGCCACACGCAAAAGGCCGAAAAAACACAGAATTTCTTCAAAAGACTTGACCCAAATCAAGTATTTCACAATTACAAGGCCATGGCTGCACCACCCCACGCAGCCATGGCCGTACTTTTGCACCGCGCCCGACAACACGGTCAGGCAAATCAGATAGAGGGTGCTGGCTGACGCCATCTTCATAGATAGTAAAAGTAGCAACATGGTTTAGATAAGTTAGGCGGTCCGGGCAACACCGGCCGCCACCCCCCAATGGCGCAGCCTCACCTATCTGTCTGTTTCGTTTAGCTGACGGTTTACCGAGCCACATCCTGTCGTCATGAAGCGAACACTCCAGCGCGTAGCCACCGAGGCTGCCCACTTGGCTGCATCCTTCAAGGCGGCAGTTGTTGGGTACTCGTAGCAACGTGACGGCCTTGGACATCACGGCCTTTCCATGAAGACACAACTCAACAAAACATTCTATTATTCACTCTAAAATCTATTACATGAAAAAAGTAAGTAGTTTGCTTTTTCTGCTCTTGCTGCTATGCGGGGCAGGAAGTGCCCAGGCGCAACGCTGGGTGCGGGGCAACTTGCTCGACGACATGGATGACATCGTGGGCAAGCCGGTACTGATGTACTCGCCCGGAACAAGTGACGACCACCCTGCCGGTTTCTTCAACGGAAACCAGGCTATCACCGAAGGTGTGGGCGAGTCGAACATGGTAATCTTTGAAGAAGTGGAGGGAAAGACGGTCGATGACGTCTATCCCGTGTACCGTCTGAAGCTGGCTGAGTCGGGCCTGTACATCAAGGACTACGACATCAAGGGCGATGACTACTACTTCGACGGTGTGCCCGAAGAGCTGACCGACAATCCAGCCGAAGCCTTCGAGTTCACCTGCCTGCTGGGCTACGAAGATGCCGAGAACGACCGCGAACTGGCCACTCCCCAGAAGCAGGACATGAGCCTGACGGGTTTCGTGCTGATGCGCGCCAAGGTGTCGCC
>JBJEAF010000188.1:4463-9258 GCA_051868755.1 Alloprevotella sp.
TCTGGAACATCTACACGCCGGCCGAACTCAGCGGTCTGGACTTGGTTGAATCATACTTCGACTACTACTTCCCCAACGGCATGATGGACTATCCCGGCGGCACCGCCCCCGGCTATTACCGCGCCGAACTGGTCGAAAGTGCCCAGATGCTCGAATCGGAAGTGAACGATGCGATCAACAGCGGCAACTGCACCGACGAAGAGGCCGAAGCCCTGTGTGAGCGAATCCAAGCCATGTATGAAGCTCTCCATGCCGACGGTGCCCGTATCCCGCTGGCTGACGGCTACTACTACCTGCACGACAGCCGTAACCCACACTACTACCTGAATGCCGGACAGACGGCCGACGGACAGGGTTATGTTGCAGCCAACAACACCACAATTCCCGAAGTGCTCGACCTGGCTTCGACTGGATTCGTATGGCACGTGACCGCTGCCGACTCGACCGACCTGTACTACCTGCAGAACCTGAAGACGGGTGACTATATGACCGCTCAGGCTGCCTCGCTCAACGTGGGCGGTGCAACCAACGAACTGGCCACTCTGGGCAGCGACAAGGGCCGCATGCAGATTGCTGCTGACGGCGGCTACAACCAGCCTTCGTTCATCATCAATCCTTACGGTGCCAGCAACAAGCTGTACAATACCTACACCACCGTTAAGGCTGTGGGCTACTGGAACGACAAGAACGACCCGGGCAACTGCTTCCGTTTTGAGCGTATCGATGAGGCCGAGATTGAGGCTATCAACGACCAAATCAGGCAGGCCTATCTGAACGAAACGCTGCAGGCCGCCTTCAACCGGGCCAACTCGGCCTACAAGCGCGGCATCAGCCTCAAGTCGAACTGCGATGCAGACGGCGAAACGGCCTTCACGGGTGAAGACGCGCTCATCAACGATGCCAGCCAATTCTTCGCCAATGCCACCGAACCGACCGAAGGTAACGACTTCAACTTACTGCTCGACGGTCTGTATGACACCTTCTACCACTCCGAATGGTCAACCACCAGCACGCAGGACAAGCACTTCATCGGCTTTGAAATTCCCGAGGCCCTGCAGTACATTGAGGTGAAGATGGCCAAGCGCACCAAGGATACTGGCTGGGTATTCCCCGACTGCCCCAGCACGGTCGATGTGTATGCCTGCAACGACATGGCCGACGGCTATGAGAACGCCGACTGGCAGCTGCAAGGCTCGGCCGAGGTAAAATATACCACCCACGCCTCCTACAGCCCCGACGGTGAAACCGTTTACGAGAACGACAACTTCATTGGCCGTGTCGGCCTGCAGCTCGACCAGCCTTACCGCTACATCCGTCTGGATGTGACGACCAGCACAGGCACCAAGTACTTCAACCTGAGCGAAATGCAGGCTTGGCCCGCCGAAATCGACTGGAACAGCTCCAACATCAACGTAGTGGCTGAGGCCACCCGCACCGAACTGGAGAAGCAGCTGGCCGCAGCCCTCGCCGAACTGAAGGAAGGCAAGGCCACGCAGGAAACCATCGATGCCCTGAAGGCCATCACCGAACAGTTCCTGAGCGAACTGCCCGACCCGACCCGCCTGACCGAAGCCATCGCCGAAGCACAGGCCGTGGCTGACGGTGCCGCCAACCTCACTGGCGACGAAGTGGGCTACTATCCCACCGAGGCTTACGAGGCCCTGACCGCTGCCATTGCCGAGGCCGAAGCCGCTTGGCAGCCTATCATGGAGCTGGACGTGCTGAACGCCGCACTCGACAAGCTGGCCGAGGCCGTGGCCACCTTCCAGGCTTCTGTCCGTCTGCCCGAAGCCGGCAAGTACTACACACTGCGCGGCCGTTCGACCAAGACGTACAACGAGCAGCTCGTTTCCTACAACGCACAGGTTTACTCGAAGAACAACGCCATTGAATATGCCGTGTGGTTCACCCGTCCCGACGGTGCCAGCCTCGGGGACATCGAAGCTGAGCTGATTGACACGGTCGATGCTGCCGACAACCTGAAGTACCTGTGGCTCATCGAGAAGGCTGAAGCCGGACGCATCGTGCTGCGCAACGTAGGCACGGGCATGTATCTCGCTCCGAAGGAAGGCAAGATCCTGCAAAGCACCGAGCCCGCCGAAATCACAGTCTATCTGGCACAGGCCGGCATCTTCATGCTCGATGCAGGCGACGGCTATCAGATGAATGCCAACGCTGCCGGCGATGTAGTAGGCTGGAAGGACATGACCGACGAGAACGCTTGGTGGGGCTTTGAAGAAGTGAACGCTGCCAGCCTGAGCAATGCTTACAATACCTACTGGGAAGCCAAACCGGGCATCTTCCAGATCATGACCCTGCCCTTGGCGGTTGACTTTGCCTACGACGGCACCATGTATCAGGTGGTGGGCATCACTTCCGACAACGAGCTGGCTCTGGCCGAGTATGACGACCCCGTCCCTGGCGGTACGCCCTTCATCTTCCAGGCCAACGATGAGCTGGAGCTCAACGGTGTTGCCTCGTTCAACATCTACTATGGCGACGAGGGCTTAGACCTGTCGATGGGCGGCAGCCCGCTCTACGGTCTTGAACCGCAGTCTGTCATGGGTCTGGTAGGTACCGTTTGCCAGCCCGACACCATCGGTGTAGGCCACGCTTACCTCGACGAAGGTTTCGTGATGGCTTCGGGCAAGAACACGGTGATTGGCGAGAACAGCGGCTACATCAGCAATGCCCACATGGCACTGCCCGAAGTGGATGCTGCCTCCGCCGATGCCCTGCTGAGCCTGGGCGAAGTAGTGATTGACGGCATCGACCCCGTCCACACGGTCATCCTGCCCCGCACAGTCGATGTCTACACAATGGGCGGCACGCTCGTACGTCGCAGCGTGAGTGCCTCAAAGGCCACCCAAGGTCTGCCTGCCGGCCTCTACATCATTGGCGGCAAGAAGATTCTGGTGAAGTAACATAGCAAAAAGGAAGCACGACACCCCGCGTGCCGTACTTCCGTTTGGTTCCGAAGACCCCGGCAGTAGCCTTGTGCTGGCTGTCGGGGTCACTTTTGTTTGAGGGTTACTCCGAAGTAAAACCTTATCGGCTAAGCCCCTGTGCCTCCGCCCGCTGGTGTCTGATGCGGCGCAGCCGCTGCTGCCGCCTGAAAGCACCCATTACCTGCAGGCCGACACGCGGCCAGGTCTGCATGTACTTCACCCGTCGGCGCACGCCGGGAATGTCCCACAACAACATGAGGAGGGCGAAGAACAGGGCGGCATAGAGTGTCCAGCCGTAGAGCGTCTTCACGCTCTTGGCGAGCATCTGCTCCACAAAGCCGTCCATGAAGCCGGCAAAGTCGAAGGGTTGGCGTGACAGGAGCACGTCGCTGAGCCAGCCCGAATAGCGGGCAAAGCCGTCGCCGACGTAATAGTTCAGCCCGCGGGCATGAAGGGCCGCACCGATGAGGCCGCCCACAAACATGTGGAGCATGTTGAATATGCAGAGTGCCTGGAAGAAGTGCTGGAAGGACATGATGGCGTGTAAGGCGCGCATGAAGGCGATGCACAGCACGGCATACGAGAAGCCGCGGCAGATGAGCGGCAGGCGGAATGCCTCGATGCCCTGCGAGGTGTCGATGAGCAGGTAGAAGCCCGCTGCATAGACGGTGAACACGCACAGGCCCACGGCGATGAGCTTGTATACGTTCCACTGCATGACCTTGAGCCAGCCCAGGGCAAAGAGACAGCCGGCCCAGATGCCGGGCAGTGACCACTGGTTGAGGCGTTCGTAGACGTGGTCGGCATAGTGCATCACCTCCTCGTAACACACCATCTCCAGCACGTGCTCACACGAGAAGAGGGCCTCGACCACACCGATGAGCAGCACAATGGGCACCATGTGGCGGTAGCCCCAGATGGCCGGCTCCAGATAGGGCTGCGGATGATTCCACATGCGTTGGAGACACACGGCGAGCGTGAGCAGCGAAGTGCCGCACAGCAGGCGGATGCGCGGCGAATGCCACCAGTCGAGCCAGTCGCCGTAGTTGAGCACGTAGGTCACCTGCACGCAAAGGGCAATCCACAACAGGCAGCCGAACCAGTCGATGCCCTTGAGGGGAATGCGCTGGGGCATGGCATGGAACGGACGGGTGAGCGTCACCTGCACGGCCAGCACCAACAGCATGAGGCCGCACACAAACCAGTGCATGAGCGACCAATGTGCCGCGAAGGCCCACTCGGCAGCCAGAAAGGCACTCACCTCCATCGACGTGAGCAGCACGATGTGGAGCAAGGGGAAGAACACGGCGAAGTCGCGCTGCGGCGTCATCCACAGCTGGATGTTCGACATGCACTCAAAAGTGCCCTGTATCTTGGCCATGCCGCACACGATGCACACGGCCCACACCACGGGCAGGGGCAGAGGCAGCAGCGTCAGCAGGTTACAGGCTATCACCACCAAGGCGGCGGAGCAGAGCAGGAACTTGTTGCTGAAATGGAACTTCATGCGGAAGAGCACGGGGAAATAGATGGCCATGCCAATGAGGGTGCAATAGAGACACATGAGCACGTCCTCGCGCATCCAGCACCGCTCGCCGATCTGGTTGTTCATGGCTCCCATATAGACGCAGCCCGACAGCTGGAAGCAGAAGGCCAACAGCACATAGAGCCAAGGACGCACGGCCCGCGGCACGAAGTCGCGGTACATGGGCATCGCAAAGGGCGGCGGCGCAGCCGGACCCGCCGCATGGGAAGGATGATTGCTATCTGACATAAGCTGTTTGATTGGAGGGAGGCCCGCAGTGGTTGGCTATAACTCTCTATAGACTTCTATGGCTCTCTGTAGA
>JBJEAF010000189.1:0-9242 GCA_051868755.1 Alloprevotella sp.
GTTCCAGAAGGTTCCAGGTTCCAGAAGGTTCTATTTTTAGGGTTCAAAGTTGAAATCCTCTTTGAAACCACCTGCCCCCCCCTCCCTCTGAAACCTGAAACTTCCTGGAACCCCCTGAAACCTTCTGAAACCTGAAACTTGAAACCTGAAACCTGAAACCTGAAACCTGAAACTTTAAACTTTTTATAACCATGGTAGTTTGGAATCCTTCAGAGGTGGCCTTTTCGATAGGCTCTTTCGGTGTGCGCTGGTACGGCCTGTGCTGGTGCATAGGTCTGGCTCTGGCCTATATAGTCGTGCTGAAGCTCTATCAGCGTCAGCGTATTCCGGCCGAAAAGTTTGACTCGTTATTCCTCTATTGCTTTGTAGGCATTCTGGTAGGTGCCCGCTTGGGCCACTGCCTGTTCTATGAGCCGGGCTACTTCCTGTCGCATCCGCTCGAAATGGTGCTTCCTTTGCGCCAAATGCCTGATGGAGACTGGAAGTTTACGGGATATGCGGGGCTGGCTTCGCACGGCGGTACCATAGGACTGATAACAGCCCTGTGGCTCTATGTGCGCAAATATAAGGTCAACCTGATGCGCGTGCTCGACGATATCGCTGTGGCAACCCCTATCGCTGCCTGCTTTATCCGTCTGGGCAACCTGATGAACTCTGAAATAGTGGGCAAGTTCACGGGGTCGGACTACGGCTTCGTGTTTGTTCACAACGGCGACACTTTGCCCCGCCACCCCGGACAGCTCTATGAGGCAATAGCCTACTTTCTGTTCTTCGTGGTGGGCCTGTGGCTGTACAAGAAATACGAGCAGCGGGTGGGACAGGGCTTTTTCTTCGGCTATTGCCTGACCAGCATCTTCGCGTTCAGAGTGATTGTGGAGTTCTTCAAGGAAGTGCAGGAACCTTGGGAGGTGGCTATGCAGCAGACCATCGGACTTGATCAGGGACAGCTGCTCAGCCTGCCCTTTGTGGCCGTCGGCCTTTACTGCCTGCTGGGCGGCAAATGGTGTAAAAAACTCGGTGAACACGCGTGATTTTGCGTTTGGTACAGCAAAAGACATATATCAAAAGAAAGTCGGCAGGAGGCGTGACATGTCTTGATGGCAGTTAATGAATGTTTGGAAAGGCTTGACTTGAGTCAAGCGTAAAGGTAAAACTTCGTTTTTTCTTTTGTCCGCTGATTCCCTTGCACTATCTTTGCACGCGTAATGGTGCGGAAGAGCCATTCAGCAGAGTATCAACAACTAAACATATTAGTATCAATGCAAAGTAAAGTCTTTTTTTCTTTGGCAATGGGCAGCGCGCTGGTGCTGACCTCTTGCAGCAAGTTGGGTGAACTGTCGGCCGACAACTTCACCGTGACACCTTCGCCCATGGAGGCTGTGGCTGGCCAGGTGCCTGTAACCATCAACGGCCGCTTCCCTGAAAAGTACATGAAGAAGAAGGCTGTGGTGACGGTTGTGCCCGAGATCCGCTATGCCGGCGGCAAAAGCGTAGGACAGAGCGCTACCTTCCAGGGTGAAAAAGTGCAGGGCAATGATCAGGAGATTTCCTACAAGCTGGGCGGAAACTACACAATGAAGAACAGCTTCGCTTATGTGCCCGCTATGCAGAAGAGCGAACTGTATCTGACTTTCGATGCCAAGGTGGGCAAGAAGTCGGTCAATGTGCCCGCAGTGAAGGTAGCCGACGGTGTGCTGGCCACTTCGCAGCTGTTGCAGCAGACGGTAGGCTCAACCAATGTGGCTGTAGCTCCCGATGCTTACCAGCAGGTTATCAAGCAGACCAAGCAGGCACAAATCAAGTACCTCATCAACCAGGCCAACATTCGCAGCAGTGAACTCAAGGGCACTTCGGTACAGGACTTCGTGGCCACGCTGCGTGCTATCAAGGCTGACCAGAAGGGCCTGATGCTTGAGAACATCGAGGTGTCGGCTTACGCTTCGCCCGAAGGTTCGCTCAGCTTCAACACCGCACTGGCCGAGAAGCGTCAGAACACTTCGAGCGCCTATGTGAGCAAGCAGCTCAAGAACGTGAACCTCGATGCTGAGGTTGACACGAAGTACACCGCTGAGGACTGGGACGGCTTCCAGGAACTCGTCAAGGCTTCGAACATTCAGGACAAGGATGTGATTCTGCGTGTGCTCTCCATGTATCCCGATCCCGAAGAACGTGAACGCCAAATCCGCAGCCTCTCGGCCGGCTTCCAGGAACTCGCTACCGAAATTCTTCCCGAACTGCGTCGTGCACGCCTCACCATCAACTACAACTTGATTGGTCGTTCGGATGCTGAAATCAAGGAACAGTTCAAGAGCGACGCTTCGCAGCTGTCGGTTGAGGAAATCCTCTATGCCGCCACGCTCACCAACAACGCTGCTGAGCAGAAGGATATTTATGCTACTGCCGCCAAGCTGTATGCCGGCGACTACCGTGCCTACAACAACCTGGCTACACTGGCTTACCAGCAGGGTGACTTGGCAGCTGCCAAGAGCTACCTGCAGAAGGCTGCCTCTATCAAGGCTGATGCCGCTGAGGTGAATGCCAACCAGGCTTTGGTCGCACTGGCCGAAGGCAACGTAGAAGCAGCCCAGAACTATCTGGCCAAGGCTTCGGCAGCCCAGAACTACAACGAACTGGTGGGTACTCTGCAGGTTGCAACTGGCAACTATGCACAGGCTGCACAGAGCCTGAAGGGCGTACAGACCAACTCTGCTGCATTGGCACAGGTGCTGGCCAAGGACTACAGCAGTGCTGCTACTACGCTGGCCAACGTGAAGAACCCTGATGCCCTGACAAGCTACATCAAGGCCATTGTCGCTGCCCGCACCAACCAGAAGGCTGCCGTGGTTTCGAACCTGAAGGAGGCTTTTGCCCAGGATGCTACCTTGAAGGCACGCGCTCAGCAGGATTTGGAATTTGCTTCGTTGTTCAACGACGCTTCGTTCAAGAATCTTTTCTAATTAACCTGTCTGCCCAGATGGCCGGATAAGGCCCGCTTGGGTTTTTGCCCGCTATCTGTGCAACATGTGTCGCTGAAGGAGGATGCAGAAAGCCTTGGGTTTTCTTCATCCTCCTTTATGCTTTGTCCGGGCCTGTCGCCCTGTGCTGCAAGCTCCCCGCAGCTGAACTGCGGGGAACGGTGGTGTTCCTGCTGTCTCATTGCGCGAGACTGTTGCTTCCCCGCAGCTGAACTGCGGGGAACGGTGGTCCGGCAGCTTTAGGTTTTCCTATATATATAAAGGAGTGGGAGACTATTCGCCGTAGGGCGCTAAGGCCTGTTTTATGTGACTAACCATTATATTATGCGAAATCATCTCGTTGTTTGCTTGCTGTTGCCATGGCTCGTCCTGGCAGTATCTTGCGGTCCGGGCAAGGACCGTGTGCGTTTTGAGGGAAAATTAGACAACATCACCAATGCCGAGTTCTACGTGTACAGCGAAGACGGCAGCTTCGACGGTGTCGATACGGTGCGCATCGAGGACGGCAGGTTCGTGTATGAGCGCAAGCTCGAAGAACCCGTGCTGCTCACCCTGCTCTATCCCAACTTTACCCAGTCGTATGTGGTGGCCGAACCCGGCAAAACCATCGAGATGCGCGGCGATGCCGCCAAGATAGGTGAGTCGAAAGTGTCGGGTTCAGCTGAGAACGAACTGCTTTCAGACTTCCGCTTAGCCAATGCCGCTGTACCCGAAAACAACCGCACCATGGCTGCTGCGCAGTTTGTACGCAGCCATCCGAAGACCTTGGCAGCGGTGGCCGTTTTCAAGCGTTACTTTGCCTCGCAGAAGTCACCCGACGTGCAAACCGCCCTGCAACTGCTCGACGTGTTGCAGAAGGCACAGCCCAAAAGCAAGGCCGTGACCTACCTCAACCAGTTCTATCGTCCGATATTCGAAAACGGCGTGGGACGTAAATTGCCTGATTTCACCGCCGAAACCCTGCAAGGAACTACTTTCGACTCGAAGCAGAACAAAGGCAAGCGCTGGGTCATAGCCTGTGTGGGGCTGTGGCAAGGCGAAAGCCAGACCTTCGTGCGCCAGTTGCGCACCAAGATCAAGTCAGCCCAGTCCCCCTGTGAATGCCTCATTGTGTCGATGGACGTGGACCGCGAAGTGTTGCGCAACAGGTTGAAGACCGACTCGGTGAACTATCCCATCGTGTGCGACCGCAAGGCCTTCGAGTCCCCCTTGGTGCAGAAACTCGGCCTTCACTACGTCCCCTCGTGCATGTTGGTCGATGCCGAAGGCACTATCGTGCAGCGTGATGTGACGAAGGTAGATGACCTCAAACTCTAATCCGCGCGCTGCCATGATAGTCCAAGTCAACACTGCCGCGCTCAACGGGCTGACCCCCTTGATGGTCTTCATCGAAGTCAGTTCACGCCAACAAAAGCCCCATGAATTAGGCCAGTCCTTCATCATGGTGGGCCTGCCCGACAATGCCGTGCGCGAAAGCCGTATGCGTGTCGAGACAGCACTGTCTACCCTTTCCTTGTCACTTCCGCCTCGCATAGCCTACAAAGTGAACTTTGCGCCGGCCGACGTGCGCAAGGAAGGTTCGGGCTACGACCTTCCGTTAGCCATAGGAATGCTGGCTTCCCTCGAACAGATCAAACTCCCGATGCTCGAAAAGACTGTGCTGCTGGGAGAACTGGGCTTCGACGGTACCATCCGTCCCGTCAAGGGCGCATTGCCCATAGCCATCAAGGCCAGGGCAGAAGGCTTCGAGCACCTCATTGTGCCCAAGGCCAATGTGCGCGAGGCAGCTGTGGTAAACAAGATAAAGGTGTATGGAGCCGACAGCCTCAAGCAGGTGGTAGACTTCCTGAACGGCCAGCCCGCCCTACAACCAACAGAAGTGGACACCCGGGCCGAGTTCTTTGCCGCCCAGACGCAGTGTCCCTTTGACTTCAAGGATGTAAAGGGGCAGGAAACGGTGAAGCGTGCTTTCGAGGTGGCAGCGGCTGGCGGGCACAACATCATCCTGATTGGTTCGCCAGGTTGCGGCAAAAGCATGATGGCCAAGCGCCTGCCTTCCATTCTGCCGCAGCTCACCTTGTCGGAAAGTCTCGAAACCACCCAGATTCATTCCATTGCCGGCAGTTTGCAGGCGCAGACCTCTCTCATCGCCCAGCGGCCCTTCCGCTCGCCGCATCATACCATCAGTGATGTGGCACTTATCGGCGGCGGTGCGGTGTTCAAGCCCGGCGAAATATCCTTGGCACACAACGGTGTGCTCTTTCTCGATGAGCTCCCCGAGTTTTCGCGCAGTGCCCTCGAAACGCTGCGCCAGCCGCTCGAAGACCGCGAAATCACCATTTCGCGTTCCAAGTATTCGGCCACCCTTCCCAGTTCCTTCATGTTGGTAGCCTCCATGAACCCCTGTCCCTGCGGCTACTATAACCATCCCACCCATACCTGCCAGTGTTCCCCCGGCCAGATACACAAGTACATGAACCGCATATCCGGCCCGCTCATGGACCGCATCGACATTCAGGTCGAAGTGACCCCAGTCTCGGTCAATGACCTGGCACACATGCCGGCAGGAGAAAGCAGCGAGCAGATCCGGCAGCGCGTCATTGCTGCCCGCGAACTGCAAACCGAGCGATACAGGCAGCTGAAGGGCATACACTGCAATGCACAGATGACCCGCGCCCTGCTTGAGCAATATGCCCGGCTCGACGAAGAAGCCAGTCGGGTCCTCACCCGTGCCATGAACCGCATGAACCTTTCGGCCCGTGCCTACGACCGCATACTGAAGGTGAGCCGTACCATTGCCGACCTGGAAGCTTCGCCTGACATTCAGGCCAAGCACGTGAAGGAAGCAGTGGGCTACCGCAACCTCGACCGCGCCGACTGGGGAGAGTAGAACCTTCCAAAACCACTATGCCATGAACAAACAGCCTATCACGCGCGCCCTCTGCCTTAGCAGTATGGCGGGCCTCACCCTTACCGCTCTCGCACAGCAGGCAGCCAAGCCCAACATCCTCTTCATCCTCTGCGACGACATGGGATATGGCGACCTCGGCTGCTACGGACAGCCCTACATCGCCACGCCCAACCTCGACCGCATGGCTGCCGAAGGCATGCGCTTTACGCAGGCATACGCCGGCAGTCCCGTATCAGCCCCTTCGCGTGCCACGCTCATGACAGGGCAACACACCGGACATACCCACGTGAGGGGCAATAAAGAATACTGGACAGACCGCAGTGTGCAGTATGGCGTGTGTACCGAATACCGCGTCACAGGCCAGGAACCCTACACGACCGAACACCGCATACTGCCCGAAATCATGAAGGACAACGGCTACACGACGGGGATGTTCGGCAAGTGGGCCGGAGGCTATGAGGGTTCGCGCTCTACGCCCGACAAGCGCGGCATCGACGAATACTACGGCTACGTGTGCCAGTATATGGCCCACAAGTACTATCCCAACTTCCTCAACCGCTACAGTACGCGTCGCGGCGACTCACTGACCATACGCATCGAACTGACCGAAAACACCTGCCACCCCGACGGGGCTACAGCCGAAGACTACCGCAAACGCACGCAGTACTCGGCCGACCTCATCCACCGCGAGGCCCTCGAATGGCTCGACCAGCAGTCGGCTGACCGCCCCTTCTACGGCTTGTTTACCTACACCCTGCCGCACGCCGAACTCTATCAGCCCAACGACTCCATCCTGCAAACCTACGAGGGAAAGTTCTGTAATGACAAGGACTTTGCCGGCGTGGGGCGTTACCACGCCACAAAGCACGTACATGCCCAGTTCGCAGCCATGATCACCCGGCTGGATGCCTATGTGGGTGAAATCATGGCCAAGCTCGCAGAGAAAGGCCTGGCTGAGAATACATTGGTCATCTTCTCTTCTGACAACGGCCCTCACGAGGAAGGCGGTGCAGACCCTACCTTCTTCGGACGCGATGGCAAGCTGAAAGGCATCAAGCGTTCCTGTCACGAAGGCGGCATCCGCGTGCCCTTCATTGTGCGCTGGCCGGGCAAAGTGAAGGCGGGCAGCGTGAACGACCAACAGATTATCTTCTACGACATCATGCCCACCTTTTGCGACCTCATCGGTGTCGATGACTATGTAGGGCGTTACCGCAATGCCGGGCTGGGCGAGCCGGACTACTTCGACGGACTGTCTTTCGCCCCCACGCTGTTAGGTCACGACGAGCAGCAGCAACACCACGATTTCCTATATTGGGAATTTCACGAAACCGACCAGCTCGCCGTGCGAAAGGGAGACTGGAAACTGTTAGTCAAGAAAGGCCGCTGCGAACTCTACAACCTGTCGGCCGACGTGCACGAAGACCACGATGTAGCCGCCCAATATCCTGAAAAGGTAAAAGAACTCAAACAAATCATCAAGGAGCAACACACGCCTTCGCCCGTAGCCCAGTTCAACCAAATCACCCTGCCGCCGTTCGACTGAGCCGCAGCAAAATTTTTCGCCGCGCGCACCGTATTGCAAAGAAAACCGTACCTTTGCGCCTCCTACAAACCAAGCATATCAACACAATACACACATGGCCCAGAAACCCAGCATACCCAAGGGAACACGCGACTTCGGTGCCGTAGAAATGGCACGCCGCAACTACATATTCGACACCATCCGTCAGGTCTACTCGCTCTATGGCTTCAGACAAATCGAAACGCCTGCCATGGAAAACCTGTCTACCCTGATGGGAAAATATGGCGAAGAGGGCGACAAGCTGCTCTTCAAGATTCTGAACTCAGGCGACTTCAACCGTGAAGTGTCGGCTGATGAATACACTGAAAAGAATGCTGCCCAGCTGGCGGCACGCTTCTGCGAGAAAGGACTGCGCTACGACCTCACCGTGCCCTTTGCACGCTATGTGGTGCAGCACCGCGATGAGCTGCAGATGCCCTTCAAGCGCTACCAAATCCAGCCTGTATGGCGCGCAGACCGTCCGCAAAAGGGACGCTACCGCGAATTTTACCAGTGCGATGCCGATGTGGTAGGCTCTGACTCCCTGCTCAACGAGGTGGAACTGATGCAGATTGTCGATGAGGTGTTCACGCGCTTCGGCATCCGGGTGTGCATCAAGATCAACAACCGCAAAATCCTGACGGGCATCGCCGAAATGATTGGCGAGGCCGACAAGATTGTCGACATCACTGTAGCTATCGACAAGCTCGACAAGATTGGACTGGAGAAGGTAAACGAAGAACTGCGCGCCGTGGGACTTTCCGATGAGGCGGTGCAGAAGTTGCAGCCCATCATTGCCCTGTCCGGGTCGAACAGCGAAAAGCTCGACACCATGCATCAGGCTTTGGCCGACAGCCCCACGGGTCTGAAGGGTGTCGAAGAAGTGACCTTTGTGCTGCAAACGTTGCAACACAGCAACCTTCACAACGAGGTGGAGCTGGACCTCACCCTGGCCCGCGGACTCAACTACTACACGGGCTGCATCTTTGAGGTCAAGGCACTTGATGTGCAGATCGGTTCCATCACAGGCGGCGGGCGCTACGACAACCTGACAGGCATATTCGGTATGCCGGGTCTCAGCGGCGTAGGCATTTCGTTTGGTGCTGACCGCATCTACGACGTGCTGAACCAGCTCAACCTTTACCCTGCCGCCACCGAGTCGGGTGTGCAGCTGCTGTTCATCAATTTCGGAGCTGCAGAAGCCGCCCATTGTCTGCAATTGGCCGCAACGGCCCGCCAGGCAGGCATTGCCACCGAAGTGTATCCAGATGCTGTGAAAATGAAGAAGCAGATGGCCTATGCCAACGCACACCACGTGCCTTACGTCGCCTTGGTGGGTGAATCAGAGATGGCCGAAGGCCGCGTGGCACTGAAGGACATGAACTCAGGCGAACAGTGCAGCCTGACTATCGATGAGGTGATTGACCGAGTGGCTGCCCGCTGAGGCTGTGTGGTCGCTTTTTAGGTTATGAGAGATAAGGTTATGAGGTTATAATGTTACTCATTGAGCGATAGAGGTTTCGTTCGCTCCAAAAGTAATTTTATAACCTCATAACCTTATCTCTCATAACGGCTCAAGCCGAAATCCCGGTGCATGATTTTTGGATAAATGTGTGAATGCAAGCGTTCAAGGCACGCCCCGAAGGGGCAATGAGCGCTTAGCCAAATAAAACTTAGGAGCAATGAGGCGTTTAATGCACGCCCCGAAGGGGCAACGAGCGCATAGCCCAGGGCATCGCCCTGGGCTATGCGCTCGTTGCCCCTTCGGGGCGTGCCTTGAACGCTTCATAAT
>JBJEAF010000190.1:0-2362 GCA_051868755.1 Alloprevotella sp.
GGCTTGACAACGGGCGGGCTGGAAGCCACGCCCTCCCAGTGCACCGTCGCTTCAAATTGGCTTGACAACCGCCAGCTTGAAGCGCTCGGACTGGGAGGGCGGGCTTCCAGCCCGCCTTATAGAATGAGGGCGGGCGTTAGCCCGCCTTATTGCTTCATTCCATAATCCACTGCTTTAAACTCCCAACTACATCCGAACCTTCACGCCCGCCATAGCCATGAATCGCGGCTGGGGCACGTTGGCCAGGTCAAAGTAGCGGTGCGAGGTGAGGTTGGTAAGGTCGGCATAGAGCGTGTAGTGCGGAGCCGTCCAGGCCAGATGCAGGTCGAGCAGGGCGTGCGTGCCGTAGGGCCGTGTCTCGGCCGTAGGCTTCAGGTTTTCGTATACCAAATAGGAGCCTTCGCGTTGCTGCACGCGCAGCGACCATTCCGCCGTGAGCCGCGAGACGATGCGGTGGCGCAGGCGTGCCACGAACTTGTGGCGCAGGTACTCCAGCGCGTAGTTCGACTTGAAGTAGTCCTCTCCCTTGCGGCGGTGTTGTCCCAACCAGGCATACGAGAGGTTGAGTTGTTGTAGTGGCTGCCGTTTGCCCAGCCAGTTGTCGAGCCTGAAAGCGGCATCGAATCCCGCACCGTAGCTGTCGAGCGAGAAGCTGGTGGCATGGTAGATGTCGTCGGGTGTATACATCACCCAGTCAATCATGTTCGTGCCCCGCTTGTAGTGGGCCTTGAGGTGCAGCGTGACTACGGGATGCACGAAGTCGGCTCCGATGCGGAAGGCGCTGCATTCCTCGGGACGCAGTCCGATGTTGCCCTCCTGTGTGGGACTCTTGTACCACAGGTCAGTAAACGAGGGCAGGCGCAGCGACTGTTCGAATGAGGCGAACAGCTTCCACTGCCGTGCCGGACGGAAGCTCAGGTCCACGCCGGGATAAAGACGGAACTTGTCGTCAACGGCATTGTTGCGCTCGGCCATTACGCCAGCCGACAGCGTGAACTGCCGCCACACCACGTTGTGTTCGAGAAAGTACGACAGGTTCGTGCGGTCATCGCGCCGGTTATAGAAGCGGCCGGGCTGTCCCCCGATGCCGACCCATTGGTCTTCGCTGAGTTCGCGGCCCAGGTTTGTGCTGTAAATCACCTCTTCGCGCAGCTCAGCCCCTACGGCGGTGCGGCCCAACGCCCAGTCCGTGTAGGCATTCAGCGAGGCCGTGAACACGTCGCCCCGGTGAAAGTTCTCGCCCGTTTCACTGTGGCGGATGAGCTGGAAGTGGTCGAGGCTTCGTACCCACGACAGCTGGGGCGCGAGGTGCAGCCTGCCTTTCGTCTCGGCGCGGGCCGCGACGAGGTAGCGCCGGGTCGATTCCCATTGGTTGGGATAGGCAGCCGAGTAGAAGGTGTTGGCCCCGAAGTCGTTGGCCGTGATACCGGCTTGGAGGTCAAAGGCGAGGTCGTCAGCCTGATAGCCCAGGTGGGCATAGCCCTTGCCGCCCTCCATGGCACTGTTGCGTGTGCCGCCGTCGCTACGTCCGTAGCTGCCGCTGGCCGATGCGTTCCAGCCCCGGCCCCATTGCCAGGCAGTGCGGGCTTCGCTGCGCAGGGTGCCGTAGGAGCCGCCTTCGAGCCGCACTTCCAAGGGCGAACTGGGTTCGGCAGTGCTGCGTGTTACGATATTGACAGCACCGCTGAAAGCCTGGCTGCCCATAACACGCGAGGCCGCACCTTCGAGAATCTCGATGCGTTCAATGTCAGAAAGGTTGATGGGAAAGTCGGCCGCGTTGTGGCCGGTTTGAGGATTGACTAACGGAACGCCGTTTAGTAACAGAGAAATTTGGTCAAAAGTTCCGCCGTCGATGCTGATGTCCGTTTGAACACCAAACCCTCCGCGTTGTCGGACATCAGTTGCCGCAGAGAGTTTGAGCACATCGTTGATGCAGGTAATGCCCGCCGCTTCGAGGTCGGCTCGGCTGAAAGTGGTGACCTGTCGTGCAGCCACCTGTGCTGCCAACGGTGCACGTGTGGCAGCCGCTTGTGCTTCGCCCAGTTCCAGCGTGTCAGCAGCAGCCTCCATGTCAGCCAGTTCATCGGCAGGCAGCCATACAGCCGTTGAGGCGACAGCCAGACGCGGTGCGGCGCAGGCCAGTGTGGCGGCACCGAGCACGCCGATGCGCACTTCCCGATGCAGGCAGCTGAACAGGCTCCAGCTCTTGCGGCTGAACTGGTGGAAGGTCAGCACCTTCTTCTTAGTAGTTTGTTTGAACATAATAAATGAGTTTAGTTAGCAGGTTTCAGGGGCCTATAAGTCAATAAAAACTTGTAACCTCTTCGCCTGGCGCTGCAAAGATAGTGCAAGTGAGAGCAAA
>JBJEAF010000191.1:0-32728 GCA_051868755.1 Alloprevotella sp.
GCAGGGCGCACTTCATCGCCTTGTTCTACCCAGGGCGATACCCTGGGCTAAGCGCATAACGCCCAAAGGCCTCGGGATTCTGAAGCGTTCAAGGCACGCCTCATTGCTCCTAAGTTTTATTTGGCTAAGCGCTCATTGCCCCTTCGGGGCGTGCCTTGAACGCTTGCATTCACACATTTATCCAAAAATCATGCACCGGGATTTCGGCTTGAGCCGTTCAATGCGCTTACAGAAAGGGCTTAATCGTTAGCCCCCGGGATAGCAGCCAGTCTCTTTTTCTGTAGCAGATATCTGAAACTGGAGTTTCAGTAGTACTGAAACTGGAGTTTCAGATATCTTCTACAGGCATGGCAGTACTACTTCTTCGGCGGAGAAGTTTTGCTCTAAACATTAAGCTGCCATAATCAGGAACGAATCATTAAAGGGGCGTTCTATAAATTAGGTTTTAAAGAACGCTCCATGAGTGAACTCATTTATTCCGGCATCCAGCTCGGCCTAATTTATAGAACACCCCTATAAAGTAGCGGATTATGGAATGAAGCGAAGCCCCAAATAACAAATACTGGGATAAGAGGCGCTGGTGCACTGGGAGGGCGGGCTTCCAGCCCGCTTAAATATATTTCTGGCGGGCTGGAAGCCCGCCCTCCCAGTGCACCAGCGCCCCTTGTCCCCTGATTGTTGGGGGCTTCGCTTCATTCCATAATCCGTTATTTTTCATCAGCTTGGCTTTGCGCTCACTGGCACAATCTGCCTGCTTCTCTGTGGTCTTCCTGCTTCAGAAGTTCTCAATGTCCGCATCCGCAGCATCCGCTGCCGTCGAAGCAGTGGGTGCAGAGCTTGCACTTGGGCAGTCCGATGGCCTTGACCAGGGTTTCGAGTTTGTTGAAGCGGAGGGTGGTGAGGCCGAGCCGCTGGCGGATGATTTCGACTAACTGGCGGTATTCGGGCGAGTCGGTGGTGGCGTAGCGTGCCAAGTTCTTGTTGGCATCGCCTTCCAGCTCGGCTATGATGCGGCGGGTGATGAGTTCCATGTCGCTCTTGGAGGAGGTGAAGCCGATGTAGGGACAGCCGTAGATGAGGGGCGGACAGGCGATGCGCATGTGTACTTCGCGCACGCCGTCGTCGAACAGTACGCTCACGTTGTCGCGCAGCTGTGTGCCGCGCACGATGCTGTCGTCGCAGAAGAGTACGCGCTTGCCGCGCAGCAGGTCGCGGTTGGGTATGAGCTTCATCTTGGCCACAAGGGAGCGCATCTCCTGATTGGCAGGGGTGAAGCTGCGGGGCCAGGTGGGTGTGTACTTCGAAATGGCGCGCTGGTAGGGCTTGCCCATACCGGCGGCATAGCCGAGGGCCATGCCTACGCCACTATCGGGGATGCCACACACGCAGTCCACTTCGGTGTTGTCTTCGGCTGCCATCATGCGGCCGTTGTCGAAGCGCATTTCCTCGACATTGCGTCCTTCGTAGGTGGAGGTGGGAAAGCCGTAGTATACCCACAGGAAGGAGCATATCTGTTCGTGCTGCTGTGCGGGGCGGAGCTGTTCGATGCTGTCGGGACGCAGGCGTACGATTTCGCCCGGACCCAAGAAACGGTCGATTTCGTAGCCCAGATTGGGGAAGGCTGTGCTCTCGGAGGTGGCGGCATAGGCTCCGTCCTTCTTGCCTATCACGATGGGAGTGCGGCCCCAGTCGTCGCGGGCGGCGATGATGCCGTCTTCGGTGAGCAGCAGCATGGAGCAGGAACCGTCGATGTGGCGGAACACGTTTTCGATACCTTCGACAAAGGTGCGGCCCTGAATGAGCAGCAGGGCGACAAGCTCGGTCTGGTTGGTCTTGCCCGAAGACAGTTCGGCGAAGTGCATGGACTGTTCGAGCAGCTGCTGGGCCAGTGTGTCGATGTTGTTGATCTTGGCTACGGTGACGATAGCAAAGCGTCCGAGATGAGAGTTGATGACGAGGGGCTGGGCATCGGTGTCGCTGATGATGCCTATGCCGGAAGTGGAGCCTGCGAAACGGGGCAGGGTGGCTTCGAACTTGCTGCGGAAATAGGAGCTTTCGAGGTTGTGAATGGAGCGGGTGAAGGTGTGTTCACGGGCGTTGTAGGTGGCCAGACCGCCACGGCGGGTGCCCAGATGTGAGTTGTAGTCAGTGCCGTAAAACAGGTCGGCTACGCAGTCGAGCTGCGATACTGTTCCGAAGAATCCTCCCATATATGTATGTCTGTTAAGTGTTGTGTGCGGAAGGTGAAGGGGTTTGCTCTCGGCAGGCCCCCGGGCCTTAAAGAGGCTGCGAAGTTACGCATTTTCGGGCGAAGCGTGGCGTATGAGGGATGAATTTAAGTATTAAGTGTTAGTGATTAGTGATTAAGTAGCCTTATCGCTATAAAACTTAATACCTAATACTTGCATGTCGCTTAATCACTAATCACTAACACTTAATACTTAAAGAATGCCTCATAACCTTATCCCTCATAACCTAAGCAAGCAGGCATTAGTTTCCTGCCACCTTCTTCTGTCCGTTCTCGATATACACACCGTGCGTCGGCGGCTGTTGCAGGCGGCGTCCGTCGGTGGCATAGCGTTGTGGTGCGGCTGTGTGGCCGGACTGAATGGGACGGATGCCTGCTACGTTGTCGGAGAGATACATCCACCAGTTGTTGCCGCCGGCTGCCAGGTAGTAACCCTCGGGTGCTTCGCGCGGAGCGGCAAAGCCGATGCGGGTGATGACCGAACCTTTGTGGCCTTCGGCATGGCTCTCGTAGTACTTGTCGCTCACTGTGACTTCGACTGCACTCTCGGAATGCAGGCCGGCGGCACGGCGCACGGCTATCATCTGTTCAATGGCGGTCTTGTCGCTGCCTTGCCAGTGCGGCCAGAACACGCAGGGCACTCCCGGCGAGGAGAGGATGAAGGCATAAGCCTGCTGTACATAGCCTTTGTACTTGTTGTCGTCGCGGTAGGTGTCGTGGTTGTCGACAAAGGTCACGGCGTAGCGGTTGTAGTTGTGGTGGTGGATCATGCCAGCCGGACGCCAGGTGGCGTTGTCTTCGCGCCAGGTCATCTTGGAGTAGTCGCTCTTGGCGAGTCCGTCGTTGAGTGCGGCGTACTTCATGGGGAAGTCGAAGGCCATGCTCTGCTTTCCGGTGCCGTCAATCCAGGCGGCCACCTTGTCGTAGGAACCGTCCCAGTATTCACCCACGGAGAGGTAGGGAGAAGAGGCTTCGTTGTAGAGGCCGACGTATTCGGGGGCGAAGCCTTTGACAAAGTCGTAGCGCCAGCCGTCGTAGCCTAATTCGCCTTTGAGCCAGGAAAGGTAGGCTTTGCAGTCGTCCTGCACGTAGGTGGAGGTGTGGTCGAGGTCGCGTGCTCCGCCCCAGTTCTCACCGGTGTCGGCGGCTCCGGTGGCCTGCCCGTTCCACTTGCCGGCACTGGGGTCGGTGTTCATCTCATCGTTGTTGCAGATGTGGGCTGCCGTGAGCTGGTAGTTGCCATAGGCGCCGAAGTCGTCGGCGGTGAAGTTTCCCCAGTCGGTATCACCGGCACGGTGGTTGATGACGATGTCGGCCACCACTTTCACTCCCTTGCTGTGGAGGGTGGAGATGAGTGTCTTGAGGTCATCGGCTGTGCCCCAGCAGGAGGTCTGGTTGTTCCACTGGCGCGGGTGGTAGCCTACGTTGTTGCCGCCTACGGCCCCGCCTCCTTCGGCACTGGCCGACGGCGGAAGCCATATCAGGGTAAAGTTCTTGGCCAGCTCGTCGGCGCAGTCGGTGAGCTGTGTCCACCCGGTTTCTTTCTGTGAGTCCCAATAGAAGCCTTGCAGCATCACGTCCTCGCTCTCGGCAGGTGCCTGGGCATGGAGGGTGGGGGTCAGGAAGGGACAGAGCAAAAGGGGTAGTATTCGTTTCATGGGGGAGAGGGGATGGAGTTTAGAGTTGTTTTCAGGTGTATGAGGTTTCTTTCTTGGGTTATGAGATATAAGGTTATGAGGCTTTCTTTAAGTATTAAGTGTTAGTGATTAGTGATTAAGTAGCCTTATCGCTATAAAACTTAATAACTAATACTTAAATGTCGCTTAATCACTAATAACTAACACTTAATACTTAAAGAAAGCCTCATAACCTAATCTCTTATAACCTTAGCTATAAGCGTTTATTCCTTGGCCGCAGCAATGACAACGCGGTTGTCGTCGTTGTTGCTCATGGGCTGAACCGTGTCGCCGTAGGAAGATACCGTGAGGCGCGAAGCATCGATGCCGTACTGCTCGACGAGCATACGCTTGATGGTTTCGGCACGCTGTTCGGCATACTTGCGGTTGATGGTCGGGTTGCCCGTTCCGGCATCGGCATAGCCCTTGATGGTAGCCTTGGCCGTGGGGTACTGCTTCATCCATTCGGCGAACTTGGCCACCTTGTCGGCCTCGGCACCTACGGGCTGGATCTTGGCCAGACCAAAGAAGATGTTGGTCAGCGTTTCAGCCTTCTGCTTCACGACAACGGGTTCCTTGGGCTTTTCGGGCTTGGGCTGCGGCTTAGGCTCGGGTTTGGGTTCGGGCTTGGGCTGCACGGGTTCGGGAATAGCCACGGGCTGTGCCTTCACGGCCTTCTTGCCGAAGGTATAGGTGAGGCCCACCAGTGCCTGAAGCTGCCAGTCGCGTCCGGCGTTGTAGTTAATGGCATAGGTGCGGCTGCCGATGTGGTTGGCCGTGCCTTCAAGGTTCACACTCCAGTTGTTGTTGAAGCGGTAGTCGAGAATCAGACCCACGCGGTCATTGTGTGCCACATGGTTGTGGGTGCGTGAGTTCACCTCGTCGCGTGCAGCGGCAGTACCGTTCCATGCCAGGTTGGGAATCTCCTTGTAGTTGTGTCCCCAAGCCTTGTTTACGCCCATACCGGCGGTGAGAATCACGTTGAAGCGGTGGTCGTCGGTCGACGAGAAGGCATTGGTGAGGTTAATGAGGAGGTCAACGTTGGCTGCGGCATAGTTGAACTTGTAGGTGCCGTAGTCCACATCGCCCGACTTGATGCCTTCCTTCGACATCCAGCCGTTCACCTGCAAGCGGGCACCGAGTGCGGGGCTGAAGTAAACACCGCCTTGGAGTGCGCCGATGGGCGTAATCACGTCGCCCAGGCTATAGCCGTTGAGTACGGCTTGGGCACCACCCTGTACACCTACAAACCATGAGGGATAGGTGCGGGTTTCGCCGTTTTCCTTATTCTGTGCATCGGCTGTTTGGGCCATTCCGAGTGACAGGAGGGCCACAGCCAGCATCGATTTCATGTTGATTGTCATAGTGTGTTGATTGGAGTTGGACCGGTGTCGGGTCTGGAGCGGTATCTTGGTGGGGGAGTACAGCCCCAGACCCGATGTCCGATGTTTGTTGTTCTTAAAAGTGCGTTAACTCGCCTGACTGCGGCCTACTGCGGGGTGAGCGTGCAGTAAAGGGCGTTGTTGTCGGTGCGCTCTACGAAGAGCTTCACTAAATAAGTGCCGGCCTTGACGTCCAGGTTGGCACCGTCCTGAGTCAGGTCGTTGGTTGAGCCGCCCAGATTGATGCCCCAGTCGCCGTTGGCGCGGAACTTGAAGGTACCGTCGCCCATAGTGGCCACCACTTGCCAGCAGCCTTCTTCGGCATTCCAGCTCATGTCGGTGTCTTCGTTCCAGCCTCCTGTGGTTGCATCGCCAATCAAGCCCCACTTCTCAATCCGTGTGGCCGACAGGGTGCCGTTGGCCACGTTGGCTGTGAGTTGGTAGAAGCCCGTCACGGTGCACTTGAGGTTGCTGCCGTCGCCCTGCGTGAAGTTTTCGGGCAGTGAGCTGAAGCTGTTGTAGTTATATTCGCCGTCGTTCCAGTTGCGGTGCTTGGTGAACTTGAAGTCGCCGTCAATGTAGGCAAAGCCGGTGTATACGCCGTCGAAGTTGGCACTGCGCAGTGCGGGAGCTGTTTCGGGATTCCACTTCGGGTTGCCGGGCATGTAGATGAACTCCTCAAAGCTCAGGGCCTCGATGGTCATCTTGCCGTCCAGCATGTTCAGTGTGATGTTGTAGACCTTGGCACCGTCGCTGGCATACTGCACGAAGGCATTGTCAGCTCCGTTCACCTTGACCGAAAGGCCGGCTTCGCGACGGTCGTCGCCGTTGCCGATGTCACTGCCGATGAGCTGCGACCAGTCGCCTCCCTGAAGGGGAGCCACCTGAGAGGCGGGCACGATATTGAACCAGAAGTCAACGCGTTCGCCGTTGTCACCCACAGGAGCGGGCACGCTGATGGTGAACACGGGGTCGTCGTATACGTCGGCACCGCTGTGGTTGAACTTCCAGTCGGTCACGGTGGCGGGATTCCAGCCGTTCTGCTGGCCGATCAGATAGTAAGCCTCCTCAATGACCGGAGCCGTGAGGGTGGCGCGGACGGTGGTGTTGCCTTCATGAAGCATGGCCTGTCCGTTCACATTGATGTAGGCCTTGATGGCAGCGTTCAGCACGCGCTGGGTGGGACGGCGGCCATACATGGAGACAATGGCTTCGGTCAGGTCGGCCACAGCTACGCGGCATTGGTTGTCGGCACGCAGCTCGGTGGTCTGCGAAGCTCCTTCGCCGCTGAGGGTCACGTCGTAGGTGGTGCTGTAGGAAGCATCGGTGGCGGTCACGTCAGTCTTGAACAGTTGCACGCTGTCGCCGGTCACCTGGGCCAGGTCGATGGCTTCGACATTGCTCACAGCCAGCGTGGTGGCCTTGGTGCCTTCAGGACCGTTGGCCATGGGGTCGGCCCAGTCGGTGTAGTCATCGGTGCAGGCCGTCAGACCAGCAGCGAGTGCCAGACCGAAAAATATTTTCTTGAACATACGATTCATATTTTAGGGGTTGTGATGAATGTTTTGGGGCGCGGGGCAGGGTTTTGCGCCTGCGGCAAGGCCGGGCCTCGGCCCGCCCCGCGCGGTGTGTGTTGCCTTATTTGGCTACGAAGGTGTAGGTTCCGTCGATGTCGTTGAAGATCACCTTGTAGTTGCCTGCGGCTACGGGAATGTTGGCACCGTTGCCCACGCCAGTACCGGTGGGGAAGGTGTCGCTACCCCAGTTGGGCTGCCAGCCGGGCTGCAGGAACTTGGCGGTAGTGTCGCCGCCCGAAGCGTCGAGGTCGTATGACCAGATGTGGTTGACCATACCCTCAACGGTGTTGACGGGTGTCATGAAGGTGTTCTCGGCATCCCAGCCGTTGAAGTCGCCCGAGATGAGCATCTGGCTGTATACGGCGGGGGTGATGTCAGCAGCCTTCACCACGAGGGTGTTGGTAGCGGTGTTCAGCGTTACGGTGTAGTAGCCGTCGGTTGCCACCTTGATGTCGCTCGAACCGCCGTCGTTCCTTACGAAGCTGCCATCCTTCACACCCCACTGGTCGGTCCAAGTGGCGTCGCCCGGAGTCTTGATGAGCTTGAAGCCCTGCGAAGCGATGAAGTAGCCGGTGAAGCTGATTTCGCCCTGGCCTGTCTTCTTGTCGTAGGCGTAGCCTTCCACCTTGTTCATGGGCAGCACGGAAACGCCGATGGCTTCCACCTTGTTGGTCCAGGTTCCGTCGCCGATGCAGCCGCCGATGAGGTACCACATTTCGATGGGAGCATCCTTCAGCTCGACGTAGTAGGGGGCTACGTTGAGCTTCACCACGTTGGAGGCGATACCGGCCACAGAGGGCGATGCGCCGTTGCTCACGGGAACCTCAGCCCAGAGGCGGAGGTAGATAGTTTGCTGTGCAGGCACGGCTCCGTCCTCCCAGGCGTAGAGGCGCTGGAGGTCCTTGGCAAACTCTTCGGCGTTGAAGTCAGCCGTACACTGCGACACGTAGCTCGTGCTCTGTACGTAGTCGGCCACGATGTTGGCGGCGGGGTCAGCTTCCTTAGCAGCCTCTGCCTCAGCCACAGAGTGGTTGAAGTTGCCGTCCTTTGAAATCTGGTAGTAGTAGTTCGTCACTACGGGGAAGCCGTAGTCGGGCTGCGACCAGGTGAAGTGCAGGCTCTGCGAGTTCTTCAGGTCGATCACCTCGGCCGAGTAGGCCGGCTCATTGAGCACAAACTGCGTGGCTCCGGTGAGCACGGGGTTGGAGTCGTTGTCGTCGTCACAGGCGGTGAATGTTCCCAGCGCGCCCATGAGCAACAAGGCTAAAGTGAATATCTTTTTCATAATGATTGTCTATGTTTTGTCGGGGAAGAATGCGTTGTTGCCAGCGCGATTAGTAACCCGGGTTTTGAGTGAGTTTGCTGTTGGCATTCATTTCGGCATCGGGGATGGCGAAGATGTTGCGGTTGGCGGAGAAGCTTACGCCCTCCTTCACACCACCTTTCCACTGCCACTTGTAGTCGGCTGCTTCGCCGCCAAACTGGTTGTAGCGGATGAGGTCGGTGCGGCGGCGTCCTTCATAGTAGAACTCGCGGCTCCACTCGTCGAGCAGCTCGCGGGTGGTGTAGCTGGTGCGGGTTGCGGCATGGGCACGTTCGCGGAGCTTGTTTACTGCTGCCGTGCCTTCTTCGCTCGTTACGCCACCGTGCATACGGGCGTCGGCCTCGGCAAAGGACAGATAAGCCTCGGCGGCACGCATCAGGAAGAAGTCGGTGTCGGGGAACTGGCTGTTGTGGGGCTGTCCGCCGTTGCTGTATACGTTGGTGAACTTCGTCACGGAGTAGCCGTTGGAGAACTCTGTGAGCGAAGTCACGTCGAGTGTGCGGTCCTTGCCCCAGAGGAGGGCGCGGTCGTCCTTGGCGGCTGCCACCATTTCGGCGGTAGTGCCCTTCGGACAGCTGCTTTCGACAGCGGGGTCGGCGCTGGGGAAGAACATCTTGACAAATTCAGGACGTGCGCGGTTGCCACCCCACAGCTCGGTGGTGCCGTTCGACTCCATGTCGTTCTTGTAGCAGGAAGCCATCAGGAAGAGCGTGGTACCCCAGCTGGTGGTCTTCGCACCGTCTTGGAGCACGGGCAGAATGGCTTCGACCGATGCGCCGCTTTCGCCGTTGTCACCCATGAAGAGCATACGGTAGGCCGAAGCGGTGGCCGTGCCGCCCGTGAAGATCTTGTAGGGCGAATCCATTACCTTCTTGGCATAGTCGGCGGCCAGCTGCCATTCAGCCTGTCCTGTGTAGACTTCGGCGTTCAGGTAGAGGCGGCACAGCAGCAGCCAGGCAGCAGCCTTGTCGGCGCGGCCATAGCCGTTGTTGGTTCCGGCAGTGTAGAAGGTGCACACCTTGGGCTCGGGGTCGCTGAGCATAGGCTCGATTTCGTTCAGCTCTTCGACCAGCCACTTGTAGAGGTCGGCGCGCTGTATCTGGTCGGGGTTCTCGCTGGCCAGGGCCAGGGTGAAGGGCACGTTGCCGTAGCAGTCCATCAGGTAATAATAGTAGAGCGCACGCAGGAAACGTACCTCGGCGGTCATCTTCTCATCGTAGTTGCCCACTACCTCCAGATAGTGGTTGCAGTAGCTCACGCCGTTGAACAGGCGGTAGTAGAAGCCGCGCAGCATGGGGTGGCTGGCACCGTAGGAGTTGGTGTTGAAGGCGGGAATGCCCTCGTCACCCCAGCAGCATACGCTCTCGTCGGTAGTCAGTTCGTTGGCATTGAACAGCTGGCGCACAAAGCCGGTGGTACCGCCGTCGAGACCGTCGATGTCGCAGTCGCCGTTGGCACCGCCCTGGCCGGCCACGGCCATGTTGGCATAGCACTTGTTGAACAGGGCCTGTGCGTCAGGCTCCATATTCGAGCTGGGGTCGATGGGCGTTACGTCCAAGTCGTCCACGCACGAAGTCAGTCCGAGCGACAAGGCGAGTGCCGCAGTCGGAAGCAGGGTTTTCAGATATTTGAAGTTCATAATATGCTAAGATTTAAAGGTTGTGTTAGAAGTTCAGGCTCAAGCCGACCATGAAGGTGATGGGACGCGGATAGATAGAGTTGTCGATACCCACGTTGTCCTCACCGCTGCGCACTTCGGGGTCGATGCCCTTGTAGTTCGTGATGGTGAACACGTTCGAAACCGTGGCGTAGACGCGTCCGGTCAGGCCTTCATAGCCACCGCCGTTGAAGAGGTTCTGGAAGCTGTAGCCCAGGGTGATGTTGTCACACTTGAGGAACGAGGCGTTCTGTACGAAGTAGTCAGACAGCGCGGCGTCGTAGGTTACCCAGCCGTTCTTCACAGCTTCGAGCGGACGGTTCTGCAGGTAGCCGTAGGAGCTGTCGAAGGTCTTGGCGATGTTGCTGAAGCTGGCTTCGGTGTCGTTGTACACGTAGTTGCCGAAGCTGGCGCGGAAGCTCATGCCGAGGTCCCAGTTCTTGTATTGCAGACGGGTGCTCAGACCGGCAGTCCAAGGAGCGGCCGGGCTCTTGTAGAAGTACTTGTCGGCTTCGGTGATGGCACCGTCGGCGTTGCGGTCAACGAACACGCCTTCGAGGGGCTTGCCGTCCTCGTCATATACCTGCTGGTAGACGAAGAAGCTGTTGGCTGCGTGGCCCACGGCGTGTGCCTGGCAGTAGTTGCCCGTACCGGCCGAGATACCGCCCGTAGCCACGTAGTAGTCTTCGTCGCCAATGAGCTTCGTGATCTTGTTCTTGTTATAGGTGGCGTTGGCCGTGATTTCCCAGTACCAGTCCTTCGTCGAGATAGGCTTATAGGTCAAGGCAACTTCCACACCCTGGTTTTCGAGCGTACCGATGTTGCTCATCACCTGGTTCTTGAAGTTGGTGCCGGCACCTACGTAAACCTGGTTGAGCAGGTCTTTGGTCTTGCGGTAGTAGTAGTCTACGCTACCCGAGAGCTTGCCCTTGAAGATGCCGAAGTCCAAGCCGGCGTTGTAGGTTGTGGTGGTTTCCCAAGTCAGGGCCTTGTTGTAGGCATCGGGACGATAGATGGTACCGTCGCCCGTGGTGGGATAGTAGCTGTCGGGAGTCGTGTTGTTGGTGTAAGAGGCAAAGTAGTTGTACTCGCCGATACCGTCCTGCTGACCGGTCTGGCCATAGCCCAGACGCAGCTTCAGTTCAGAGAAGAAGTCGTTGTCGCGCAGGAACTTCTCGTTCTTGATACGCCAGCCGAATGCAAACGAGGGGAAGAGTGCCCAGTGGTCTTCGAAGCGCGAAGAACCGTCGTAGCGCACCGTGGCGGTGAAGAGGTAACGGTCGAGCAGGATGTAGTTGGCGCGGCCAAAGAAGCTCACGAGGTAGTTCTCCTTTTCCCAGGCAGAGGGCTTCTCGTTGTAGCGCGTGCCGGCCAGGCTGGTACCGTTGTCGTCGGTCTTCAGCGTGGTGTTGCCATAGAGTCCGTAGTAGTTCTCGTCGCCTTCATAGTGGAAGTGCTGCCACTCGTAGCCACCCATGATGTCGAAGTGGTGGTTCTTGTTGAAGTCCTTGTAGTATTGCAGGTAAGCGTTGTAGTTCAGCGTATACTTGTCTTCGGCGCTGTAGCCGTAGCGGCCGTAGTAGGTGTTGTCGCCGGCCATCATGGGCGATTCGTCCAGACGGCGGTTGCCCGAGGCGTAGTTGGCGCCGGCGTTCATGTGGAGGCGGAGGTCTTCAAAGCCGTGGAGCTGGTAGTCAAGTTCGATATTGCCCACGAAGTTGTCGAGGCTGCCGCGCTCGTCGTGCTGGTAGAGGCAGCCCAGCGGGTTCTTGACGGCGTTGCGTTCGAAGGTGTAGGGCCAGGTGGGGTCCATCAGGTCGCTGCCGTCCTTCACCCAGTTGAAGTAGTGGTCAAAGTTGTTGTACTTGTCGCTGTAGTCGCGCGGAGCGTGGGTGGGGTCCATGCGGGTCGAGGCACTGATAGCGTCGGTGTTGGCAAAGCGCGTGTTGGAGTGCATGAACTTACCCGTGATGTTGAACTTGAGGTGATCCTTCAGGAACGAAGGGTTCAGGTTCACACTGGCCGTGTAACGCTCGTAGTTGGAGGTGCGCAGGATACCTTCCTGGTCGGTGTAGCCCAAGCTCACACGGTAGGGCATGTTCTTCAGACCGCCCGTCAGTGTCAGGTTGTGGTCGTGGCTCACGGCGAGGTGGTAGATTTCGTCCTGCCAGTCGGTGCCCTTGCCCGTCAGGTTGCCCAGTGCGGCGGCAGCTTCGCTGTCAGCACCATAGTATGAAGTGATGAAGTTGCGGTATTCGTCGGCATTCATCAGGTCGAGCGTCTTGCGTTTCATGCTGACCGATGCAAAGCCGTTGTAGCTCAGGCGGGGCTTTTCGGCCACGCGTCCTTTCTTGGTCGTGATGATGATGACACCGTTCGAACCGCGCGAGCCGTAGATGGCGGTGGCCGAAGCGTCCTTCAGCACCGTGAAAGTCTCAATGTCTGCAGGGTTGATGAGCGACAGGGGGTTGGCACCGCCCTTGGTGTCGTTGTTGTCGATAGCCACACCGTCAATCACGTAGAGGGGCTTGTTCGAAGCGTTCAGTGACGAACCGCCGCGGATGCGGATCGTGGCACCTTCGCCCGGTGCACCGCTGTTGGTCGTCACGTTGACACCGGCAATCTTGCCCTGAATCATGTCTTGTGCGTTGATGACCATACCCTTGTTCTTCTCGTCGGGCTTGATAGCCGTTACCGAGCCGGTCAGGTCGTTCTTCTTGGCCACACCGTAACCGATGACAACGGCTTCGTTCAGCAGGCTGTTGTCTTCAAGCACGATGAGCATGTTGCGGTCGGCTTTGGCCACCACGGTGCTGTAGCCGATGTACGACACGCGCACGTCGGCACCCAGGTTCGCCTTCACCGTAAAGTTACCGTTGACGTCGGTGTTGACAACGGTTTTCGTACCCAGCACGGCAACTGCCGCATACACTACGGGTTCGCCTGTTTGGTCTTGTACATGGCCCTTCACTGTGATTTGTTGTGCCACAGCACTCAGGGACACGAAGATTCCGACCATGAAGCATAGCAGGAATCTGAAGTCAAACTTCTTTTTCATGTGTGATTTGTTAAGGTTAATATGATTGATTTGTTCTTTGCTTGGAGTGCGCCTCCGCGTCGTGTCGGCTTCGCGGCGGGCAGCCTTGCTGTGCAAGGCTGCCGACCCATATATATATATATGGCGTACACACGAGATGGAGGAGGCGGAAACCTGTTCCGCTCTCTGGCGCAAAGCGTCCCGAACACACACTGGACGCATCATGGTGCGTACGATTGCGGGTGCGTGTTCGGGTCGCTTGCGGCGGCTTCTTTATTTGGCGATAGGACGGATGCTGATGGCAAATCCGCCGCCGCTGGCTGCTTTGAGGCTCAGCTTGGTCTTGTTGGTCACGGTTTTGCGGCTGATGGTGTAGGCCTTCGGGTTCTTGTCCCACGAGGCATCCTTCGCATCGGCATAGATGACGGCCTCATACTTTTGGCCCGGGTTCAGGAAGTCGAGGGTGAAGTTGGCCACGTGGCCGTTCTCGTCGGCAGTGCAGCCTACGAACCAGTTTTCGCTGCCCTTCTGCTTGCGGGCTATGGTGATGTAGTCGCCCGGCTCAGCTTCGACATACACTGACTTGTCCCAGTCGAGTGCCACGTCCTTGATAAACTGGAAAGCATCGAGGTGTTCCTGATAGTGTTCAGGCACGTCGGCGGCCATCTGCAGCGGGCTGTACATAGTCACGTAGAGTGCCAGCTGGCGGGCAATGGTGGTGCGCACTCGGCTGTTGTTGTTGGGGTTCATCTTCGAGCAGTCAGTCTCGAAGATACCCGGCGTGTAGTCCATGGGGCCGCCGATGAGGCGGGTGAAGGGCAGGATAGTCGTGTGGTCCACGGCGTTGCCGCCGAAGCTCTCATACTCCGTGCCGCGCGCACTCTCGTTGCCAATCAGGTTGGGCCAGGTGCGGCAGATGCCAGTGGGGCGGGTTGCCTCGTGGGCATTCACCATGATGCGGTAGTCGGCTGCCTTCTCGATGCAGTACTGGTAGTGGTTGTTCATCCACTGGCCGTAGTGGTGCTCACCGCGCGGCACGATGTTGCCCACGTAGCCGCTCTTCACGGCGGGGTAGCCGTTGTCAACCATGAACTGGTATGCCTTGTCCAAGTGGCGCTCATAGTTGCGTACCGAGGCCGAAGTCTCGTGGTGCATAATCATCTTCACGCCCTTGGAGGCGGCATAACGGTGTATTTCCTTTACGTCGAAGTCGGGATAGGGGGTTACGAAGTCGAACACATAGTCCTTCTCGTGGCCGAACCAGTCTTCCCAGCCTACGTTCCAGCCTTCCACCAGCACGGCATCGAAACCGTGTTCGGCGGCGAAGTCGATGTAACGCTTCACATTGGCCGTGTTGGCCGAGTGTGTGCCGTTGGGCTTGGCGTGTGCAAAGTCTGTTTCGCCCAGTTTGACGGTCGAAAAGTCGTTGGTGTAGCTCCAGGTGCCCTTGTTCGTAATCATGTCCCACCATACGCCTATATATTTAGTAGGCTTGATCCACGAGGTGTCCTTGATTTTGCACGGTTCGTTCAGGTTCAGCGTCAGGCGCGAGGCCAGGATGTCGGTGGCCTTGTCGCTCACCATGACGGTGCGCCAGGGCGACACGCAGGGTGCCTGCAGGTAGCCCTTGTCGCCGCGTGCGTCGGGCGTGAGCCAGCTTTCGAAGGTTTGGGTCTTTTCATCGTAGTTCAGGTGCATCGTCGAGTAGTCGATGCAGGCAGCTTCGTGCAGGTTGATGTAGAGGCCATCGGCCGACTTCATCATCAGGGCAGTCTGTACGCCGCCTTCCCAAATGGGGGTCTGCGAGGAGTTCTGCGTCACGGCTTCCTTCATCTTGCCGCGTATTTCGCTCAGCTTCGAAGTCACCGTTTCGTATTCTTGGGTGTCATAGTCGCCCGGAAGCCACCAGGCGGTGTGGTCGCCGGCCATGGCGAACTGCGTGCGTTCTTCCTTCAGGGTGAAGTAGGTCAGGTTCTTCTGTTCGGGAAATTCATAGCGGAAGCCCAGACCGTCGTCATAGAGGCGGAAGCGTATGTTGATGCTGCGCTCGTTCATGGGTTGGCTCAGCGAAACGCACAGTTCGTTGTAGTGGTTGCGTATGCTGCTCTCCTCGCCCCACACGGGAGTCCATGTCTCGTCGAAGGTGGCAGTCTGAGTGCCGGCAATTTGGAAGCCCGAGGTCAGGTTGGCTTTCTGTGCCAGCTTCGAGGCGTCGGCGCGTGTCTTGAACTCGAAGTCCTGCGCCTTGTTCGGGTCTTCCTGTTTCAGTTCCAGGCCGAGGTGTGAGGGTTTGATCACGTCGCGTCCCTTGTATTGCAGGCAATAGGTGGGGCGGCCTTGTGCATCGAGCGAAAACTCCATGTTCAGTTGCCCGTTGGGCGACTTCAGTTGCTGTGCCGTTGCCGTCAGCGACAGGCCGGCCACAGCGAGGGCGGTGAGCATTCTTTTCATGTAGCTGTAGAGTGTGATTTGTTGGAAGTCGGTGTCGGCGTAGCCTCGTGCAGGGCGGGAAAGGGTAGGTGAGAGGAACCGTTTCTCCAGCTTGTGCTTCGGTATGTAGCGAGAAGGTTTAAGGTAGCATACCGTGCGGTGCCGCTATGGCTACGCGTTGCTTTTAGAATGTTGACGTTGCAAAATTAAGATTAAGATTTTATGAAATGCAAAGGCTTATCGAAAAATATAAACTTTCGAGCCGTGTTTTGAAAGCATTATTTCTGATAATCAAAGCTTTCGCAGGTTTACTACATCCAAAAAATATAAATGAATAGTAACCTTTTGTGACAGTTGAGAGGCGTTCCGGGTCTCTCAAAATAAGCATTTTGTAGGATTGATAGGGTTTAGACGCCAGCATCCGCTGCTTCGTGTCTGGCAGAATGTTAATGAGTCATGTGCGAGGCAGCATCCACCATATTAGTGCCGTGGTTTCATGTAGGTTTGCAGGTTGTGTTGGTAAACAAGGGCTCAGGGTACGGGCTGTTGCTGGTGAACAAGGGTTTAAAGTACGCCCCGAAGGGACATCAGCTTGTCAACTGACGCAACGACCTGCGAAAGTGGAATGTTCCAAATGCTAAAGTTGAGCTCCTAAGTGCCGGGTTGTTTTTCCCGGCCCAGGCCTCGTCGCAACGGAGTGCCGAGTTGTTTTGACGGAGTGCCGAGTTGTTTTGACGGAGTGCCGCTTAGGAAATCCTAAGTGCCGAGTTGTTAGGCCGAACCACCGCACAGGGCCATCGGGTACAAAAAAAAGGCAGACACCGCTTCTCCCGAAGAAGTGTCTGCACAACAACTAAATGTGTCAGTTACCTAAAACACTAAAACTGTTCTTGACACAGATGAGGCAAGAACAGCCTATCCAATCTTAATTACCTATTATAACACTTATGAATGGCTTGGTTTGTTGGCTCCCTTACTGCTTCTGCCGTTCCATTGAGGCTGCCAACCTCGGGGGCAAGGCAACCGTAGGACAGATGAGCCGGAGCGGACGGCATTTTACGGGTTATTCGAGCACCAGCGTCTCGCGCACACCCAGTTGCAGGCACTGGCCTGAAAGGTCGATGCGGCGGCCGCTCAACACATCGGTGGCCACGCGCCACGGCAGCACCTCGGCATAGCGTGGCAGGTTGAGGCAGACGGGGCGGTCGGTGCCGTTCATGATGACCGTGACCGTGCGGCCTTTGTATTCGCGGGCATAGACATACACCCCTTGGTTGATGGCGAAGTGCTTGAAGGAGCCGTGTGCCAGCACTTCGTTGCCCCTGCGCCAGCGCAGCAGGCGGCGTGTAAACTCATGGGTGCGCTGCATGAGCGGGGTCAGGTTCTGCCCTGTCAGGGCATTCACCGAGTCGCCGGCAAAGCCGCCCGGAAAGTTCTGGCGCAGTGCGCCGTCGCCCTTCGACTTGTTGGCTGCCATGGCCAGCTCATCGCCGTAGTACAGCTGCGGAATGCCGCGCAGCGTGAGCAGCAGCGTCAGAGCTTGTTGGTAGCGGTGAGGCCGTGCGGCCTGTTCGGGCACGCGGGCAAAGCGGTCGGTGTCGTGGTTGGTCAGGAAAGTGAGCAGGTTCATCGGGTTGGCATAGACGATGTCCTGGCTCAGGTATTCGTAGATGCGGGCCAGTCCCTTGTCCCAGTCGTTGGTCTCCTCGTCCAAGCAGCTGTTGAGCAGCGACATGAGCGGGAAGTCCATCACCGTGGGGAGCTGTGAATTGTCATCGGCGGGTGCAACGGGCGAGTCTTTCTGCCAGAAGCTCACGCCGACATTGTGGTTAATCCAGGTTTCGCCTACGATGTTGAGGTGCGGGTATTCGCGCATCAGGGCCTCGTTCCAGCGTGCCATGGCCTGACGGTCAGCATAGGGATAGGTGTCCTGTCGGATGCCGTCGATGCCTGCATATTCAATCCACCAGACCGAGTTCTGCGTGAGATACTTCCACACGTGCGGGTTGCGCTGGTTGAGGTCAGGCATGGCCTCTACGAACCAGCCGTTCTGCGCATTGTCGGCATCGCCGGAGGCTGCGTGAAGGTCTCCCACGGCCGCGATTCGATAGGCCGTCTGCACGTACCGGCTGTGGTTGTTGAACCACGTCGAGTCGGGCAAGTCGGTAAACAGGAAGTTGCCCGAGCCGCAGTGGTTGAACACCATGTCCTGCACGACCTTGATGCCCTTGGCGTGAGCCTGCTCTACGAAGGTGCGGTAGTCATCGTTGCTTCCGTAGCGCGGGTCTATCTGGTAGAAGTCGGTGATGGCGTAGCCGTGGTAGGAGTGGGAGGGCATGTCGTTCACCAGCAAGGGCGTAGGCCATATAGCCGTGATGCCCAGGTCGCCCAGATAGTCGAGGGCAGCCGTCATGCCGGCCAGGTCGCCGCCGTGCCGAGCGTCAGGCTCAGGGCCACAGGTTTGTTCCTTCAGCCCCTTCACCACATCGTTGGAGGTCAGGCCGTTCACGAAGCGGTCGGGCATGAGCAGGTAGAGCACGTCGGATGCGTCGAAGCCTTGAGCGCGCAGCCGGTTGTCGCGCTGCCGCAGCTCGTAGTGAAGGCGGCGCACCTTTTTGCCGCCCTTCAGCAGGTCAATGCCGAAAGTTTGCGGCGCGGCTTGCCCTACGTTCAGATATATAAGTAAATAGTTTGTGTTGGTCGGACGGAACAGGCTGTCGATGCCGATGCCTGGCGCATCAATGCGCACTTCGTGCTCTCCCACGCCCGGGGCGTGGAGCAACAGTTGCAGCGAAGGTTCGGCCATGCCGCTCCACCAGAAGGCGGGCTGCACTTGAATTTCGCTCTGTCGGCTGCGGGCTTGCGAAGAAACGAAGCAAAAGAAAAACACGGTGAGGAAGAGGGAAATGTTCTTCATGGATGCAGTGGATGAATCGGTTTCGGTTGCAAAATTAGCGTGACCGCGACCGCTCTACAACGGCTTGGAAGTGAAAAGTAAATGCTTTTGAACAAAAAATCATTGAAACTCATGTGTTTTTCCCTTTTTCCAACGGGGCAAAAAAGTAAACAAAAGATAAGGCTCGCGTCTCACAAAAAAACAAATCTTGCTTGATTGATATAAATAGGCTGCGTAATCACTTGAGATGTACGTTGGCGGCGCGTAAAATGCTTTTCAAGGGCCGGCTTACCCTGATTTTTTCGTTTTAAAGTGCGGTTTTAGGACATATTTCCTAATTTTAGCTCACAAAACCGCCCGTTTTCTTTGCGGTCTGCAAAAGTTTTATATAACTTTGCCAGCACAACAAACACCCCATTAGACCCTTTGGGCCACTTTTTGAGACTTTTGTATGCTCAGGGCGGCACGATGACGGTTGCGGGTGTCCCCTTGTGTGGGGGTGTGAGTGACCTGAAAATCTAATCGAGAACCGAGTCGGGCCGTGAGCCAGACTCCAACCAAGAAAAACATGAAATACGGTTTGAGCATCCTGGGCTGGATGCTGTGCGTTTGCCTGTTTGCGCAGAAAGGCCCCTTTGACCAGGCGACCGAGCGTGCGCTCAGACAGCTTGACAGCTTGGTAGCCCAGAAGGCAAGCTTTCACGCAGCGCGTAACGAGCAGATTGACCGCCTCAAGCAGCAGGCAGCCACTGCGAGCGGACAAAACCGCCTTACTATATATAAGGAGATACTCGCGCTTTATACGCATTATCAAACCGACTCCGCACAGGTATATCTCGACCACATAGCCCGTTCGCCCGAAACGGCCGGCGACGATGAGCTGCAAGCCTTCTGCCACGTGGCACAGGCCGAAATCTATTCCGTTACGGCACTCTATGGCGAAGCCATGCGCGAACTGAAACAGGTCGATGCCGCGCTGATCGGCGACGAACATGCCGCGCTGCGCCTCTACTACTACCGTATATGGCGCACCCTGTGCGGCTGGTTCCTGACCTACAGCAAGTCGGCTCCCGTGCGCCAACACTGGATGCAACGCTTGGAGTGCTACCGCGATTCGCTCATCAGCATCGATTCGCCCGGCGAATCGCTCTGCATCGTCGAGGCCGACAAGGCCATATCACACGGCCAGCCCGGGCGGGCAGTCGAACTGCTGCTGCCCTATGCCCGCCAGATGAGGCCCGACATGCCCGACCCCTACATCAGCTTCACCCTCTATGAGGCCTACAAGGCTATGGGTCAGGAATCCCAGGCCTGTAACTATCTGATCAGGGCTGTCAAGGCCGACCTGCTGCGCGGCACGACCGAATATCAGGCCCTGCCCCTGCTGGCACAGTGCGTGTCGGAACACGGTCAGGTGGAGCGCGCCTACAACTACATGATTTGTGCCATGGAGGATGCCGGCTTCTGCAAGGCCGGGTTGCGCTCGCTCGAAGTGTCAAACGCCTTCCCCATCATCGACCGCCAGTACAAGCAGTTGGTGAGCGAGCAGCGCCACAGCGAGCGGTTGTTTCTCTATGTGCTGGGTGCCCTGTTGTTACTGCTCAGTGCCGGCATGCTGTACCTGCGCAAGCAGATGCTCAAGCTGCGCACCCTGAGGCGGCAGCAGACCGAGACCAACGAGGCCCTGGCCCAGGCCAACGACAGCCTGAAGCAAGCCAACGACGAGCTGCAACACACCAACGACGAATTGCAGCAGACCTATGCCAACCTCCGGATGGCCGACAAGATGAAGGAGGAGTACATCGCCCGCTACCTCAACCGTTGCCGCGACTACCTCGACCGGCTCGTAGAGTACCACCGCACCACGCTGAGGTTAGTCAAGGAGAAGCGGTTGGAGGAGTTGGTCAAGAAGGCGAGCAGCGACCAGGTCATCCGCAAGGAACAGGAAGCCTTCTATGCTGATTTCGACCAGGCCTTCCTGACCCTCTTCCCCGATTTCATCGCGAAGTTCAACGCCTTGCTCCAACCCGCAGAGCGCATTGTGCCCAAGCACGAAAACCACCTGAACACGGAACTGCGCATCTTTGCCCTCATCAGGCTGGGTGTGGCCGATTCGGCGCGCATTGCGCACTTCCTGAACTTCTCGCTCACCACGGTCTACAACTACCGGTCGAAGATGCGGGGCAGGGCGCTGGGCAGCCCAGCGGACTTTGAGCGCGCCGTGAGCGAACTGTAGCCCAAGGAAGGCCGGACAGGCCTCCGAGGCTTGAAATGTTGAATCCTTAACACACATTCTATAACCCATGTTGTCAGAGTTTGATAAAATAGAATCGTCACGCAACGATGAACCCTCTGTAGCGTATACAGGGATGTCGGACGACCTTTCGCCCGAATCGAATGCCGACTGTCAGGTCCTTTCGGAGTTGCCTCGCGGACGGGTGAGCCTGTTTGACAAGATTGACCTGATGCTGGAAGAAATCAGCAAGCTGCCCCTCGACAGGATTGCGCCACTCTATGCCGTCGTGATGCGCAAGTTCTATGTCGAAGGCATGAACCTGCGTGAAGTGGGCGACTACCTGCGCCAGCAGGGAGACCCCAAGCTGGCTGTGAGCAACGAGCGCGTGCGCACCATCGTCCAGAGCATCCGCCGGGAGCTGCTACAGGATGACCCGCAAAAGCGTATCTACACCAAGGGCATACAGGTTCGCCGCGAGTTTGCAGAAGCAATCAACCACTATGCCAACTCATCGGTGGGTGAAGTCGTTTCAAAGGGGAAACTGCTCACAAACCCGCGTATGGGGGCCATAGCCTACATCGTGAACCGCCGCATCGTGAAGAACGACACCACCATGCCCTGGGTGAAGAACAATCTCATTCTGCTGAATGCCGACATCGACAAGAAAGTGTTCAACACCTACTACCATTCGCTCTTCTACTGCCTGCAGCGCGAAGTGCGTCCCCTGTCGTTTGAGGAACTGATGCGCCGCTTGCCGCAGCAGTCACAGTGGACCAACCGTGCGGCAGCAGCCGACATGGGAGCACCCGATGAGGCCTTGGTGAAGTTGGTGCTGTCCCACAGCGAGGTGTTCGAAGTGCTGGGCGACGGCTCCTACCAGATGCGCTTCTCCCACCTGAACCAGACTCAGAAGTTCGCCCGTATCATCTATGAAGAAAAGGACATTTCGCTCAACGACATCATCGGGCAGTACGTCCTGCGCGGCGGCACCGGCCTGTGCACCTGCACTTCGATGGTGCGCCGCATCTATCCCTGGTGCGTGCCGGTGGGCAAGAGCAAGTGGATCTACAAGCCCGACGGCCAGCCTATGGACAATCCCGCCGAGGTCGTCCGCGCGTTCTGCATGGAGCGCGTACGCTTCCGCTTCGAAGAAGTGATGGACCACCTGTCGTCTATGGGCATGAACATCAAGTCATCCTCGGTGCGTTGCTATGTCATGAAATATTGCCGCCGGCGTAATGATGACTGCAATGACTTCTGCCTGACCGACCATGTGCCCCAGCACGAGGACGGACAGTGGTATGCCAAGGCCCGCGTGGCGCGCCGCAAGCGTAACACACCTTGGGTCGATGAAGTGAAGACCCTGATGCTCGACATGCTGCGGGAGCATCCCGAACACTGCATCCGCCAGAACGAAGTGCTGCGCCAGTGTCTTCCCATCTTCAAGAAGGCAGGCATATCGAAAAACAACTTCTACAAGATTCCGCCGCAGATGGAGGAAATCGCAGTCGAAGAGCGCGAAGGCAAGATGGTGCTCCGCCTGCGTTGACAGGCTCTGGGGGCACAAGCGATTCCCCGCGCACAGTCCCACGAAAGCGCGTGCCGGGCAACGGACGACGAAGTTTGCATACCTATATATATAGGTGGCCTTCGCCGTGCGTTGCCCGGCACGCGCTTTCGTGGCAGTGTGTCTGTCTTGCCCCTCTTAGTGGCGGAGTGTCGTGTAGGCCACTCCCAGCTTCTCTGGATGCGTCCGACAGGATGCGCAGCAAGGCGCAGGGCCGGGGGGCAGCGGAACAACTTTGTTCCCAGAGCATAAGCCGCCTGATGAGGCGCTTTATTCCTTTTTGAACGGCTTGCGCCAGTCGCAGCCCTCTTTCCAGCGCGAGCAGCCATAGGCCGTGTGCCCCTTGATGACCTTGCCCTGTCCGCATTGCGGGCAGATACTGCCGGCGCGGATGATGCGCTTGCGTGGTTTGGCCGCTTCTTCGGCTGCGCCGTTGGCGGCAGCGTCCTTCGGGGCGGCCTGGGCTGGGGAGCTTGGAGCGTCAGCAGGGGCCGGGCCGACAGTCACACGGCGCGAAGAATTGTCGCGCAGTACTTCCGTGACAATGTCCTGCACCATCTGCTTCAGCTCGTCGACAAACTGCGCCGCGCTGTACTCGCGCTGCTCGATGAGGCGCAGCTTGCGCTCCCAGCGGCCGGTCAGTTCGGCACTCTTCAGCAGCTCTTCCTTGATGATTGAGATTAGCGCGATGCCCGTGGCCGTGGGCAGGATGTTCTTGCGCTGGCGGCGGATGTACTGGCGGCGGAAGAGCGTTTCGATGATGGCGGCACGTGTGGAAGGCCGGCCTATTCCGTTCTCCTTCATCGCGTCGCGCAGCGTTTCGTCATCGACGGTGCGGCCCGCCGTTTCCATGGCGCGCAGCAGGGTGGCCTCGGTGTAGGGCTTGGGCGGCTGCGTCATCTTCTGCGTCAGGTCGGGCTGATGCGGACCGCTCTCCCCGCGCACAAAGTCGGGCAGGGTGCGTTCGGCCTCTTCGGGTTTCTCGTCGTCGGCTGCAGCTGTCTGCCCTGCGGTCGGGGCTGCGGTCAGGAACACGCTGCGCCAGCCGGGTTCGAGAATCAGCTTGCCGGTCGCCTTGAAGGCCACGTCGGCCGCTTGTCCGCATACGGTGGTCGTGGCAAACTGGCAGTCGGGATAGAACACCGCAATGAAGCGGCGGGCCACCATGTCAAAGACCTTCTGCTCCATGTCGCTCAGGTGCTGTGGCGGCACGCCTGTAGGGATAATGGCATGGTGGTCGGTCACCTTCGACGAGTCGAACACCTTCTTGCGCTTCAGCAGCTTGGCTCCGCGCAGGGGCATGAGCAGTTCGCCGTAGAGCGAGGCAATGCCGTTGAGGATAGGTCCGCACTTGGGGTAGATGTCGTCAGACAGGAAGGTCGTGTCGACACGCGGGTAGGTCGTGACTTTCTTTTCGTAGAGCGACTGGATGAGTTGCAGGGTGAGTTCGGCCGAGAAGCCGAATTTTTTGTTGCAGTCTACCTGGAGCGAAGTCAGGTCAAACAGGCGGGGCGGCATCTCTGTGCCCTTCTTCTTCTCGACCGAAGTCACGGTGAACGGTTCGGTGCGGATGCGTTCGAGTGCGGCACGTCCTTCCTCCTCGGTCGTGAATCCGCGTTTGGCCGGGGCATTGCTCTTGGCCTTGCCGGCTTCGCTGGCCTTCTCGCCGGCCGCAGCCTGGGCATCGGGAGTCTCGTCGGCATTCGGGTCGGCCATGATGGCATTGAATAGCGTGTCGCGGTAGCGCGTGGTCAGCACCCAGTAAGGTTCAGGTTGGAAATGGTCAATTTCGTGTTGCCGTTTCACGATGAGGGCCAGCGTCGGCGTTTGAACCCGTCCGATGCTGAGCGGCTGGCCACGCTGCTTGCGGTCGCCGTATTTCAGGGTGTACAGGCGTGTGGCGTTCATGCCCAGCAGCCAGTCGCCGATGGCACGGCAGAGTCCGGCTTCATAGAGCGACTTGTACTCCTCCTGCGGGTGCAGGGTCTGGAATCCTTCGCGGATGCTCTCTTCGGTAAGCGACGAAATCCACAGCCGGTCAACGGGACACTTGGCTCCCGCCTTCTGCATGACCCAACGTTGGATCAGTTCGCCCTCCTGGCCCGCATCACCGCAATTCACGATGCGCTCGGCCTTGCTCATGAGCTGTTCGATCACGGCAAACTGCTGCCTGACACCGCGGTCTTCCTTCAGACGTATGCCAAAACGCTGCGGAATCATGGGCAGCGCGCCCAAGCTCCAGCCTTTCCAGAGCGGGGTATAGTCTTCGGGGAATTTCAGTTCGCACAGGTGGCCGTAGGTCCAGGTCACTTGGTAACCGTTGCCTTCAAAGTAGCCTGTGTGTCGGGTGTTGGCTCCCAATATAATGGCTATTTCCTGTGCCACGCTGGGCTTTTCTGCAATGCATACTATCATGGAGGGGGCGGGTTAAGTATTAAGTTCTAAGTTTTAGTGATTAGTGATGAAGAGGGCGGGGATAAGTAGGGAATTTTAGTGATTAGTGATAAGGGGATGCCCTTTTACCGGTAGCTGAAGCGCATCTGGGCGGCATCGAAGTGCATGCCCTGCGGTTCGAAGTAGGCTGCAATGTCGCCTTGTGCGGCCAAGGCTTGGGGTGAACCGGTCAGGATGCCGTCGGGGCGCAGCAGCCAGAGCGTGTCGGCTAATTGCAAGGCCGGTTCCACGTCGTGCGTACTCAGCAGAATGGCCTTGTTCTCCTGGTGGGCCAGACGCCGCAGCAGGTGCAGCATGGCAATCTTCGAGGGAAAGTCGAGAAAGGCGGTCGGTTCGTCCAACAGTATGACCGGCGCGTCCTGGGCCAGGGCCTTCGCGATGAACACCCGCTGCCGTTCGCCGTCGCTCAGGCTGTTCAGCTGCCTGTGGGCCAGGCGCAGCGTGTCGGTCAGCCGTAGGGCGCGTTCCACCTGCTGTCGGTCATCTATTGTGAGACCTGTCAGCCAGCCGGCGTGAGGAATACGTCCCATCTCGACCACCTCGCCTGCTGTCAGGGCTTCTGCTTCAGGCTTGAAGGTCAGCACTACACTCACCCGGCGGGCCAGCTGGCGCGCATTGAACTGCGACAGGGGCTTGCCGTCTAACCGCAGCGCAGCATCTTCTTCTCCAGCTTCGGCCTCCTTAGCCCCTTCAGGCAGTTGGTCGGCGGCGAGCGGCGGCAACAGTCCCGCCAAGGTACGCAGCAGGGTGCTCTTGCCGCAGCCGTTGGTGCCCAACAAAGCAACCAGTCTGCCTGGAGGCAAACTGGCAGTCAGGTGGCGGCACACCGTGTGCCGGCGGTAGCCTATGTGGAGGTCGTGGAGGGTGAGCATGGGGAGTGGGGTTGTCGGTAAGGATTCTATCGGTCTTATAACCTTCTATAGCCTCTTCACGGTTCTTTAGTCAGGCAGTCGTACACGCGGCGGGCGCAGCATTCGGTCGACCATTCCTTCTCTATCTCGGCAGAGCGGCGGCCGTGTGCCTGCAAGTTGGCATGGTGAAAGTAGTCGAGGGCCTTGAGCAGCGAATCCTCGCGCAAGGGGTCGAACACGGTGCCGTTCTCTCCCTCCTGAATCAGTTCGGGATGACAGCCGTTGTAGATGCTGGTGGCCACGGGCAGCGAGCAGGCCATGGCTTCGGGAATGACCAAGCTCCAGTTGTCGAGCAGGGTGGGCAGGAAGAACACGTCGGCGGCCGCATAGTAGCGGTGTACGTCATCGTAGGGCACGCGGCCTTCTAAGAAGAGACTCGGGCACTGCCCGTAGCGCGCCTTGAGTTCGTCGTAGCGGTCGCCCATGCCGATCAGCACCAGGGCATCGTGCGGATGCTTCTCGGTATGCTTCATCCAGGCTCTTACCAAGTGAGGCGCGCCTTTCAGGTCCTCCACCCGTCCGCTGAACAGGTACACTAAGCCGTCGCCGTGCTTGCAGAACCTGGCCTTGAAGGCAGTCCGCTCGTTTTCGCTGAGCCGTGCGATGTCCTGCCGCAGACCGCGGCTGTCCGCGCTCATGCCGCCGATGTGAATCTTTTGAGGGGCGATGCCTATCGACTCCAAGTACCTGCGTGTCTCGCTTCCGTTCACGAAGTAGCCCGTAATCCAACGGTCCTGCCAACGCCTTTTCAGTGTTTTCAGCCGCGAGTTGTTCCGCTCGGTCCAAGGAGTCTTCTCATAGCCCACATAGACCGGGATTCGGTGTGTCAGGGCATAGAGCTGCACGATAGGTGTCCATTGCATGAAGCCCTCGGTGATGAGTGCGTCGGGCCGTATGCGGCTGATGCGTTGCCACAAGCCCAGCGGGAAGGATGTGTGCGGCTGTCCTTCGGTGAAGCGGCCGAAAGCGTGCGTGTAGCTGTCGTAGAGCCATTCGCTGTCCCAGGGGTGTGCGTTGTCGCCCAGTGTCTGCGCGATCTTGCCGAGCAGGGCGGTGTGTCCCGCCTGATAGCGTTTGGTGGAATAGATAACGTGGAAGTCTCCTTGGAGCAGTCTGTTTAGTTCGGCGTAGAAGGGCAGCCGGTATTCCCAGAAGCTGGGATTGCAATAAAGCACTTTCATGTGGCTTGGTGAGATTAGGGGTCAGACAGGCGGCGTGCGGATGTCAGTGCGTTTGGGCAACCGAAAGTCCCCAGTCATACACGCGGTCGATGGTGGGTGTGGCCACGTGGTGCGTATGGGCCAGGTCGCGGATAAAGCGGAGTCCGAAGGGGAAGTCTTCGGTAAAGTAGCGGCTGCCGAAGTCGGGCACCCAGCCCGCCGGGCCTTGTTTCATGGGTGCCACAATGGATTGGAAAGCGGTGATCGAACGGATTTTGGCCGTGAGCGATGCTGCATCGTGGCTTTCGTAATACGTGAGCAGGGGCGGAATGGGATGACTGCCTTGGGGCAGATGGTCGAGCAGCTGCATGAATTCGGCATCCATGCGGATGAGCAGGTCGGAGGCTTCGTCGGTCCATTCACGGTAAAACAGGATGGGGCGCGGCAGTGCTTCGCCCCGGTAGTCATGCCAGAGGGCGTAGAGCCGCCCTGTGTGTAGAATGGGGTTGCTGTTGGTGAGCGAAGCCTCGTAGAAGTTGTCGAGCAGCACGGTCGGCGTGCAGAAGAGGCGTTCGGCAAGCTGTCGGAACGCTTCGCTGTCGGCCATGTGTTCGGTGGCCACTTGTATTTCGGGCTTGTAGCCCAACAAGAGTCCCTTGCTCCCGTATTCGGCCATGCGCGCAATGAAGGGCGTACGGCGAAATCCGAACAGCGGTGTCTCGGGCGGGAGCATGTCGTGGGCAAAGAAGAAGAAGCCCGTGCTCGACACGATGGAGCCTACTGCGGCATGGCCCAGATGGGGCCGCAGGCGGCGGAGGGTTTCTTCAATCAGGAAACCGGGCAGGCAGAGCAACACCCAGTCGGCATCTGGGAGCACGTCGGCCGGTTGGTTGCTGACGGCGTGCAGCCGGCCTTGATAGCACTTGCCTTCAGGGTCGCTGCAGCTGATGAGATGCTGCCATTGGTCGGGGTGGTTGGTGAGCAGGCTCACGCGTGTGTCTGGTGCAGATGAGAGAACGGACGCACAGACCAGTCCGAGTGAGCCTCCGCCACAGATGGTGATGTTCATGAAAGTCGGGGTTTGGGGAGATGGGGTTAAGGCCGGGCCGTGCAATGTCCCGAGGCAACCTTTACAGGATGGTGGCCAGCGCCGTCACGAGCCGCTCGTTGTCTTGCCGGTTGCGAATGGCAATGCGCACATAGTTGCGGCCATTGAAGGCCCGCTTCGTGCTGCAATCCTTGAGCAGGATGTTGTGGCGTTTGAGCAGGGAGGCCACCAACCCGTGTGAGGTGAAGGGCGGCAGCACTTCACACAGGAAGTAGTTGGCTTCGGAGGGGATGACACGCAGGAAGGGGATGGCCTGCAGCGCGCCGAAGAAGCGGCGGCGTTCGGCCTGGAACTTCTCGCAGGCCACATGGTAGTCGGCCTCGTATTTGGAGACAATCTGCATGTAGAACTCGGCAAACGAGTTGATGTTCCATATCGCCACGTCTTTCTTGGCACGGGCTATCAGTTCCACGTCGGCCGAGGCCATGATGCCCAAGCGCAGGCCCGGCACACCGTAGCTCTTCGAAATGCTCTTCATCACCACCATGGTGGGGTAGGCTTCGAGCAGGTGGTTGTGGAGCAGGGTGTTGTCGGCATAGCCCTGGCTGAAGTCGACAAACGATTCGTCCACGATGAAGCGCACCCGACGCTCGGCGCACCACTGCGCCAGGCGGCACACGTCGGCCAGCGGGATGAAGTTGCCCGAGGGATTGTCGGGATTGATGAGCAGCAGGGTACCGACAGGGTGCCGGTCGAAGTAGTCCATCAGGTCGTTCGCCGTATAGCTGAAGTCGGTCCCCGCAGGCGTGAAGGTCACCACCTCTGTGCACTCCTTGCGGTTGGGATATTCCTCGAAGGTGGGGCAGGTGACGCCTAACGGCGCAGGACAATGCTCCATCACGCTCTTGATGAGTTCGGCAGCCCCGTTGCCCGGCACCACATATTCCTGCTTCACGCCGAAGCACTTGCCCGCCAACAGGGAGTTCACATACATGCCCGAAGGATATTCCGTGAGCAACGTGTCGAAGTTCGCGCGCATTTCGTCGCGCATCCGGGCGGAGGGGAAGTATGGGTTGACCAAATAGCAGAAGTCGAGCATTCCGGGAAAGCGCCAATAGCCGCCGAAGCGGCGCATATACAGGCGCAGCTGGTCGTCGCCTTCGGCAAAGAGGGTCGTGGCAATGTCCAGGTCCTGGATGTCGTCGATTTCATACCACTTCTCGTTGCCTATGGGCAGGGCCTTGAGTTCGCTCTTGTCGAGGAAGGTGATGACGCGCAACACCTGTTCGTAGTACTCGTTGTTGCCCAGGGCCTTGCTGTAGGCTTCGAGAAAGGGCACATACTTGTGGCGGGCAAAGTCGCGGCTGAACTTGTAGATGTTCACCGTCTTGTAGTAACGGCTCGTCTCGGCATAGTTGAAGGCCTTCTTCGGCACGAAGTTCACGATGTTGTTGTCGCCGTCGATACATACCATGGTGCCGTCCATCCAGGTCTGGTATTTGGCCACCAGAGCCAGGTTGGGGTAGGGATTGCCGAGGATGAGCGAGAACATCTCCTCGTCAAATATCAGGTCGCTTTCGATCAGCAGCGTGTCGTCGGCTTGCAGCTGGTCCTTGGCCAGTGCGAGCGAGTAGATGTTGTTGGTCTTGTCGTAGACCGGATTGTTCACATATTCAATGTGCAGCACATCGTCATAGCGCGTGCCGATATAGTCGCGCAGCTTCTGGCCTTCATAGCCAACCACGATAACCACGCGTTTCAGGTTCAGGTGCGACAGTTGCACCAGCAGTCGGTCAATGAGTGCGGTGCCGTTCACCCGCACCATACACTTGGTGTTGTTCTTGGTGAGCTCGCCCAGTCGGCGGCCCATGCCTGCGGCTAATATGATTGCTTGCACGGTTCGTTGTATTAGGTGAGTTTGGCTACGTAGAAGCAGGCGTGGCCTGTGCGCTGGTCTTCGGGTGGCAGGGCCATGTAGTTGCCGAACAGGTCCTTCAGGTAGGCGTCGGGGGCGGCAGGGGCAGCAAAGGTGCGGCCCTCAAACTGGATGGTGCCCAGTGGGAAGATGCTGGAGCGCAGGTGGCGGTTGCCGTTGCCGCTGTTGTTCAGCGTGTTGGAGTAGTATTTGCCTTTGCCCACGAACAGGCTTCCCACCGTCCATGCCAGTTTGAACAAGGTCCGTTTGACCCCGAAGTAGAATAGTTCGGCACAGGCGCGCCAGCTGTAGGTGTGCTGCGCATGGAGGATGGCATTGGCGCGGCAGTATCCCCGGGCCACCTTCTTCGAGAACTTGGGTCCGAACGAGGGCCAGTCGTGCATGGGGAAGATATCTATAAACAGTCCTTTGGCATAGCCTTTGGCAAAGTCGTCGTCGGCTTCGACCATGAACGAATTGAGGTCCCTCACCTTGCACACGGGCATACGCAGCTCGGGCTCTGTGTCGGGAGTCTGCACTTGCAGGTGCTTGGGCAGCCGTTGCTGCGCTGCCTTCACGAAGCGGGGAATCTCCTCTGCGGGCATGCAGATGTCGATGTCGTCGTCCCAAGGGATGAAGCCCCCGTGACGCACGGCCCCCAACAGCGTGCCGCTGTCTAACCAGTAGGGGATGCCTTCGGCTTCACACACCCGGGCCACTTCGGTCAGAATCTCCAGTTCGGCCCGTTGCATTTCGCGCAGGTGGCGGCGTTGGTACGCCTTCAGGTAGCGCATCGGGTCTGTGTCCGCTCCTTCCGGCCGGTCATGCTGACCGTCAGTTTCGGGCTGGGCGGCCAAACGTTCCAGCGTGAGCAGGTCGTCGGCATAGGTCAGCTTCAGGTTGCGCTCCTCTCCCCTTATTATATATATAGGAGTATCGGGCAGGTATTTGAGCACCACGCTGCAATCGTCCGTCGCCTTGAAGTGCGGGTCAGCCAGCGCGAGACGGTAGGCTTCGGTGATGGTGGCCAAGCGGAACGCCTGCGGTGTCTGCATCCGTTGCATCACGCTGCGGTCTGGCACGTGTGTCATCAGGCCGTTCTCCACCTCCATCAAGGTGTCGACCGAGGCAATGCCCACACCTACCGCCTGGTAGGAGCGCAGGGCCTCGCACACTTCGGTAATGATGCGCTGGCTCACCAAGGGACGGGCAGCATCGTGGAAGATCAGGTTGGCATCCTCGCCTTCGAAGGCCTTCAGTGCCGACAGCGTAGAACCCCAGCGCTCTGCGCCGCTTTCCAACAGCCGCTTCACCTTCTTCCAGCCGCGTTCTGCAATGAGCTTCTGGGTTTCGCCGTGATATTGCGGGTGCATCACCACGGCTACCTCGTCCACCAGCCCATTCCGCTCGAAGGCGGCAAGGCTGTGTTCGAGCACCGTGCAGCCAGCCAGCGTGCGGAACTGTTTGGGGCAGTTTCCGCCCATGCGGCTGCCTGTTCCCCCGGCCAAAACTATGGCAATGTTGCGTGTCATGCTTGCATGAGTTAAGGGGTGTTATATAAATTATGTGCGCACAAAGATACCGCTTTTTTAGAAAAACACTACCTTTGAACCCGCAAACACCAAAATTTGTTTTCCCTAATGAGAAGAACCGCTGCAGCCCTCTTGTTGCTGCTCCTTACCCTTCAGGCTGCTTTTGCGCAGCAAGTGCTTCCCAAGCGTGAGTTCCGTGGTGCTTGGATCCAGTTTATTAACGGGCAGTTTCAGGGCATGTCCCGCGATGCCATGCAGGCCAATCTGACGCGCCAGCTCAATGTGATGCAACAGTGCGGCATCAACACTGTCATCTTCCAGGTACGTGGTGAGGCCGATGCCTTCTACAACTCTCCCTACGAGCCTTGGAGCCGTTTCCTGACAGGCCAGCAGGGCAAAGCCCCCGATCCCTATTGGGACCCCTTGGAGTGGATGGTGCAGCAGTGCCACCGCCGCGGCATGGAGTTGCACGCTTGGATCAACCCGTTCCGGGCCAAGACGAAGGGCACTGCCGAGCTGTCCATGATGCATCCCTTTGTGCAGAATCCCGACCGTTTCTTTGAGTACGACGGCCTGATTCTCTTCGATCCCGGCCTGCCCGAGAACCACCGTTACATCTGTAAGGTCGTGACCGACATTGTCCGCCGCTACGACATCGACGGCCTCCACATCGATGACTATTTCTACCCCTATCCCGTGGCTGGCGTGTCTATCCCCGACCAGCGCACCTTTGAGAGCCACCGCAATGGTTTCAGCAATATCGCCGACTGGCGTCGTTACAACGTCAATTCGTTCATCGAGATGCTGCATGAGAGCATCCATAACGCCAAGCCATGGGTCAAGTTCGGTGTCAGCCCGTTCGGCATCTACCACAATGCACAGGCCGGCAGCAGCCTGCCCGGTTCCAATACGGGCGGCCTGCAAAACTACGACGACCTCTATGCCGACGTGCTCTATTGGATCAACAAGGGCTGGGTGGACTACAACGTGCCGCAGCTCTATTGGGAGATAGGCCACCGCACGGCCGACTACGAAGAGCTCATCAAGTGGTGGAGCCGTTTTGCCGGAGCGCGTCCGTTAGTCATCGGTCAGGACATAGAGCGCACGGTGCGTGCTACCGATACCCGGAATCCCGAACTCAACCAGATGGAAGCCAAGTTCCGGCTGCAACGTTCGCTGCGCGGCATTCAGGGCTCCTGCCTGTGGTATTCGGCAGCCTTGGTCCGCAATGAGGGCAACTATGCCTCCGCCTTGCAGCAGAAGTACCACCGCTCGCCTGCGCTGCAGCCCCTCTATCCCTTTATCGACAACAAGGCACCGCGTGCTCCGCGTGCTGTCAAGGCCATGTGGATGCCCGACGGCTACTATCTCTTCTGGACAGCCCCCAAGGGCAAGGGCGAAATGGACGTAGCCCGCAACTATGTGGTCTACCGTTTTGCCAAGGGCGAGCGAATTGACCTCTACGACCCGTCGCACATTGTGGCCATCACGCCGGCCACCTTATACAAGCTCCCCTATAAGGCCCGGCATGAGGAGTACACCTATGTAGTCACCGCCCTCGACCGCTTGCAGAATGAGTCCAAGGGCAAGAAGGTGAAGGTGAAACTCTGAGGGGTTTATTTCATTCTAAATATGGTTTGGGGACTAAACGTTCAAAGCACGCCCTGTTCAAGCGTTC
>JBJEAF010000192.1:0-32695 GCA_051868755.1 Alloprevotella sp.
TTGAAACCGATGTCGGTGAAAGGATTGATGTATTTGGCCATATCTCACTTTTGTCCGCAAATGTAGAGAAAAAACGCAAGATTCCACACCGGCATCAAAAATAAATCGTTTTTCTTTAAGAAGAGGCAATTTCTCCAATCCCCTATCTACAATGGCTCTCGCCAGAACATGAATTGCGTACTGCGTTCAACCAAGGCTGAACGGTCCGAGGAGTTCTATTCTTCCTGAATAGAAGTTATCTTCTACGACCGTTCAGCCTTGGCTGAACGCAGCTTGCAGTATATCTGGCGGACACGACACCATGGGGTGCCGATGCCCGAAAAGCACATTTCTCAAAGCGCAGAGCACTTTGTACAAAAGCCATGCACTCCGTTCGCTAAGCTCAAGACGCTAAGTTCAAAGGTTCATTTCAGCTGTTCAAGCCGGTTGTCACGGAACACCAGGCGATAGATTTTGCCCTTTCGGGTGTCGAACTGCAACGTGCTGCTGCCGTAGCGCACGCGACAGGGCTCGCCCGAGCCTGAGATGATGCGCACTTCGGACAACACACCCTTCTTCCAGCTGATATCGACTCCAAAATTGCCGCGGGCTCGCAGTCCGCTGACAGAACCCTCGTTCCAAGCGTCGGGCAAGGAGGGCAGGAGGTCGATGCAGCCGGCATGGCTTTGCAGCAGCATTTCGGTCACGCCCGCCGTGCCGCCCAAGTTGCCGTCAATCTGGAAAGGCGGATGCACGTCCCAGAGGTTGTCCGCCGTGCCGTTCTTGAGCAGGTTGCCGTAGAGCACATACGAATGGTTGCCGTCGTGCAAGCGTGCCCACTGGTTGAGTTTCCAGCCCATGCTCCAGCCGGTAGCACCGTCACCGCGATGTTCGAGCACCACCCTTGAGGCCTGGGCCAGTTCGGGTGTGGTGAGCGGCGAAATGGTATGGCCGGGATGCAGACCGAAAAGGTGGTTCACATGGCGGTGTTCATCCTTCGGATCGTCAATATCCTGGCTCCACTCCATGAGCTGGCCGTAGCGGCCGATGCGGTAAGGTGCGAGTTCATCGAGGATTTTCTGCCATTGTGCCACCTTGTCGGCATCGGTGCCGAGCGTCTGGGCCGCTTCGATGCAACGCAAGAGGATTTCGCGCACCACGGCATGTGTGAAGGTCGTGCCTTCATCGACCGGACCGTGTTCGGGCGAAGTAGAGGGAGCTGCCGTCAGCGTGCCGTCGGGCTTGCGCCACAGGAAGTCCTCGCAGAAGAGGGCACAGCCCTTCATGAGCGGATAGGCCGTTTCGCGCAGGAAGGACACATCGCGGGTATAGTCGTAATAGTCCCACAGGTGGATGGCTAACCACGAGGAGGCCATGGGATTGTAGTTCCATGACATGTCGGCCCCTTCAAGCGGCGCGGTGAAACCAAAGATATTGGCCGAAATGCCCGCTGCCCAGCCACGCGCACCCCAATATGCCTGCGCTGTCCGCTGGCCGGGCTTTTCGAGCAGCCGGATGAAGTCAGTCAGCGGCTGGGCACATTCGGCCAGATTGGTAGGCAGCGCGGGCCAGTAGTTCATCTGCAGGTTGATGTTGTTGTGGTAGTCTATGCGCCAAGGACCGTCTACGTTGTTGTGCCACATACCCTGCAAGTTGGCAGGCAGATTGCCGGGCCGCGACGAGGCAATGAGCAGATAGCGTCCGAACTGGTAGTAGAGGCTTTCGAGCGCACGGTCTTCGGTGCCCTTGCGGTAGTCTGCCAACCGCTGGTTGGTGGGCTTGGCCGAGCCGGCACCGACGAGGTTGAACTGCACGCGGTTGAACAGGGGCTGGTAGTCACTGAGGTGTGCCTTGAGCAGCTTGGCATAGCCTTGCCGCTGGGCCTTGTCTAACCATTTTTGCGTGGTTTCATCGGGATTTACGCCCACATAGGCCAGCGGGTCGTTCCAGTCGGGATTGTAGTTGGGAGCATAGTCCGTGTCGGCCGTGAGGAGCAAGTCTACGCGGTCGGCTCCGACTATATTCACCTGGTTGTTGCTATAGGTGCAGGTGCCGCCCTTAGGCATCACTTGCAGGCGTACGGTATAACGCATGTGGTTGTTGTCGAGGCTGCCGCAGTAAGTGAGGCGGCCCTTGCCGTCGTAGCTGAACTGCCCTTCGCCCACGGGGCTGGGCGTATAGGCTATCTGCAGGTTCTGCTTGCCCGGCTGCGAGGCCGTGAAGCGCACGGCCATGACATTGGCCGGATAGGACACGAAGGTAGTGCGTTCGTAGTGAGTGCCGTCGGCTGCATCGAAGGAGACAGTGGCCAGCGCAGAGTCGAGCGACAGTGCCCGGCGGTAATGGCTTACGCCTGACTCGTCGATGCCCGTGGCAATGCAAAGCTCACCCATCGTGGTGAAAGAGCCGAAGCGGAACTGGGGTTCGCCGGTGGCCTCATAGGGCACGGTACTGTTGAAGTTCTGCTGCGTGAGAATGGCAGCCTTGTTCCAGTCGCCGTCGACAAATGCCTGGCGTATTTCGGGCAACAGATGGGCCGACTGCTTGTTCTGCGACCAATAGTCCTGAGGCCCTTTGGCCGTGTTGGGACCACCCCGCCAGAGGGTCTTCTCATTCAGCGTGTAACGTTCGGTCGCAATGCTTCCCATCACGTTGCAGCCAATGCTGCCGTTTCCCAAAGGCAGCGAACGCTGTTCCCATTCGGCATCGACATTCCAGTTCATGCCTCCCGCCGCGACGGGCTTTTGCTTTCCGCGCTGGTCGTCAGGGATGCCCTGCCACCAGCAGGCGCGTCCCTTGAGCGAAGTAGGCTCGTCAAACCACACCACGTGTTGGGCTTGCAAGGACGTGCAGCCCAGACAGGCAAGCCACAGAAGAGCTGTTTTCATGTTCATAATCTATGCGATTTAAGGTTTAAACTATACGGTTTCGATTGGCTGAGGAGTATTTCGAAGGTTATGGGGATGCTTCGAAGGTTATGAGGGATAAGGTTATGAGGTTATAAAGTTACTCATTGAGCAACGGAGCTTCCTGCCTGACTCATAGTAATGTTATAACCTCATAACCTAATCACTATAGGGGTGTTCTATAAATTAGGCCGAGCTGGATGCTGGATTTTTAGAGATGACATTTTGTAAGTGGAGGAAATTGCTCTCCCCCGATAACGGGGGAGTCGGAGGGGGTGCATAGCGGGCTATGCGACTGACGAGACTTGCAAAAGGTCGCTCTAAAAAACAGCAGGCAGCCGGAATAAATGAAATCACTCATGGGGCGTTCTTTAAAACCTAATTTATAGAACACCCCTATAACTTAAAGCAAGCCTTACACGCGCTGCTCCACGAAGTAGCGCGGGCGGCGTTTCACCTCCTTATAGATTTTGCCCACATACTCCCCGATGATGCCGCAGGCCAGGAGCAGGGCACCGCCTATGAACCACAGGCTGACCAACAGGGAGGTCCAGCCGGCAATGGCCCGGCCCTCGAAGTAGGCACACACGCCGTAGATGATGGCGCAGAAGGAGATGAACATGAAGAGCAGTCCGAGCAGGCTGATGTACTGCAACGGGCGCACCGAGAAGGAGGTGATGCCGTCGATGGCAAAGCTCAGCATCTTGCCTAACGGATATTTCGACTCGCCGGCAAAACGTTCGCTGCGGTCGTAGTAGACCGTGGCGGTAGGGAAGCCGAGCGAGGCTACCATACCGCGCAAGAAGAGGTTGCGCTCGGGAAACGACACCAGTGCCTGCAAGGCCCTTCGGCTCATCAGCCGAAAGTCTGCATGGTTGTACACCATGTCGCCGTTCATGCGCCGCATGAGCGAATAGAAGGCCAGGGCGGTAGTACGCTTGAAGACCGTGTCGGTCTTTCGTTCGCGGCGCACGCCAAACACGATGTCGGCCCCTTCGAGCCAATGGTCAACCATTTGGACTATGGCCTGCACGTCGTCCTGCAAGTCGGCATCGATGCTGACAGCCGCATCGGCCTCAGCAGCAGCGACTTCCAGACCAGCCCACAAAGCCTGCTGGTGGCCCACGTTGTGTGCCAGCTTGAGCCCGCCCACCTGTTTGTGGGCAGCCGCAGCCTGCTGTACCAACTGCCAAGTACGGTCGCGGCTGCCGTCGTCTACATAGAGTACGCCGACTTCATCGACCTTTCCTTGGGCTGTCAGCAGCCCGGCCACCGCCAAGAGTCTCTTTGTGGTTTCGGCCAGCACGGCTTCTTCGTTGTAACAGGGAACGACTATCAGGAGTTTCATGGGTATGTTGAGCTTTGAGGTTGGAGCGTGTTTGAGAATATGAGTCGGGACTTCGGAGGTTAGCCGGCAGGCCCTTTCCTGCCCTCCCGGTGCTTGGAGGTCAGCTCCTGCTTTTGTGCTTGAACACCCAACGGACCAGCACGAAATTGACAGGAACTGCAATGGCAAATACAGGGAGAGGCGCCCAGCCCGACGGTACACCGAACCACAACACGACGTTGAGCAACACCATGTGCAACAGGTAGTTGACCACGTTGGCCCCTGCCATACCCCACAGCCTGACCCACGACGGACGGCTGCCGAAGGTGAAGCGGGCTGTGAAGAAGAAGTTGAACACAAAACCCAGGAGGTAGCCCAGCGTGTAGGCCACGTTAAGCGGCACGCAGGTGCGCAGCACCCAATAGGTGCCGTAGTGCAAGGCCGTGGCAGCTGTCCCGACCAGCACAAAACGCAGCGACTCGCCAAGCACTTCCTTCCGCTTCATGGCTTGTCGAAGTGATAGAAGTAGAGCATACGGCGGTCGTCACAGCTACGGTGATGGAAGTCGGCCACCAACTGCACCCGGTAGTCGGGATAACGCTGCTTGAAGGCTTCGATGTCGTTGTCGCCCGTAAGCAGATAGCCGCTGCGGGGCATGAAGGCCGTGAAAGGCACCACACGGTCACCCAGATAGAAGTTGATGGTGAATGGGTGCAACGGGTTGCCCGGCACTACGTCGGTGCGGAAGGAATAGACCAGGCCCGTGGGTACCATGCGCTTCACGAACTCTGCCTGCGGCTTGTCGCTCTTGGTGTTGAGCACCAAAGGCTGGTAGACGGCATCGAGGCTCACGAACAAGGCAATCACCAGGGCTATCAGGGCATAGAGCCTGCGCGAACTGGCCCGGCTGTCGTGGCCGCGCACCTTCATATAGGCCCACACGGTGACCACGGGCAGCAGGCAGAGGAACCAGTCGACGAGCGACAGGGGCGTGTTGCTCAAGGCGCGCAGCATGGCCTGGTTCTGGGCTGCATGGCTGCCGCTCCCCAACCAGCTTTCGGGCACACAACCCGTGCGTACTACTATAAACACCACGGTGAGCAGCACGACCAGCACGACCAGGGAATGGCCGAAAGCCCGCAACACATTTCCGTGACGGCTGCGCAGCCAGAGCAGCAGCTCGGCCAGATAGTAAGACAGGAAGGGGTAGACGGGCAACAGGTAGACGCTGCGTTTGCTTTTGGGTATGCAGTAGAACACGAAGATGACGGCAAACGACAGGAAGGTGAACAGGCGCACGGGGTCAACCGTGCGGACGTGAAGGCACAAGCGGTGCCACCATTCGGCCGGCTGGATGCGGGGCATACGCCATCGCACCACGCAGAGGGTGAACAGCACCAGGAGGGTGTAGGGCACAAAGCCGGCCACGAGGGTCATCACGTTGTAGGGCCAAGGGTTGACATGGCTTTCGTAGGACATCTTGCCGAGCAGGCGCAGCACGTTCTCCTCATACACCAAGTCGAGGAAACGCTGCCCGCCCTGTTGCCATGCGGCCACGTACCACAGGCCAGACAGCAGGCAGGCCAGTAGGGCCACACCCGCCAGCCGCAGGAATGTGCGCCAGAAGCCATAGCCGCGCAACAGGCAGAAGATGCCTATCACCAAGCAGGGCAGGCCCAACCCCACCGGGCCTTTCGACAGGAAGGCCCCCACCAGACAGAGCAGTGCCAACCAAGGCATGCCCTGCAGGTTGCGCTCAGTCCAGCGGTAGAGGCTGTAGAGGGCCAACACAATCATGAGGGTGAGCACCATGTCAACGCGGCAGGCCACACCAGCACGGTGCACTTCGAAGTTCGACAGGGTGACTAAGGCAGCCAGCAGGGCCACCTCGGTCCCGCGCCGCTTGGCGTAGAAGACATAGCCTGCCAGCACCATGAGCGACAAGGCCAAGGCACTGGGCACACGGGAGGTGAACTCCGACACACCGCCACACAGCCACGACACAAGGGCCACCGCCCAATGGAACAAAGGGGGCTTGTAGGCCAGGTCTACACCATTGTTGACAGGCAGAATCCAGTTGCCGTCCTGCAACATGGAGAGTGCCACGACGGCCTCACGGGGTTCGCCGCGCGTGTTGAAGAGTGTTTCGCCCAGAAAGGGGAAGAGCGTGCAGGCGCATAGGGCCGCCAACAGCCAGAAGTGCTTCTTAGATATTTCCATGGGGGGGGGATGTGCTTGGTGTGTCACTTGTTTTGTCCGCCCACTTCCTTCACCAAATAAATCTGAGTGGGCAGGTGGTCAGAATAGCCGTTGAGCCATACGCCTCCGGCATGGGTTCGGAGCGGGTTGCCCTTGTAGCGGCCTTCCTGCTGGAACAGGTAGTCGCGCATGAAGATGGCATGTTGATAGAACTTGAGGGTACTGCGGTCCTTGCCCACGAGGTTGCCCGACACGACAATCTGGTCGAAGAGGTTCCACTGTCCGTTGTAGAGCAAGGTGCCCTGCCCTACCTTATATAAGGTATTGTACCAGGGGTTGTACATGTCGGTCGGCTTCTTGACCTTGCCAGGCTCGCTCACACAGCCCAATTGGAGCGTCATGCTCTTGTTGTTGGGGTCATCGTTCATGTCGCCCATTACGATCACTTTTGAGTCAGGCTCGGCAGCCATCAGTGCCAGCACCAACTGACGCACCTGAAAGCCTGCGCGCTGACGCACTTCGTCACCGGCAGCGCGCGAAGGCCAATGGTTCACGATAAAGTGGATGCGCTCGCCGGCCAACCGTCCGCTCATGACCAAGAAGCCACGCGTAATGTGGGTCGTGTCGCCCTTCAGCTCGGTGTAGGCGCGAACCTGACCCTCACTGTCGGTGTAGAAACCCAGCAGCGGGTCGTCAATCCGGCCGCTCGGCGCATAATAATAAGGTACTATCATGCTGTTCTCGAGCTGGAAGAAACGGGGATTGTAGAAGAAGGCGCACTCTACGCCACGGCGGTCTACACCGGGATAGTCCACATAACGCCAGCCGCGCTTGGCCAGTTCGGGCTGCTTCAGCAGGTCCTGAAGCACGCGCTCATTCTCTACCTCTGAGAGTCCCACTACAGCCGGGCCCATGGGCAACTTGTCGGTGCAAAGCTCCGAGAGCACACGGGCCATGTTGTGGAGCTTGGCCTCATACTTCATCTTGCCCCACTGGTTGGTACCGTCGGGCAGGTACTCGTAGTCGTTCTTGCCGGCATCGTGGAGGGTGTCGAACATGTTTTCGAGGTTGTAGAAGGCCACGCCATACATGGCATAGCTCTTTTGGTCGGCAGCCTGTTGGCGCTGTGTGAACGAGGAAAGGGTGAAGAGCGCGAGCAGTAGCAGCGCAAAGGAGAGAACGGAACGTTTCATGCTGATTGTATAAGGTTTCTTGTCGTGAGCGAATGAGCCGCGTTGGACGGCACAACGGATAAGGGTGTTCAGGACAGGTGCCGCCAACTGCTTTTCCCCATGCAAACAGGGTATCCATGGAAGCGGCCAAACAAAGTGCCGAGTTGTTTTTTCTAAGTGCCGCTCCGTAAATCCTAAGTGCCGGTTTGTTTTCACGGAGTGCCGGACTGTAGACAAACGGGCCTGTCCTAAACGGCGGCAAATATCTTAAAAAAAAACGAGAAATGCGAACAAAAACAGGGGTGGAGGGGAATATTTCACGAGGCTGTAACAAAGCAGCCTGTTTTTTTTACTATTTTTGCCCCGTGCAAGACAGTGCAGGCGGGTGTGCTGCCCGGCTTGTTTTGAAGCATAGGCAAGCCCGGTGCGCCCAAAAGCGGAAAGTCCTTTTTCCCATGCACCATAGCGGCACGGAAGGCCCTGCCACACAGGCTTGTCGGTGACGACACGCCCCCCGGGCCTGCTTGCTGCCTCTTGCCTTTTCTGCCCACTGGATTCTATCTGCCACTGATTATTACAGCGTGACCGAAACAGCTGTCTCTGCTTCGGCACGTCCCATTTAGCATTTTAATTGCCAATATGAAGAAAGGTGTAAAACTAACGGCGGCCGCCCTGCTGATGGCCTCTGGGGCTTGGGCACAAACCCCTGCCGACACCCTCCTGCTGTCTGACAATACGGACTTCACCTTCACGGAGTCGCAGTTGGACGAGGACAACGACGCGGCCCAAACCGTGTCGACCATTGTGGGTGCCAAGAGCGACCCGTACAATTCGGAGGTGGGCTACCTGTTCAGCCCCATGCGCTTCAAGGTGCGCGCCTACGACAACCAGTACAGCAACTACTACATGAACGGCCTGCAGCTCAACGACCTCGAACTGGGACGCTTCGGCTACAGCATGGTAGGCGGCATGAACGATGCCACCCGCAATCAGGAGGGCCTGTCGGCCTACGACTACAACCGAACCGGACTGGCCGGCGTGGGCGGCGCTACCAGCGTGAACACCCGTGCCAGCCAGTTTGCACAGGGTTCCAAGCTCACCCTCTCGGGCTGTAACCGCAACTATGTGGCACGCGGCATGTTCACCCACGCCACCGGCCTGCTGCCTTCGGGCTGGGCCTTTGCCGGACTCGTGGGCTACCGCTGGGCCAATGAGGGCGTGATTGAAGGCACGTTCTACAACTCGCTCTCCTACTTCCTCTCAGCCGAAAAGCGCATCAACGAACATCACGCGCTGAGCCTCGTCACCTTCGGATCGCCCACCGAACGCGCACAGCAGGGTGCATCGACCGAAGAGGCTTACTGGTTGGCCAACTCACACTACTACAACCCGAACTGGGGTTACCAGAACGGCGAGAAGCGCAACGCCCGCGTGGTGAACGACTTTGAGCCTACAGCCATCCTCACCTGGGACTGGAAAATTGACGATTCGAAAAAGCTCACCACTGCAGCGGGCTTCAAGTACTCCATGTACAGCTCTACGGCACTGGGCTGGAGCGGTGACGCCTACGACCCGCGTCCCGACTACTACAAGAACATGCCCAGCTCCATCTTCGACGTGTGGGATCCCGCCAAGAACAATCCCGACTATCTGGCCCAGAACCCCTTCCTGCTCGAACAGTACTACGACCTGGTAGACTACTGGAGAGCCTCGGAGGCTAACCAGCAGATTAACTGGGACCGCATGTACTTCGTGAACCGGCAGAATGAAGCGGCCGGAGGCGAAACGCTCTACTATCAGGAACGCCGCCACAACGACCAGATGGTGTTTGCCCTCAACTCGGCCTTCAGCCATGACCTGAACCGCTGGGGCAAGTATACGGTGGGCCTGTCGCTCAACTCGACCAAGGGTATGCACTACAAGACCATGGCCGACCTGCTGGGCGGAACAACCTATACCGACATCGACAAGTTTGCCGCCAACGACTACGGCGCTGGCAGCATCGAGGCACAGAACGACCTGCGAAACCCGAACCGCCAGATCGGCGTGGACGACAAGTTCGGCTACAACTACAACATCTTTGTCAACAAGGCACGCGCCTACGGTCTCTACGAGCTGAACCGCGGCCAGCTGAACTACCGCCTGTCGGCCTTTGCCGAAGGCACAACCTTGGAACGCGAAGGCCTGATGCAGAACGGACGTGCGCCCGAAAACTCCTACGGAAAGAGCGGACAGGCCAAGTTCCTCGGAGGCGGTGGCCGCCTGGGCATCACCTACCGGCCCACAGGGGCACACATTCTGAGCCTGAACCTGGGTGCAGAGACCGACGCGCCGTTAGCCCGCAACAGTTTTGTGGCTCCGCGTATGCAGAACAACTTCGTGGACAACCTCACCAACGAGGACATCTACACGGCCGAGGCTTCCTACCAGTTCCGGCTGGGCGACTTCTCGGGTAAGGTGACCGGCTACTACACACGCTTCAGCAACGGTGTGGAACAAACGGCCTTCTACAACGACCAGGAAGAACGCTTCACCTACCTCACCATGACCAACGTGAACCGCGAGCACTACGGCGTGGAGGCTGCCCTGAAGTATAACCTCACGTCCAACTTCTCCGTCAGCCTCACCGGCACCTACGCCGAGGCGCAGTATGTGAACAACCCCATGGCACAGGTGGCCTACGAAGGCATGAACGCCTCTACGCTGAAGGAGCTGAACACGTGGAAGAACCCCGTGACGGGCGCAAACATGCCGCTACGCGTCATAGCCAATGGCATGAAGGTGAACGGCACGCCGCTCACTGCTGTCAGTCTGGGACTGAACTACAATGTGAACGGCTGGTTCTTCGAGGCCAACCTGAACTATTATGACCGCGTCTATGTGGACTTCTCCGAATACCGCCGTCTGGGCAACGTGTTGCCCTTCTACCTATCGGAAGGACGCGACGAAAAGGGCCATTACCTCTTCCAGAGCGTGAACGCCAGCGACCTGGCCAAGGGGGCAGTGCTCTACGCTGCGGAAGACGGCCACATCATTTCGACCTACTCGGCCGAACAGGAGAAGTTTGACGGCGGCTTCATGCTCGACCTCTCCATCGGACGCTACATCCGTCTGGCCAAAGGCAAGAGCATCAGCATCAACCTGAGCGTGCAGAACGTGACGAACAACCGCAACCTGCGCACGGGTGGCTACGAGCAGAACCGCGACGACTTCTACAACACGGGCGTGGCCAAGGCTTACACCTTCTCGAAGAACTCGAAGTACTACTATGCCAACGCCTTCAACGCTTTCCTGAATGTCGGATTTAAATTCTAAGGCTCACACACTATGATACCCAAACAGATATTTCCGCTTATGGCACTGGCCGCCGGCCTGATGCTTAGCCTCAACTCCTGCATGGACGACTACGATGAGCCGAACACCGACGGCTACCTCATCACCAGTCCCGAAAGCATCGGCGAAGTGAACTACTCGATTGCCGAACTGAAGAGCGACAACGCATCGCTGTTCAGCCAGACCAACGCCTTCGAGCAGGTGAAGGAAGACAAAATCATCGAAGGCGTGGTGGCTGCCAACGACTGTGGCGGCAACCTCTACCAGACACTGCTCATCCGCCACATTGACGAATCGAAGCCCGAAGGCGACACGAGCCGTGACCAGGCCATCGTGTTGGGCGTGAAGCACACGTGGCTCACGCCTTACTTCCAGCTGGGACAGCGCGTCAAAGTGAACCTGAAGGGACTGTACATCGGCTGCTACTCGAAGCTGCCCAAAATCGGCCAGCCCTACTACACCAGCAGCGGCAACCTGCGCCTCGGCCCTATACTCCTGCAACTCTGTGCCACCAATATGGAACTGGTGGGCCAGCCCAACCCAGACTGCGCCGAATGCCAGCCCATTGCACTCTCACCCGAATGGCTCCGCGCCACAGCCAACCGCAACTACCTGAACTATCCGCAGTTGGTCAGCGTGAAGGGCACCATCCAGGAAGCCGACGGCGAAGCCATCTTTGCCCCTGAGAGCCTGCAAGACGCAGGCTACGGCGTAGACCGAACCTTGGTGAACAGCGAAAACAACACGAAGGTGACCATCCGCACCTCTACCCAAAACGACATCGCATTCACCGTGATGCCGCAAGGTGAGCACACCTTCACCGGCCTGCTCAGCTACTACAGCAACTGGCAGGTGCAGCTGCGCTCGGTCAACGACATCCAATAACAGCCACTCCTTATTATATATATAGCAAACAACCATTATGAAAAAATCCATCCTTTCATTAGCCATATCCCTCCTCGCCCTGGGCTTCACAGCCTGCGAGGACGTTCCCGCTCCCTACGAAGTCAACGACAGCGGCAACAACACTTCGGGCGTACTGCTCGAAGAGTCCTTCTCCACTTCACTGGGCGACTTCGCCGCCATCAACACGGTGGGCAACTATCCCTGGACCGTCAGCTACAGCTGCGCACAGGTAACCTCCTACACCGATGACGACGGCGACGGAACCAAGGAGAACAACCCTGCCGAAAGCTGGCTCATCTCACCCCAGCTCGACCTGACCCAGGTGCAGCAGGCTTACATCAGCTTCGACTACATCCTGCGCTATGCCAACGCCTCCGAACTGAAGACGAACTACCAACTGCTCATCAGCAGCGACTACTCCAGCACACCTGCCACCGCCACGTGGACGGCCCTCGACTACAACCCCGTGCAAGGCTCCGACTGGGACACTTGGTACAGCTCAGGCAAGGTCAGCATACCCGAATCCTTTATCGGCCAACCCCAAGTGACCGTAGCCCTCTGCTACAAAGCCAACGCCAAGGCTGCCACCTGGGAAGTAAAGAACTTCCGCGTGGCTGAAGGCGCAGGCGACGGCGAAGGTGGCAGCAGCTCAGCAGAACCTACAGGCGACGGCACCGAAGCCAATCCTTACAACAGCGTGGCTGCCAACCAGTACACTTCCGCCCTGCCTGCCGACACGGAATCGCCCACCATCTACATCAAGGGCAAGGTCGTTTCGATCACCGAACAGTACGGTACCCAGTATGGCAACGCCACCTTCTACATCTCCGACGACGGCACCTCCGACAACCAGTTCTACGTATACCGCGCCCTCTATCTCGGCAACCAGAAGTACACCTCAGGCGATGAACTGAAGGTGGGCGACGAAGTGGTTATCTGCGGCAGCGTGGTGAACTACAAGGGCAATACACCCGAAACGGTTCAGGGCAAGGCTTACCTCTACTCCCTCAATGGCAAGACGGTAGCCGGAGGAGGTGAAGGCGGCGGCACTACCGAAGGCGAAGCAACCGGCGACGGTACGGAGGCCAACCCCTTCAACAGCGTAGCTGCCAACCAGTATGCTTCGGCACTGGCCTCGGGAGCAGAAAGTGACAAGGACGTGTACATCAAGGGCAAGGTTGTTTCTGTCAAGGAGCAATATGGCACGCAATACGGCAACGCCACCTTCTACATCTCAGATGACGGCACCTCGAAGAACCAGTTCTACGTGTTCCGCGCCCTGTATCTCGACAACCAGAAGTACACTTCAGGCACGCTGTTGCAAGCAGGCGATGACGTGGTCATCTGCGGCCGCGTGACGAACTACATGGGCAATACGCCCGAAACCGTACAGGGCAAGGCCTGGTTGGTCAGCCTGAAGAGCAACGGCGGCACAGGTGAAGGTGGCGGCGAAGGAGGCGGCACTGACATCGGCGACCCCTCACAGTCAAACGGTGACTTTGAAAACTGGACCGGCGGCAAGCCCAACAACTGGTCTACCACTTCGACTGCCGGCAATGCTACGCTGTCGCAGAGCACCGATGCCCATGGCGGCAAATATGCCGTAGAAGTAGGCGGAACCTCATCGGCCAACAAGCGTCTGGGCTATCGCGAAATGACACTCCCGGCCGGCACCTACACCATGAAGTTCTATGCCAAGGCCGCTACGGCAGCCGGCGGTTCGGTACGCCCGGGCTATGTGCCTGTGACCGACGGCAAGGTGGGTAGCTATGTCTATGGCGACTACACGAACGACCTGACCCAGAGCAGCTGGGTGCTGGTGGCCCATGAGTTTACACTCAGTGCCGAAACCACCCTCTGCCTCGTGGTGATGAACTCCAAGAATCCGGGTGTCAATGTGCTCATTGATGACTTCACACTGACCGATGCCGCAGGCAACGTATACATTAAATAGCCCCGACTGACCACTTGTTGCAAGGTGAGGTTGCGGCCACGCGCCGAAGCCTCACCTTGCAAGCTTTTTTCATACAATGAAACAAAACCCTATTCCTTCCGCCAGATTCAACCGGCTGGCTCACTTCTCTCCCAAACACCTTCTTCCAGCCCACCTGCTCTGCGCTGTGCTGGCTGCGGCAGTTGTCACCTCATGCGGCGACGACGATGAAGGCATACGCTTCGGCGAATCGACAGGCAACAATCCCGTTACGCCCACCAAGGAGATAACCCTGCGCATGGAAACCCCCGAACCGCTCAGTGACGGTTCGACCGTGCTGTTGTCCCACTTCACCCAGACAGGAAGCAAGGAAGTGCTCACTTACAGTGTGGAATTTGACAAAGACAAGCTGCACTCCCGCTGGATTGCCTTCCGCTTTGACGGAGACACCCGTGAGCGCACCGTATCACGCTCGGACGAACCCTTTGCCGATGACCCTTCCCTGCCCCAGTCGCTCCGCATCGGTTCGGCTGGCTTTGGCCGTGATTACAACCGCGGACACCTGTGCGCCTCAGCCGACCGCCTCTATTCGCGGGAGGCCAACACGCAGACCTTCTACATGTCGAACATGTCGCCTCAGCTCGGATCGTTCAACCAGGCCTACTGGATTACCCTCGAAGGACTGGTGCAGCGACTGGGCCGCAACACTTCGTTTGCCGACACGCTCTACGTGGTGAAAGGCGGCACCGTGCGCGACAACCAAATCAAGGACTGGGTGACGCGCTCCGACAACAAGAAGGTGGCAGTACCCCTATATTATTATATGGCACTGCTCAGGGTGAAGAACGGCGTGTACTCCTCCATCGCCTTCTGGATGGAACACAAGGAATACGGCTACACCTACAACAACCAGGCCCCGCTCTCAGTCATTGCCGGCGACGCACTCACCGTCAACGATCTGGAGGAGAAGACAGGCATCAACTTCTTCCCGAACCTGACCCGGAAGGGCCAAAAGGAAGAAACCATTGAGGACCAGCTGCAACCCGCCAATTGGGGCATGTAGTTACCGTTTTGGCACATAAATAAAAAAAATGTGCATTCCTGAGGCTGTTTTTCGCTATAAAAATTTGTCCGTTAGGATAATAGCATTACTTTTGCAGCCGAAAAAGGATTACGCATAAACAAATTTCACTAATTTCAAATAGAAGAACTATGTCTGATATTGAAGCAAAAGTAAAAGCTATCATCGTTGATAAGCTGAGTGTTGACGAAGCAGAAGTTAAGAACGAAGCCAGCTTCGCTAACGATTTGGGCGCAGACTCGCTCGACACCGTAGAGCTCATCATGGAGTTCGAGAAGGAATTTGGCATCACCATTCCCGATGACAAGTCTGAGAAAATCGCTACCGTAGGTGACGCTATCGCTTACATCGAAGAGAACGTCAGCAAGTAAGGCTTGTCTGCGACTCCATTCTCACATTTAACGTTTAACGCTATGCGTCGGCCTCACTCCCTCTGGTAGTGAAGCGTTCGAAGTATGCGTTAAACGTTAAATTGTTTGCTACATATCCCTCATTGTTTCACGGCGGACCAACAGACTGACTGTCGGACACACCCTCCCCCCCCATCCACCCACACACAGGTTTTAGCAGATAGACAAGTGGCCTCTGGCAGCGTGTCCATCTGCTCAAACAGGGCGATTAAACCAGTCCCGCAGTTACCAACAGCGCCGCCTTAAACCCCATCAATTCTTACTTTATGGAACTCAAACGAGTAGTAGTTACGGGCTTAGGTGCCCTGACCCCCGTGGGCAACACGATGCCCGAAACCTGGGAAAACATCAAAAACGGCGTGAGCGGCGCAGGCCCCATCACCCACTTCGACGCTTCACTGTTCAAAACACAGTTTGCCTGCGAAGTGAAGGGCTTCAAGGCCAACGACTTCATTGACCGCAAGGAAGCCCGCAAGATGGACCTCTACGAACAGTACGCACTGGTAGCTGCCATGGAGGCTATCAAGGACTGCGGCTGGGACCTGGAAAACATCAACAAGAACCGCATCGGCGTGATTCTGGGTGTAGGTATCGGCGGCATCCACACCTTTGAGGAAGAAGCCGGCTACTATGCAGTGAATGCCGACAAAGGCCCGAAGTTCAACCCCTTCTTCATCCCGAAGATGATTGCCGACATCGCTGCCGGACAAATTTCCATCCAGTACGGTTTCCACGGACCTAACTACACCACCACCTCAGCCTGCGCCAGCTCGACCAACGCACTGGCCGATGCCTTCAACCTCATTCGTCTGGGCAAGGCCGATGCCATCGTTACGGGTGGTGCCGAAGCAGCCATCTGGCCCTGCGGCGTAGGCGGCTTCACGGCTATGCACGCACTTTCCACGCGCAACGATGACCCGCAGCGCGCTTCGCGTCCGTTCAGTGCCAGCCGCGACGGTTTCGTCATGGGCGAAGGTGCCGGCATCCTGATTCTGGAAGAACTGGAGCACGCCAAAGCACGCGGTGCTAAGATATACTGCGAAGTGGCTGGTGTCGGCATGTCGGCCGATGCTCACCACATCACCGCTTCACACCCCGAAGGCCTGGGCGCACACCTCGTCATGAGCGCAGCACTTGAAGATGCCGGAATGAATCCCGACGAAATCGACTACATCAACGTGCACGGCACTTCCACGCCTGTCGGCGACATCTCTGAAGTAAAGGCTATCACCAAGCTCTTCGGCGACCACGCCTACAAGCTGAACATCAGCTCCACCAAGTCGATGACCGGCCACCTGCTGGGTGCTGCCGGTGCCGTTGAAGCCATGATTTGCTGTCTGGCTGTACAGAACGACATCGTACCGCCCACCATCAACCACGAGGATGATGACCGCGACGAGCAAATCGACTACAACCTGAACTTCACCTTCAACAAGGCCCAGCAACGCCCCATCCGCGCAGCCCTCAGCAATACCTTCGGCTTTGGCGGACACAATGCCTGCTGCATCCTGAAGAAGTATAACGGCTAATGCGCCTTCTTCGGTGATTTGACTTAGGCGATTGCTTAGGTTACTTCGAAGGTTATAAGAAGAGATAAGGTTATGAGAGATAAGGTTATGAGGTTATAATATTACTGTTGGAACGATAGAGGCTTCAATCGCTCAGCGAGTAACTTTATAACCTCATAACCTAAAATCTTATAACCTTCGAAGTAACCCAAGCAAGAACCCTAAAGCCTGCTCACCCAAGAAGAAACCGAACCGCTTATGATAATGAACTTGCTTGACCGCATGAAACTCCCCTTCCGCAAGAACAAGGAGTTTCTTACGGTTCTGTATGACATATTGGGATTCTATCCCCACAACCTCGAAGTCTACCGGGTGGCCTTTGCACACAAGTCGCTGTCCTACCACCGCGACGAGGCCAACGGCAAGAAGGACTCGCGAGGCAACAACCGCAGGCAGCGCGGCGAAACGACCAGCAAGCCGCTCAACAACGAAAGGCTCGAATACCTGGGCGATGCTGTGCTCGAAAGCATTGTCAGCGACATCCTGTTCCGACACTTCCCCAACAAGCGCGAAGGCTTCCTCACCTCCACACGCAGCAAGATGGTGCAGCGCGACACGCTGAACAAGCTGGCCATTGCCCTGGGACTGGAAAAACTCATTCAGGCCGCACAGGGTACCGACATGAGCCACACCAACATTGCCGGCAACGCCTTTGAAGCACTGATGGGAGCGATTTACCTCGACCGCGGCTACAAACACTGCCACTGGTTCATCAGCAACCGCGTGGTAGGCCATCACATCGACATCGATGCACTGGCTCACAAGGAGGTGAACTTCAAGAGCAAACTGCTCGAATGGAGCCAGAAGAACCGCATACAAATGAACTTCCGCGATTCGCAGAACGACCAGAAGGAACGCGGATTCCAGTCGGTCATTCTGCTCGAAGGCATCATCATGGGCCGCGGCATCGGACGGTCAAAGAAGGAAAGCCAGCAGGAAGCTGCCAAGGAGGCACTCACGACCATGCGACGCGATGCCAAATCCTACGACAGCATCTTCCGCGCCAAGGAGAAACGCACGGCCATGGAAGCCGAAGAATCCTTTGCACTGCCCAAAATCGAGGAAATAGAAGAAGCCCTCAACCGCGAAAAGCCACGGCGCAATGCCAAGGGCGCGGTCCCCGTGCTGGAGTCACAAAAGCCAACTGGCCGCCGCAAGGATGCCGACCAGGCATACGACACTGCCTATGATGCCGAAGCTGACTTCGAAGTAATCGACACACCGCCAGCCGAACCTGTGCTCACAGCTGCCGACTACGCCGCCAAAGGACTACCCATGCCACCGTCCGAAGACGACACAGACGAAACCGAAGCATCACAAACTTCGCGCAAAACACGCCGAGGCCGCAGTGGCAAGACCGTGACCGAAGCACTCGACGAAGCAGCCAAAGGCAAGAAGAAGGCCGCAACGCGCAAGCCGAAGACAGAGAAGCAGCCCGCCGAAACCGTGCAACCACAGGAGGAAGTGCCCGTAGTAGCCGAAATTTCCCAGCCTACTGCCGATGAGCAGCCTTCGCTGCCAGAAACCGATTCTGTACCAGCCGATCTCGAAGAAGTGGCACAGGCCATTCAGCAAGAAGTGGCTGGCGAAAGTGCCGACATTCTCTTGGCGCAACAACCCGAAACGGTAGAGAAAGAAGCCCTTCCTGAGGCAACAGCCGATGAGGAAACCCAACCCGTTCCCTCCGAAGCCACCCGCGAGTCTGATGCGGAACAACCTGTTCCCATAGCTGTCGAATCACCCGCCGAAACTGAATCAGCCGAAGCTGAAGAATCGGCTGAGCCAACCGATGCGGAAGAACCTGCCGAACAGGCCGAAGCTCCTGCCACACCCGAAAACCATGAGACAAATGCCGACGACGAGGCCGACAGTCCTGCCACGGCAACTCCTCCCCAATCCTTCGATGACAGCGCGCCCAAACCTAAACTGCGCCACCTGAGCATCGACGATTTCGTGTTTGGCATCGACCCCGACGAACACAAGGAGCTAAGCCTTGACGAAGTGCCCGAACCCGAGGTACGCAAACCGCGCAAACCCAACCGGCGACGTCGCCGTCCGGCCGCACCTACTGCCGAAACCGAAGCAGCCGAAACCGAAAGTACACCGGCTACCGAAAAACCTTCACGCAAGCGCAAGTCCTCGTCCAAGCGAAACACCAAAACTGCCCAAACCGAAGTACAGTCAAGCGAACCGCAGGCAGACGAACCGCAGGCAGAAGGCAAAGCCCGCAAGCCACGCCGTCGCCGAAAGTCCCCGGCCACACCTCCGGCCGAAGCATAGACGGGGCTTCGAGGTAACTCTTGGGTTATATGAGATAAGGTTATGAGGTTATAATGTTACTACTGAGCGATAGAGACTCCATTCGTTCAAATAGTAATCTTATAACCTCATAACCTTATCTCATATAACCCAAGAGAAAACCAATCAAACCAATCACTAACACCTAACACTTAAAAAAAGCGGGCGGTTTATCCGCCACATCACATTTAATTGCTACTTTTGCGCGATTTTCATAAGGTATACAGAAAAATCTTTTAAACAAATCATTCGATGAACGTGATAACCAAAACCGTTTCGTTGCCCGATGGACGCACCATTAGCATCGAAACCGGCAAACTGGCCAAGCAAGCCGACGGTGCCGTCATGCTGCGCATGAACAACACCATGCTGTTGGCCACCGTTTGTGCCGCCAAGACAGCACAGCCCGGCACAGACTTCATGCCGTTGCAGTGCGACTACAAAGAAAAGTATAGTGCAGCCGGCCGTTTCCCTGGCGGCTTCACCAAGCGCGAAGGCCGCGCCGGTGACTACGAAATCCTGACCTCCCGTCTCGTGGACCGTGCGCTCCGTCCCCTCTTCCCCTCCGACTACCACTGCGAGGTATACGTAAATATCACGCTCTTCTCGGCCGACGGTGTCGACATGCCCGACGCACTGGCCGGCTTTGCCGCATCAGCTGCATTGGCTGCCAGCGACATTCCCTTCGAAGGCCCCATTTCGGAAGTACGCGTGGCCCGCGTGAATGGCGAATATGTGGTGAACCCCACCTTCAGCCAGCTCGAAGAAGCTGACATGGACATCATGGTCGGAGCCACCGAAGAGAACATCATGATGGTTGAAGGCGAAATGGACGAAGTGCCCGAGAGCGCACTGCTCGAAGCACTCAAGGTGGCACACGAAGCCATCAAGCCCATGTGCCAGCTGCAGAAGGAGCTCTCCAAGGAACTCGGCACCGACGTAAAGCGCGAATACGACGATGAGGTGAACGACGAGGAACTCCGCCAGCAGGTGAAGGACGAGTGCTACGCTCCCGCCTACGCCATCGCCGAAGCCGGCGACCACGACAAGCACCAGCGCGAAGAGGCCTTCACCCAAATCCGCGAAGACTTCAAGGAACGCTATGCCGCTGCCCACGCCGAACTCACTCCCGAAGAACTCGAAGAGAAGAACGCCTTGGTTGACCGCTACTATCACGACGTAGAGCGCGATGCCATGCGCCGCTGCATCCTCGACGAAGGCAAGCGACTCGATGGCCGCGGCACCACCGACATACGCCCCATCTGGTGCGAAGTGTCACCGCTGCCCATGCCTCACGGCTCAGCTATCTTCACCCGTGGCGAAACCCAGGCTCTGGCTACTGCCACCCTCGGCACCAAGCTCGATGAGAAGATGGTCGACGACGTACTCGACAAGAGCTACATGCGCTTCCTGCTCCACTATAACTTCCCGCCCTTCTCGACTGGCGAAGCCAAGGCACAGCGCGGTGTAGGCCGTCGCGAAATCGGTCACGGACACCTCGCCTGGCGTGCACTGAAGGGTCAGATTCCTGCCGACTACCCCTACACTATCCGCGTGGTGAGCGACATCCTCGAATCGAACGGCTCCTCCTCAATGGCCACTGTCTGTGCCGGAACGCTTGCCCTGATGGATGCCGGTGTGCCCATCAAGGCCCCCGTGAGCGGTATCGCCATGGGTCTGATTAAGAATCCCGGCGAAGAGAAGTACGCCGTGCTCTCCGACATCCTCGGCGACGAAGACCATCTGGGCGACATGGACTTCAAGACCACAGGTACCGCCAAGGGTCTCACCGCCACCCAGATGGACATCAAGTGCGATGGCCTCTCCTACGAAATCCTCGAAAAGGCTCTCGCCCAAGCCAAGCAGGCCCGTGAGCACATCCTCGGCAAGCTGCTCGAAACGATGCCCGAACCGCGTCCCGAACTCAAGCCCCACGTACCCCGCATCGAAGCCTTCGAAATTCCCAAGGAATTCATCGGTGCCGTCATTGGCCCGGGCGGAAAGATCATTCAGGGTATGCAGGAGGACACGGGTGCCACTATCACTATCGACGAAGAAGACGGAGTGGGCAAGGTACAGGTCAGCGGTCCCAACAAGGAAAGCATCGATGCCGCCGTGGCCAAGATTCGTGCCATCGTCGCCATTCCCGAAGTAGGCGAAGTCTACGATGCCAAGGTAGTGAGCATCATGCCCTACGGTTGCTTCGTAGAGTTCATGCCGGGCAAGGAAGGCCTGCTCCACATCTCCGAAATCGCCTGGAAGCGTCTCGAAACGGTCGAAGAAGCCGGCATCAAGGAAGGCGACAAGATTCAGGTGAAGCTGCTTGAAATCGATGAAAAGACCGGCAAGTTCCGCCTGTCGCACCGCGTGCTGGAGGAAAAGCCCGAAGGCTGGGAAGACCGTCCCGCACGTCGTCCGCGCCGTGAAGGCGGTGCAGAAGGCCGCGCCCCGCGCCGTCCGCGTCATGAGTAAACAGGCAACACTGCTACTCCATATATAATATAATAGGGGAGGAAACGTCCACACGGCGTTTCCCCCCCTACCTTTTTGCAGATGCCAACTGCTATCTCAACTCCTTGCGGGTCACGAAACCACCCTTGCTGTCACGATAATGCACAAGGTAGATTCCGGGGCGATCGGCACGCACGCACCTGCGTCCGTCTATAGTGTAAATCTCCTGCATCTCTTCGATACATGAAACGGGCTGAGAAATGGCCGCAGCCCCGCTCCAATCAACTGAATGAGCGACAGCGGCATTATATATGGCACAGTCTGAAGGCACAGCGGCATTATAGCGGTGTACGATAGCCAGCACCTCCACGTTGTCAAAGTCCGTCACGTCCTTGGTGCTGAGCGAAGTGGAAAAACTGAAGCACTCGTCATAGTCCCATTCGATGCTATCGCCCCAAACGGAACTGTAACTGCGCATCACATGCTGGTGTTCATAGCCACCAGACGCTCCCGCTTGTTGTTTAGACGGTATACGGTCTTCCGTGAGATAGACCGTTATCATCATCGGTTCTGAGGCCGCTTCTGTCTTTCGTTCGCCTTCCACCAGCACATCAGCCTTCTGGGTTTCGGTATTATACTTGGCAGTCACCTTCATACCCACCAGGGCCTCCTTGGCTAGCATCTGGTCGAAACGGCCTGCGAAACCATCGGTAGGACATGAAAACACAGGTGACGAAGCACTTCCCGCATCACGGTCAAACATAAATCCGGGTGCATAAGTATTGTACCCGCTGTTGTAGAACCAAAGGTATGACTGGTCAGCAGTCTGCGTCAACCAATCGGTATAATAGCCAGCATGATGACACAAAGCCAGTATGCGGCCTGCATACTGCGGAAGTTCCATACTTTCAGCCAGCATGGCGGCAGCACGAGGACAGTTTGAACAGGCCTCGGTGGTGAATTCCTCCACAAATCCCCGTTTGGTAAAGTCAAACCTTGACACATCGAACATAGTCGTGCACACATTGTTCTCCATGTTTTCGTCTGTGCATTCAGGCTGCGGAGACAATGCGACAGTAAGCCGGACGTTCTTATGCCTTTCTTCATAAGGCACATGGTAAATGAGGGTGTCTACGGTCTGTTCGCCGGGAAACAACGTGCGGGAAACCTGCCAATCTATGGGTTTCAGGGCATCGGTCGTACACGTAATGGTATAGCCTTCAACAGACTGTGAACCAACATTCTTAACCCACGCCACGAGAGGTATATCCAAGTCGGCACCAAGCAATGTAGCACCCAGGGATATACTGTCGAGCGACAAATCATAGGATGTCAGGTTGTCGGCCTCGATATATACACCCATACCAAGCTGGCCATGACCTTCGGCCGAACGGTCGACCCACCCGGAACCGTCGTTCGTGTAAAGTCCGCCATCACGCGCCGCATCGGCAGTAGCCACAGCATAGCAGCCTCCGCGTTGGTCGATGGTATAGCCTATGAAGAACGGCCCATCGATTACCTCCGAGGGTTCAGACTGCACCACATTCCATCCTTTGACAAAAGGGTCTGTCCCCTTCACCAACTGTGCAGTGAAGAGGTCATCACCATCGAGTGTCTTGCGTACCCATACGGTGACGGAATTGATGTTGATGAGCGAAGTAAGCGCAAAGCGTATTCCCTTTACACGCAGATTTTCATAGTATTCCACTAAGTCGGCGTCTATGTGTGCCGCCACAGAGAACTGACCTGCCGAAGGCATACCGAGTGTGGAGGTGGCAGACACTTGATCATCCACATAGCTTACATAAGCTGCGCCTTCTTGTGCCTGCGCCGTCAACGTCATCGACAACAGCAAGGCTGCAACCGCGTGTTTGAGTATATCCGTTAAGTTCATACTGAAGTTGTTGGGTTAGAATCTGAGGAAACGATTGAAGAGGAAAGGTTAATGAGTTATGAAGAAAATTGAGAGCCTACGTTTCGTTCAGGCATACGCACCTTCCAGAAGCCTCTCTCCACAAGCTTCATACTCATCAGCCTTCCATGCTATCTTACAAATCTTTTTCATTCCATGAAACTACTATGAACCATACTGCTTCCGTCAGTGAATACGGTGCGTACAATATTCACTCCCTTGAACGGCACAGCCGAGGCCACACCAGCGGGCGAATAGTACATGACCTGTTTGATGGTTCTTCCCGTAGCGAGTTGCGTGATGGCTGTCGGGTCGGCCTTGCTCACTACCGTCAGATCGTCGAAGAGCAGGATGTACTGACTTGACTCATCGTGATGCCAGAAAGCAAATCGGATGGTTTTGCCAGCCAGAGCAGAGAGGTCTACACTGCGTTTCTCATAGAGGGGCAGTCCTTTCTGGAATTGCAGCTTATCCACCACTTCTGAATAGATTGACCGAAAGGCTTTCGGGTCAGTTCCCTCACCTGCGAGCACATCGTAACACTCCGAAGTATACCCAGCGTTGCAACGACGGTAATAATTGAGTACAGCACCCTCTTGGGGTATGGTTATTTCCGGTGAAACGGCGTAGTTGCTACACTGGTTGCCCGATGTGGAGACGATGGCCCGTTCTCCGCGTCGCGTCCAGTCTACAACTTTTGTCAATGCGAAAAAGCTGTTGCATGCATCGTCGTTGATAAAGGTCCAATCATCGGCCCCATTCTCAAAGTCTTCATAATAAATGAGCTGTCTGTCATCGAGTGCTTCGCCAGTAAGCGGCAGTTCCATCACGCCGGCAGCGGTTTCAAATGTCACTTTGCCTTGATTCTGACCTTTCTGTGTCGGTGCGAAAGTCAAAGATACATCAAACGTAGCAAACTGGGCAAAGGGATGCTCCATGTTGAGCGAAGCGTCGAACACACCATCACCCTTGACAGCATTGATTTGCAAGTCATTCGAACCTATGTTTACCAGCGTAGCCTTGGCAGGAGATATTTTGCCCACATAGGTGCTGTCGAAAGATTCCTGACTCCAAACGACCATCGAATCGGTTGGCATGTTAAACAGGTGGAGGCTGAGCTCTGAAATTTCCACTTTGTCCTCGCCTTCACTGTAGCTGTCGCCACATTGATAGTACTGGAACGTTACACTATGCTTACCCGGCAGGAGAAACACGTCTGTGGCCATCATCACGGTATATCCGGCATCTTTTTCGTGTCCGCCTATCATCACCGGATAGTTCATGTCAACATTGATCATGGTACCGTCTGAAATCAATCCCCACTGTTCATAGCCGGTCTGCGAGTCGTTGCGTCCCGCCCAGGTCAGTTTTCCCATCTGTCCTTCGGGCACATCGAAGTAGGCCGTGAACCAAGCGTACGTCTCACAGGGGTCATCCTTTCCGGCGGTACTGTTGTAAGCCTTGCCGTCTGCCACCAAGAAGGGATAGTCGGGATCGGTGTCGAAGGTAAAATCACCTTCCTTAACAATGCTCTGGAAGTCAGGCATGGCCACTACGTGAGCTACACAGTTCACTTCATAGTCACCGCCGTTGGTGCGGATAGTGACTTTTCCTTCATGCTCTCCGGCAGTGGCGGTTTTGAACCCTATGGTCAGAGGGATGGAGTCCATCGGAGCCACGGTGTTGACTTCCGGTACGATTCCGTAGAACACACCATCGCCCACAATTTCGTTCACCTGCAGCTCCTTGGCACCGAGGTTACGGAGCATCAGGTCATTGCGCTGTGCTCCGACCGGCTCCTGACCTACCATGAATTGGCCGAAGTCGAAATGGCCTTGACTCAGCTCGGCTCGATAGTCGGGAACGGCTTCTACTACCAGCGAAAGGTCTGTGAGGTAAGTGAAGTCGCGTCCGTTTTCAAACATGCCAGTAACCATGGATTTCTTGTTGTAAACAAAATCAAGCGCCGATTCACCGGCAGGCAGTGTTATATCCTTTTCAAACGCTTCGGCCGGACTTTCTGCACTAAAGATTACGGTGCCGCTCTTGCTAATAGTAAATTGTTCGTACGCATTCGAGACGGGAAACCATGGGTCGTACACACCGGCCACATGGAGCACGCCCTTGTGTCCTTCGGGTACATTGACCTTCAGCTGCATGGACGAGGCGGTCTTTTGTACGCCCTTGTTCGACGACACAATGACCGGACTGCCCGTAATAGTGTCGGTCAGCAACCAGGGATAGGTGTCATCGGCATCGAACTGCATGTATGCCGCACCTTGCGAAACGATGGATTGATAATCGGGAAGCGGAACAATGCGCCCCACACAGGGCAGCTTGAATTCGTCGGCATCAGTTGTGACGATGAGTGTCCCATTTTCCAGTTCCGCACTACCAGCCGTAAACGACACGGTGAGCAACAGCCGTTCGCCAGCCTTGATAGTACCGGCCGGCTGGTCCGTGCTAAAACCGGGCTGGTCAAAGCCGATGGCATAATCAGTATCGGTGTCGCCAGAATTGAACAGTTCTATCTGCTGCTTGACCGTGTGTCCGGGATAGGCCGTCAAAGAAAGCGAATCAACGCTGCAAAGCAGCCTGATGCCTTCGCCCGCTTCATACAAGTTGGCGTTGAAAATCACGTCATAATATCTCCAGCTGTCGAATTCCCATTCACCGTCATCTTCATAAGCATCTGCCCCGGCAAAATGCGACTGTGGCGTGATGCGCTTGCCGTCTGCCGAAACTTTCATCACGAGGTCCTCGGTCTGACGCCAATAGCCGACCCCATACACAAAGCCAGCCTGCAACACGAGCAACTCTTCATCGAAAATATTGCCTAATGAGCAATAGTCGAGTGGGGACTCGGTGAGTGGCGACTTGATACGGATGGTGCGCGTAGTCTTGTCATAGGTGCCTACGGCGGCAGTAGGATTGGTGATGGGCGACTGCGCATTTTCAGCAATAAGTCCGCTCACGCTGGCCGTGCCTTGCTCCTCGTCGATGCTCACGTAGACGGGATAGGAAGTGTAGGTTCCGCCATCAGCATACGAATTGTAGAATTTTCCGCTTTCATCATTGTAGCCATAGCAGGAATAGCCCGAAAGGATGTAGCGGGTCATGCCTTCGGGTGCTTCGGCGCGAACGGACGGGCTTTTTCTAATCCGTACGGTTTGGGATGTTTTACCTTTTGTTCCAATGGCCTGGAAGGGAGCCTGAGCCATAGCTCCGACCCATGTTGTGCACGCCAGCAATAATGTGCTGACTGCATGGCGAAGTAGATGTCTGTTGTCCATAAGATATATGATTTGTTGAACAGCTGCAAAAGTAAAGTGCCCCTTTCCTTCGACACGGTATGCTGCCCGCGAGGCTTTTTCTGTTTTATAAAAGTGCAACAAATTGCCGCTTTTCTCCCGGTTTACGGCTATAACGACTGTTGTAAAGTTTTAAGCAACTGACTTTTTCAATTCCACTCGTAGCACTAACTTTGCCCCGCATACCAGAAAACTGAACATAAACTTTTCCAATCCGTATGATGCTTCCCAAATACGCTCCGTTACTCCTTACCCTCTGTTTGGCCGTCCTGATGACACGATCGCTGGCAGCAGGCGATTCGCTGACGGCCAAACAGATAAAAGTGCTGGGAGACTCTTGCTACGAAAAGCGCAAATTCACCGAGGCTTTGCAACTATTCACCCAAAGTATGGCTGTGGCCGAACAGACAAAGGACTTTTCCTGCTACGCCGAGTGTCTGGGATGCACGGGAAACATTTACGCCGTGTTCAAGGACTACGAACGGGCTAACCACTATTTTAAAATGGGCTACGAACGGGCTATGGCCGACGGCAAACTGCGCTATGCATCGCTCTTTTGTGCCGAAACGGTGCTGACTTACTGCCTGACGGGGCACCCGAAAGAGGCACGGACTTATTATAGGTTGCTGGACAACATTCCCCGCACAGACAAGCACGAGCAGGATGAGTACTACCACTGGTTTTTGCTCGCCAAGATTGCCGAAGCCGAAGGACGGACCGATAAGGCCATACAACTGATGCAGGTCACGATGAATTATGTGACCGACACGATGCTCCCCGCAGGCTTTGAGACCAACATCTACGCCGAGCTGACCGACATATACTTAAACCGGGGCGAAAAGGAAAGGGCGTTGAACTGCGCCCGCGAGGTGAAGAGGCTGTCAAAAGCATGCGGTGACCCGTATTTCATCGTGTCGTCCTACGAGCTGCTGGCGAAGGTGTACCGAAGCATGGGGGTGAAGGACAGCATGGCGAAGTACATGGACCTGTATGTCTCGCTGTCTGACTCAGTGTTTCCGCAAACGAACTTCTACAAGGCCACGAACAACCTGCTTAATTTCGAAAGCCACCAGGCCGAAAGCCGCATGGAGGGGTTGCAACGCATCGTGCGCAGCCAGACTTTTGCCATGGCGGCGGCGGGGCTGGTGATCCTGCTGCTGATTGCGGCTTGGACGGCTGTGTGGGTGGCCAACCGCAGGCTGCGGGCCACACGACGGCTGCTTATTGAGAAGAACCGCAGGCTGATTGAGGCCACCGAGCGTGAAGGGAGAAGGGCGGGGGGGCCGGCCGAGGAGCTATCGGCGCAAGAGATACCGCCGAAGAACGACGGGGAACTGGCCGACGGGACTGCCGGATGGGACTGTACGGACAACGGACTGCTGGGCAAAATCGAGGACGTAATGGGGAGGGTCGATGTCATTTCGCGACAGGACTTTACGCTCGACGTGCTGGCAGAGATGACTGGCTCTAACACGACTTATGTATCGGCTGTCATCAACCGGCACTTCTGCAAGGGGTTCAAGTCGCTGCTCAACGAACGGCGCATCAACGAAGCTTGCAAGCGGCTGGCTGACAACGAACTGTATGGGAGGTTTACGATTCAGGCTATCAGCGAGGGGGTCGGCTACAACGCACAGAGCAATTTTATCAAGGTGTTCAAGCAACAAATGGGTATGACACCTTCTACCTTTCGGCGCATGGCGACGGAGTGAAAACTGCGGATTAGTCGACAAAAACGCTGAGAAACACGGCAAAAGCGTAAAAAAATTGAACAAAGACCAATATAGCTTCAAGAAAATGTATACCTTTGCCCGCATACACACAAATAAACTACCCTGTACTCCAAGAACATTCCTACACACACGCTGTCTATGATTCGAAGATTACTCACATTCATCCTTTTGTTCCTCGCCTGCCTCTGGCAGACACTGTCCGCCCAAACCACCCTGCGTCTGGGTTACTGTCCTGATGAGATTTCCGACCAGGCTTCCTACCTGATGCTCAATTCGGGCAGCGAGGTGCGCTTCCGTGCCGCCATTATCCTGCCTGCCTCCCGCATGCAGTCGCTGAAAGGCGCAAAGCTCACCAAGATTCGCGTGGGTGCTCCTGCGGGAATGACGGGCTGGTATGTGACGCTGCGCAATGCGCTCACTTCGTCGGCACTCATCAAGACAATCGACCTGCCCACTACGGTCGAAGGCTGGAATGAGGCCGTGCTGCCCGAACCCTTCGAAATCACGGGCGAAGACCTCGTGGTGTACTATGCCGGCAAGCTGCCGGCTGGAAAGGGCCTGCTGCTCGACGGACAGGGCAACCCGAACGGCTGCTACATTCACGACGGTGCCGACTGGGTCAATGCCTACGACTATGGCTACCAGTCGCTCAGCCTGCAGGCCGAGGTGGAGGTAGAGGGCGAATTGCCCGCAAGCGACCTCGCTATCGAGAGTTGCAGCTTCCAGCCCCAGTTCTGCCACATAGGCGATGAGGTCAGCGTGAAGTTCCGTGTGGCCAACTACGGATTTACCGAAGCTGCCCTGCCTGCGTTGACCTACAGCCTGAACGGAGGCGAGCAGCGCACGCTGCAACCCGAAGGCTCGCTGCCCGCAAGCGGCTTTGCCGACCTCGAAGTGAAGTTGCCTACCGACGGTTGTACCGACGGCTATAACCTGCTCACCGCCAGCATGGACCTGGCCGACGGCAATCTCGACAACAACCGTATTGAGGCCCAACTGCCCTGTTACGCCACGGCCTATCCGCGCAAGTCGCTCATTGAGCACTTCACCACGCTGCCCTGCGTGAACTGTCCCTATGGGCTGAACGTGCTGCGCGGACTCGTGTCGGGCCGTACGGACTATGTATGGGTGGCTCACCACGTGGGCTACATGACTGACGAACTCACCGTGAACGACTCCTATAAGGTATCATCGATTATGGGTGTGAACGGTGCGCCCATGGCCTGCTTCGACCGCACCGTGCTGCCGGGACTGTCATCGAACACGTCGGCAGCCTTCTCCATCGGCTACTCCAACCCTGCCTACGGCAAGGAGGCACTCACTCCCTACTTCGACCAGTGCGCCACGACTCCGGCCTTCGTGTCGGTCAACCTTGATTGCAGCTTCGACACCGCCACGCGCCAGCTCAGTGTGAACGTGGAGGGCGAACGCGGCGCGTTGCTCGACCTGTTCTATCCCGAGCAGAACCTCAGCGTGTGGATCGTTGAAGACAAGGTTGAAACGGTCGAGAAGCAGAAGGGCAGCGGTGACCAGGAGCATGACAACGTGTTCCGCGCCACACTCACCTCCATGCTCGGCGATGCGATAGAGTGGCAGGGCGATGCCTACAGCCGCTCCTTCAGCTACACCCTGCCCGAAGCATGGAAGGCGGAGCATGTACGTGTGGTGGCTCTCGTGAACCGTCCCGAAGAGGGTGACGGCACAGCCGAACAGGTGCTCAACGTCAACCAGTTTGCGCTCGTAGACTGCCTCGCGGCCATCTCCGATGCTACGACCAGCCCCGCAGCCGAACACCGCGAATACTTCGACCTGCAAGGCCGCAAGCTCACCGCACCCGCTACAGGCGCATACATTGAGCGCATCAGCTCGCCATCTGGCGTACGCAGCCAGGTCAGGGTCGGCAGGCAGTAGCCCTAAGCAAATTCATTATTCACCAATACAATCAACTTTATGAAGAAATCTTTACTTACTTTGGGCCTCGCCCTCTGTGGTGCAGGCATGGGCTTCGCCCAGAACGCCGGTGTGATTTATGAAGGCGTGTTCTTCACCAGCGCATCGCCCAACGGCAACTGGCTCGGCCACAACATGGAGAATGCGGCCCTCCTCTACGACCGCAGCAACCAGAAGGAGTACGTCTTTTTCGATGAAACCTACATGGGTGGCTACTTCATCGGCTACGGCCACAGCGTCACGAACGGCGGTATGTTCGTAGGTGCCGTACAGGAAACCAGCGAAGAAGCCGCATGGGGCAGCTACGCCGATGCCGCCTACTTCAAGGACGGCGAATGGGTGAAGCTCCCGCAGCTCTCTGGCCGTGAGAACGGTGTGAACAGTGCCAATGCCGTAACGCCCGACGAATGGCGCATATGCGGTGCACAGGGTCCCGAAGGTGCCAAGTTCGGCAAGGACGATCTGATGCTCTTCCCTGCCGTCTGGACGAAGAATGCCGAGGGCAACTATGAAGTTCAGGCTCTGCCCCACCCCGAAAAGGACTTCTCGGGCCGCGCTCCCCAGTATGTAACCGCCATGGACATCTCGGCCGACGGCAAGACCATTGTGGGCCAGATTGTGGACTGCTCGGGCTTCTACTGCTACCCCATCCTCTACCAGCAGAATGCGAACGGCGAGTGGAGCTACCGCACCTTCGCCACCAACCTGCTCTGGGACGAGTCGCGCCTCGGCGAACTTCCCGTGCTCCCCGAACAGCCCAGCTACCCCAATGTAGACGACTACCTCTCAGCCGAAGACCTCGCCGCCTATCAGGCTGCCTATGACTACTACTACGAGTGCCTCGACAAGTGCTACTCAGGCGACATGGACTGGAGCGAACTGCCACCCTACCCCTCGAAGAACGAGTACATCAGCGACGAGACGAAGCTAGCCGAGTACAATGCCGCTATGGACAAGTACAACGAAGAGAGCAACGCCTGGTATGAAACCTACATGGAATATGAGGACAAGCTCTACGAAATCACCACGGGTGCCAGCTTCGTGTTCAACAACGTGAAGATTTCGCCCAACGGCAAGTACGCGCTGCTCGACCTCAGTGCGCCCGACCCCAATGGTGACCCCGATTCCTGGTTCCCCGAAATGATTTACCAGAACGGTGTGTTCGACCTCACTACTGCCGAACCCACCATGTACAGCAACAGCTCGACCGACAAGATCTCTAACGCCGTCTACAACGACGGTACCTTCATTGCCTGCTCTCCCTCTGGCAGCTACAGCCGCTGCTCCTATGTGGGCCGCGTAGGTCAGGACGAAATGCAGCCTGTCGAAGAATATCTGGCCGCTGCAGGCGAAACCGCAGCAGCCGACTTCATCAAGGAGAACTGCGTGTTCGACATGGTTGACTATGTATGGAACGACGAAACGGGCATGTATGAAGAAGTCACCATCTCCGGCGCATTGGTCAGCGGTACCGGTTTCTTCACCTCTGAGGGTAAGACCTTCGTATCTTGGTTCCAGGATCCCGCTACCTACAGCCTCTGCTCTCTGGTGCTCGACCTCTCTAATCCTGTAGCCGGCATCCACAACGCCGTAGCAGCTGAAAGCGAAGGCAACGTCATCGGCCGCGAATACTACAACCTGCAGGGCCAGCGCATCGCCGCTCCCGTTCAGGGCGTATACCTCGAAAAGGTGCTCACCGACAAGGGCGCAGTCACCTACAAGCGCATGAAGTAATCCTTCCACACTCCTATTCTTACAGAAAGCAGGCCCTCCCGACAGGAGGGCCTGCTTTTGTATGGGAGGGCAGGATTAAAGCACACTTATGCTTCCAGCTGAATGACCACAAGAATGTAAGCGAGCAAAGCGCGGCCAACGCCTGACTCAAACCACACAATCCTATATTCTTATATTTTGTTAGCCAAAATAAAAGAATTTGCACGAGAAAAAGAATTTATAAGAATCTAATTTATACCTTTGCGTCCGGACTATGACAAATTCGAATCTCTGTTTCCGCAACACAGGTTGACGGACAAACAGGACAAGATGCCCACGCCGTGCCGAATATGGCAAAGTCGTAATAGGACAAAGCTGTACGAAGCGGGAATAGGGTGGGATATATAGTCCTGACATATAGAAAGCGTTTACTATACGCTGTGTTTGAGGCCCATAGAAATTCTCGCAAAATTTCCAAATTCAGACTCGAATATAGCCAACGGTAGATGCTCC
>JBJEAF010000193.1:0-9127 GCA_051868755.1 Alloprevotella sp.
GTGTTCATCGCCGTCATCTTCTTCACCTCGAAGCTGGCCGGCAATTCCGAAATCATCGCCATGAAGAGCACCGGTATGAGCTTTCGCCGCCTGCTCAGACCCTACATGTTCTCGGCAGCCCTTATCGCCCTTACCACCTACCTGCTCGGTGCCTACGTCATACCGCAGAGCAACGTGGCCAAGGTGAACTTCGAAAACCGCTACATCAAGAAGAAGACCGACATTACCTCGGTCGACAACGTACAGATGCAGGTCGATACCGGCGTGGTGGCTTACATCACCCATTTCGACAACGTGACCAAGAGCGGCTACGGTTTCTCGCTCGACAAGTTCGAGGACAAGAAACTCGTGTCCCACCTCACCGCCCAGAGCATACAGTACGACACCCTGTCCGACCGCCGCTTCTCCTGGACCCTGCGCCAGTACAAGATACGCACCCTCAAGGGTATGCGCGAAAAGCTCGAAAGCGGCAACAAGCTCGACACCATCATCATCATGGAGCCCAAGGACTTCTTCTATGTGCGCGGCCAGCAGGAAACCATGACCGTTCCTGAACTCGACGAGTTCATCGGGCGGCAGAAACTGCGCGGCGCAGCGGGTGTCAGCACCTTTGAGGTGGAATACCACAAGCGGTTTGCCACCCCCTTTGCCGCATTCATCCTCACCCTCATCGGCGTCAGCTTGTCGTGCGAAAAGCGCAAGGGAGGCATGGGAGCCAGCATCGGAGCCGGCATCGCCCTCAGCTTTGCCTACATCCTCTTCCAGACAGTTTCGGCCACCTTTGCCATCAATGCCGGCTGGCCCGCCATGCTGGCCGTGTGGCTGCCCAACCTCCTCTTTGCCATAGTGGCAGCCGTGCTTTACCGCCGCACGCCGCAATAACCCACCCTCGATTTACTGTGACCCATTATGACAGACGAAGAAATATACTTTGAAGACCTCGACCTGTCGGACGATGTGCTCGACGCGCTCTACGACATGCGCTTTGAGAAATGCACGCCTGTCCAGGCCCGTTGCATTCCCCCTATACTCGAAAACCGCGACGTGCTGGGCGTGGCCCAGACCGGAACAGGCAAGACGGCAGCCTACCTGCTGCCCCTGCTCACCCTGTTGCAGCGCCACGAGCATCCGGCCGATTCGGTCAACTGTTTGGTCATCGCGCCCACCCGTGAACTGGCGCGCCAAATCGACCAGGCCCTGCAAGGCTTTGCCTATTATACAAGAGTCAATGCCGTGGCCGTCTATGGCGGCAACGACGGCGTGCGCTACGAGCAAGAACGCCGTTCACTTCAGGCAGGCGCCGACATCGTGCTGGCCACCCCTGGCCGCCTCATCACCCACTTGCAGTTAGGCACGCTCGACCTGAGCCGGACTACCCACCTCGTGCTCGATGAAGCTGACCGTATGCTCGACATGGGATTTGCCGACGACATCCTATCCATCGTCAAGCAGATGCCCGCCGAGCGTCAGACCATCCTATTCTCGGCCACCATGCCGCCCAAGATTGCCGAACTGGCACGCACGGTGATGCATGACCCCGTTGAAGTGGAGATTGCAGTGTCTAAACCCGCCGAGAACATTGCACAGAGCGTCTACCTCTGCCGCGAAGGCGACAAGCCCCTCGTGCTGCGCCACATCTTCGACAAGCAGCCTCCGCAGCGCGTCATCCTCTTCTGTTCATCGAAGCAGAAGGTGAAGGAGTTGGCCATCGTGCTCCAGCGTAAGGGCTACAACGCTCGGGCCATGCACTCCGACCTGGAGCAGTCCGAACGCGACGAGGTGATGCAGCTCTTCAGGTCGCAGCAGATTGACCTCTTGGTGGCCACCGACATCGTGGCCCGAGGCATCGACATCGACGACATCACCATGGTCATCAACTACGATGCGCCGCACGATGCCGAGGACTATGTACACCGCATAGGCCGCACGGCGCGGGCCGGAAGGCAAGGCAGTGCCATCACCCTCATCGGCGAGCGCGACCGCTACGGCCTGCAGAACATCGAAAGCACGCTCCACATCGAGATTCCCCGTGCCGAACTGCCCGAAGGCGTACGGCCTCCCGGAAGCGAGAGTGACCGCCGCAAGCGGACGGCAGGCTCTCGCGGTGGGCAATCAAAGACCGAAGGCCGACGAGGCGGCAACGAATCCACTTCTGGAAAACGCCATCGGGGAGGCCGCCGAGCTGCTGAAAAGGAACAAAAGCCTTTGCAGTCCGAAACGGTGCAAGCAGACGGACAGACCGCAGCTAACGATGCAACAGCCGGCGAACAGAAAAAACGCCGCCGCAAGCCGCGCCGCCGCAAGCCTGCCAGCCAGCAGCCTGCCGAACCGAACAAGAATGAATAACCCCATAACACAGCACCCGAACATGAATACTGGAGATTTGGCCCCCGACTTGCTGGGCATTGACGACCAAGGAAACGAACTGCGCCTGAGCCAGTTCCGTGGCCAGAAGGTCGTGCTCTACTTCTACCCCAAGGACAATACATCGGGCTGCACCGCCGAGGCGTGCAGCTTCCGCGACCACTATGACGAATTGCAGCAGGCCGGCTGCGTAGTGATTGGTGTGAGTGCCGACAGCGTGAAGTCGCACGCCGGCTTCCGCCAGAAGCAGCAGCTGCCCTTCCACCTCGTGGCTGACACCGAGCACCGCTTGCTCGAAGCCTACGGCGTGTGGGGCGAGAAGAAGATGTACGGACGCACCTATATGGGCATCTACCGCACCACTTTCCTCATCGACGAGGAGGGACGCATAGCCCGCATCTTCACCCCGAAGGAAATAAAGACGAAAACGCACGCCGAGCAGGTGTTGCAAGCAGTTGAACATCCCTCTATATAAAGAACTATGGCAAAAAATACAGACGAAAACGCATTGGCCGCCAACGAAAAGCTCAGAGCCTTGCAGGCAGCCATGGCCAAAATCGAAAAGGACTTCGGACGCGGCTCCATCATGAAGTTGGGCGACCAACAGGTGGAGAACGTCGAGGTCATCCCTACGGGCAGCTTGGCACTCAATGCCGCGCTCGGCGTGGGCGGCTACCCCAAGGGACGAATCATAGAAATCTACGGACCCGAATCGTCGGGTAAGACCACCCTCGCCATCCATGCCATTGCCGAGGCCCAGCGCGAGGGCGGCATCGCTGCCTTCATCGATGCCGAGCACGCCTTCGACCGCTTCTATGCCGCCAAGCTCGGTGTCAATGTTGACGAACTGCTCATTTCGCAGCCCGACAACGGCGAGCAGGCTCTCGAAATAGCTGACCAGCTCATCCGCTCGTCGGCCATCGACATCATTGTCATCGACTCCGTGGCAGCCCTCACGCCCAAAGCCGAAATCGAGGGCGACATGGGCGACAACAAGGTCGGCCTCCAAGCCCGCCTTATGAGCCAGGCTCTGCGCAAGCTCACCTCAAACATCAGCCGCACCAACACCACCTGCATCTTCATCAACCAGTTGCGCGAAAAGATCGGTGTCATGTTTGGCAACCCCGAAACCACCACGGGCGGTAACGCCCTCAAGTTCTACGCTTCGGTGCGCATGGACATACGCCGCGTCACGACCCTCAAGGACGGCGACACCCCCATCGGCAACCAGGTGCGCGTGAAGGTTGTGAAGAACAAGGTGGCCCCTCCCTTCCGCAAGGCAGAGTTCGAAATCACCTTTGGCGAAGGCATATCCCATGCCGGCGAAGTCGTCGACCTCGGTGTGGAACTGGGCATCATCAAGAAGAGCGGTTCCTGGTTCAGCTATGGCGAGAGCCGTTTGGGACAGGGACGCGATGCCGTCAAGAAGGTCATCAAGGACAACCCCGAGCTTTCGGCCGAAATCGAAGCCCAGATAGCCGAAGCACTCAGCAAGCAGAACGAAGCATGATGCGCGGACGCATCTGTGCTTCCCCAATCATAAAAGCTGCGCCTCAAGGCGCAGCTTTTATCGTAGTTACAGGTTCTTGCCTCACTTTGTCGAGCGGGGCGCTCTGCCGTTTGACCTTCTTGAAGTCAATGTGATTCAGGTCGATGCACCGGACAGAACTGTTGTACATGGTGCGGTAGTAAATGCGGCGTTTCGACAGGTCACTGGCCACTGTCCACTGCGTGGCACTCGGAATGTCGGGCACCTGCCGGCTCTCTTCGGACTGTATGCCCGTGGGGATGTCAAAGTTGTTCAGAATATGGAACGCCTGCATCACCGTCTGCTCCGTCGTGATCAGCTTGGGAGCCGTAGCCTGGAAGAATGCCGCCCTTACGAAGCGCGAAGGCGGTGTCATGTCGCCCGGAATGCCGTGCAGCCCGCTGCCGCCTCCAAAGGCCGACAGGTTCAGGCCACCCACCCGCTGCTGGGAGTGCGGACTTCCAGCCTGTTGCTGTTGCTGCTGGGAAGGCACACTGCCGGCGCGCAGGTTCACGTAGTTGTTCAGGTTGGTCAGGTGCCAGTCGAAGCCGGGCGAGTTGGTCAGTACGCCCAGCGTGTTCTCATAGAACCTCAGTTCGCGGTTCACAATCTCCAGCACCACTTGCCGTCCGCTCCTTTCGGTAATGCGCCAATGCACCGTGGAGCCCCGTGGGTCGACAGCCACAATGTGGATGTGCCGGATGGCGCGTTTCATCTCGTCGACCGACTCGAAATTGCCTAAAATCCACGATACCACTTGCAGGTCGCTCAGGGTGCTGTCGCGCAGCGCGGCATCGTAGGGCTCGTATGCCCCATAGCCCGGAAAGTAGAACAGTCCGGCCGAGAGGCCCGCCTCGTTCATGCCCTCCACCACGAAGTCGGGCTGTTCAACGGACAGCCCCACATAGCCGTAGCGCGCTGTGAAGCGCAGGCCGTCGTGTCCTCCGCCCGGAGTGAGCGAACGCTGCACATGGCCGCGTGGCACGATGTTGTAGCAGCTGTTTAGGTCGCCGGCAGCCCATTCAATGGTGCGGGCAGGCACAGTCTCGCCCGTGGCAGTCCGCAGCGTGATTCCCGTACAGGCCGATGCCTGCTGGACAGACAGGGCTGCCAGAGCGGCAAACAGAGTAATCGTTAGTCGTCTCATAGTTCCTTACAGTTTAGTGGTTAGTGTTGCATATTGCGCTCCCCCTTTGTCGGGAGGTCGCGGTGTAAAGGTACGGCAGGCGAAAGTGCCGCGCCACTTTTTTCAGTTCTTTTATTCATTCTTCATAGCCTTGAAGCCTTCTCCCGAAGTCTGTGGAAAGAGTCTTGTTTCTTTAGCTGAATCAACAATATTGACTAACAGTGTTGTTAATGATGCATAAAGAACAGTAGAAATCAGCAAGTTGTCTTGTTTGTTTGGAATACATGTCCTTATATTTGCACCAACAAACGTGTTAAACCCATAGATTCTTGAATATGTCTACCCAACAGGAAAACACTTCGCAGCGTATTCTGAAAGCAGCTGAGGGGGAATTCATGAGCAAAGGCTTTGCCGGTGCCAAGACGGTGGAGATAGCCCGGAAGGCCGGTGTGACGCACGCCATGCTCCACTACTACTACCGCACCAAGGAGATGCTCTTCAACCAAGTGCTGGACGACAAGATACGCAGCTTGGCCGAGAGCGTGGTCCAGGCCATGCAGACCCCCGGGCGTACCTTTCAGGAAAGGTTGGCCGAAGGCATTGCGCGCCACTTCGACTTTCTGGCAGCCAATCCCGCGCTGGCGCGCTTTGTGGTGAACGAGGTCATTTCCAAACCAGAACGCTTGGAGCTGGCACAACGCAATTTGGGCGGTGTGTTACGCATCATTGTGGGCCATTCGCAGCAGGAAATGAATGAATTGGCAGCCCGCGGCGAGATAGCCCCGATGCATATCGAAGACCTGCTGATTGACCTCATGTCGCTCAATGCCTTCGTGTTCATAGCCTATCCTGCCATGGAACCTTTCGTGTTGCGCGAAGGCGAAACGCGTGAGGACTTCCTCAAACGCCGCAAGCAGGAGAATATCGAAGTGATTTTACGTCGCATCAAACCTTGAAGCTGTATGAAAAGAATAGACTATATACTCCGCAAGGCCTGCGGCCTGTGTGCCGCCGTGTGCTGCCTGCAGGGGGTGGCACAAACTCCGTTGCAGGCGTGTTACGAGGCGGCCGAAAAGAACTATCCGTTAGTGCGGCAGTACGGACTGGTCGAACGCTCGCTGCAATACACGCTCGACAATGCCCAGAAGGGCTGGTTGCCGCAGGTGCAGATGCAGGCCAAGGCGCAGGTGAAGAGTGATGTCACGGAGCTGCCCTTCGACCTGAACCGGCTGGGGCTGGCTGGAGTGGATATGCCGCATATGGACAAAGGCCAGTATGCACTGACCGCATCAGTGGAACAGCCCATCTATGAGGGCGGGCAAATTCAGGCCGGCCGCCATGTGGCCGAGGCTCAGGCCGCCGTGCAGCGCCAGCAGGTGCGCACACAGCTCTATGCCCTGCGCGAGCGGGTGAACCAGCTCTACTTCGGCATCCTGCTGACGCAGGAGCAGGAGCGGCTGAACGAGGTGTTGCAGCAGAACTTGCAGATAGAGTTGGAAAGGGTACGGCACTTGGCGCAGAACGGCTTGGCACATGAGGCCGACTTGGATGCCGTGCGCGTGGAGCAGGAGCATGCCAAGCAGGTGCTGGCGGGCTATCAGGCCACGCGGGCGGCCTATATAGCCATGTTGGCGGCACTGACAGGCTTGCCTGAGGCGGAATTGCAGCACCCGCCGATGCCCGCTTTGCCGCAGTGCGTACATGGCACTGAAATCCCTGGGCCACGCCGGCCGGAGTGGCATCTGTATGCCTTGCGCCGGCAGGCCGTCGAAGCGAAGCGCGAAAGTCTGGATGCAGCCCTGCGTCCGCGCTTGAGCCTCTTCGCCCAGGGAGGCTACGGCAAGCCGGGACTGAACATGCTGAAGAGCGACTTTGCGCTTTATGGCCTGGCCGGCCTGAAGCTGACCTGGAGCCTGACCCCTTGGTACACGCGCAAGGCCGACCGTGCACTGTTGCGCGTGGAGCATGACCGGGTGCAGGTGGAGAGCGATGTGTTCGCCCGCACCTTGCAGCTCGACCTGGCCGAGCGCAGCCACGCCCTGCAGGGGTATGAAGAGCAGTTGGCCCACGACGATGAAATCGTGCGGCTCAGGCAGAACATCCGGGAGGCCGGACAGGCTAAGCTGTCGGGCGGAACGCTCACGGCGACCGACCTGATGCGCTATGTGAACGACGAACAACAGGCACGGCTGGACCGTGCGCTGCATCAGGTGCAGCGCCTGCTGGCGGCCTATCAGTTAGATTATGCCAACGGACAATGAACAGAAAGAACATGAAAAGCCCAATCCCCTTTTTACCGGCCTTGGTGGCTGGTATGTCCTGCGCGCTGTGTGGCGCGTGCGGCTCAGACGAGCGTGACTACGATGCCCACGGCGTGTTTGAGGCCACTGAGGTGGTCGTTTCGGCCCAGACGCAGGGCGAATTGCTGATGTTTGACCGGACCGAGGGCGACACGGTAGCCCACGGTGACATTGTGGTTCAGGTGGACACGGTGCAGCTGAGCTTGCAGCGCCGGCAGCTGTTGGCCAGTCTGGATGCGGTGGGCAGCCGCCATTACAATGTGGCACGGCAGGTGGCGGCCATCAGACAGCAGATAGCCACACAGCACTCCGAGCGCACGCGATTTGCTCGTTTGGTGGCCGAACATGCGGCCAACCAGAAGCAGGTGGACGACATCGATGCGCAGATTGCCCTGCTCGAAAAGCAGCTGGCCGCACAGACCGAGACACTCGAAAACACCAACTCCGGCCTGCAGGCCGAAGCACAGGGCATCGAGGCGCAGCTGGCTGCACTCGATGACCAGTTGCGGCGTTCGGCGGTGCGCAGCCCGATCAAAGGCACGCTGCTGGCCAAATATGCCGAGCGCGGCGAACTGGCCACGCCGGGCAAACCGCTGTTTAAGGTGGCCGACATGGAACATCTCTATCTGCGGGCCTACGTCACCGCTCCCCAACTCACACAGCTGAAGCTGGGCCAGCAGGTGCGCGTGTTTGCCGACGAGGGCAGCGAAGGACGAAAGGAATATCAAGGCCACATAGCCTGGATAGCTGATGAAGCAGAGTTTACGCCGAAAACCATTCAGACGCGTGACGAACGGTCCAATCTGGTGTATGCAGTGAAGATAGCCGTGCGGAACGACGGCCTGATCAAGTTGGGAATGTATGGTTCGTGTGAATTTCAGTGAGCTGGCCAAGAGTTATGGCGCGCAGCAAGCCCTGAAGGGGGTTTCGCTCACTGTCGGGGCAGGCGAGCTGTTCGGCATCATCGGTCCCGACGGCGCCGGCAAGACCACCCTGCTGCGCATCCTCGCCTCTCTGCTGTTGCCCGACAGCGGTTCGGCCCAGGTGTGCGGCTACGATGTGGTGCGGCAATATGGCGAGGTGCGCCGGCGTCTGGGTTACATGCCGGGCTGCTTTTCGCTCTATCAGGACCTGACGGTGGAGGAGAATCTTCACTTCTTCGCCCGCCTGTTTGGCACCACGGTACAGCGTAACTACGACCTGATAGCCGACATCTACGGGCAGCTGGCCCCCTTCAAGGACCGCAGGGCAGGCAAGCTCTCGGGCGGCATGAAGCAGAAGCTGGCCCTGTGTTGTGCGCTGGTTCACCGTCCGGAGGTACTGTTGCTCGATGAGCCGACCACGGGGGTCGATGCGGTGTCGCGCCAGGAGTTCTGGCAAATACTTGACCGCATTACGGCCCAGGGCATTACCGTTGTCGCATCGACACCCTACATGGACGAGGCGGCCCGTTGCCACCGCATTGCCTTGATGCAGTCCGGGCGTTTCCTGCTGGCCGATGAGCCACACCAAGTGGCAGCCTCGTTTCCCTTTGTCATGTGGAGTGTGCGCGCGGCAGCCATGCACCGGCTGCTGAATGATGTGCGCAGCCTGCATGGTGTGCAGTCCGCCTATTCGTTTGGCGACAGCCTGCATGTCACGTTCAACCCATCCTGCGGTCCTGGGCAGCTTCGCAGCCATTTGGCGCAGTGCGGCCATACCGAGGTGGAAATAGCGCGTGCGACGCCGGGCGTGGAAGACGTGTTTATATATTTGGGTTATGAGGGATAAGGTTATTAGGTTATTAGGTTATTAGGTTATTAGGTTATT
>JBJEAF010000194.1:0-2333 GCA_051868755.1 Alloprevotella sp.
GACGTATGTAATCTTTCATCGATAACTTGCGAAACTATTTTATTTCTTCATCTTCCGGCAGCTGAAACTATTCGCCTAATAATTTAACACTTTATCCTCTTGAATTTTATAAATGCACCGGGATTTCGGCTTGAGCCGTGTTATGCCATTTGGCCAACTTCAGCCCTGTGCGTCTGCCGAAAGGGCATCATTACAGTCCTGATGCACGCAGTGGTGCACCAGTTGTGGGGTGAATGGAGGCTCTGGTGGCTGTGTGCTCACTCCGTCAGGTCGCCCGAGTAGCCTATGTCGTCGCGAAAAACTGAAAGAACGTTCAGGGTCACTTCACCGTTGGCACCCAGCAGAAAGTCATAGACCAGCTTCTCCTGCTTGTGCCGTACGCTGGCTTTGACCCGTGTGCCGCCCCGTTTGGCTGGCTTCACGCTGTAGTCATCCATGCGCGCGGTGAAGCACAGAGGACCCTCGCTGTCGAAGTCGGCACGGTGTGCCACGCCAAAGAAGGGCAGGTCGCTCATGATGCTGTCGCCCTTTATGCGTACACTGTAGCCCGGCGAGATGTAGCGCGAACTCATTCGCAGCGGACGTACATAATTTATGGACACATTGAAATTACGTTCCGCTGCGACACGGGCCACCTGTGATGTGCCTTCTATGTACTGTTGCGGCGTGTTGCATCCCGCTGTCATGCCGGCAATCAGCAGGGAGGCGGCGAGGTGTGATAGTCCTGATAGTTTCATCTGGCTGTAGTCTTTAGTGTGATAAATAATGAATAACGCGGGGCTTTCCCGTTCTTCCGCCCGCCCTTATGCGGGAGTCACCGCCTGCACTTCATAGATTTTCAGGTCAAAGTCGGCGGCGATGACGATGGCCCATTCCATGATTTCGGCCATCTGGTGTTCATAGCTTTTCCACTCCTTGTTATGCAGGAAGAAATAGAACTCCAGCGGCATGCCGTAGGGTGTAGGCTCCATCTGCCGCACCATCAGCGTCATGTCGCGGTTTACTTCTTTCCGCTGCTCCACGAAACGCTCCATGTAGGTGCGGTAGAGCTGCATGTTGATGCTTTCCCCTTGCAGCTCTTCGCTGTCAAAGTAGCCTTTCGCCACGAGCCGTTGCCGCAGTTCGCGCGAGGTGCGGCTAATGGAGTGTTGCTCGAAGAGCAGCTTTCGGGCCACCCTTCGTCCGTCGGCCTGCTGCATGCCCTTCCAGTTCCTGAAGGCGTTGTCAACCAGCGCTTTGGGCGATACGGTGATAATTGTGTTGTCGAAGTTGCGTATCTTCACCGTGGTGAGCGACATGCCGACCACAGTTCCGTCGGCTCCTGCCTGCGGCACCGTGATCCAGTCGCCGATGTGCATCATGTCGTTGCTCGTCAGACGTATGCCGGCCACAAGGCCCTCAATCGTGTCCTTGAACACCAGCATCAGTACGGCAGAGGTCGCTCCCAGTCCGGCTATCACGGTCAGCGGATTCCGTCCGATGATGATGGCGATGACCACCACCACAGCAACCAGATAGAACACGATGCGCAGCACGCCGCAGAAGGTGTGGAAGTACTGCTGTGCCGATGAGCGGCGGTCAGAATCCATCTGTGCCACGGCAGCTATGACACACTGTGCGGTGCGCAGTGTCATGACCGTGATGTAGATAGCCGTGATGCGGGCCATGGCCTCTTGGGCCATGGGGTATTGCGTGAAGGTCATGGGCAACAGCCACCATACCACGATGGCGGGAATGATGTGGCAGGCAGAGCGCACCACCTTCTCGTTCAGCAGCATGTCGTCCCAAAGTGTCTCGGTGTGGGACGTTACCTTGTTGGCTATCGGCACAAACACGTGTACACAGGTCCAGTCGGCCAGCAGGGCGAGTAGGGCAGTGATGCAGACCATGATGCCGTGTACCCACAAGTTCAGTGAGGCTTCCGAGGCTCCCATGGCCGAAATCCATTCTTCAATCCAGGTCTTCAGTATTTCCATAATGTCTGTGTGTGCAGGTTGTGTAAGCGAATCGGCGGCTAAGGTACACATTCTTTGCGAATCCGTTCCTCTTCATGCTGTTTTATCTGTGGGGAAGCCGGTTGAGGCTGGCTGGAGATATGATGCATTAGCTTCGTCAACTATCTATCATATAACAAGAAAGGTTGGACTGATGTTACATCCAATGATTCAAGGTGAAATGTAGTGCTAACGGCTGGGAGGGCGGACAAAGGCCCGCCAGAATATGAATAAGCGGGCCTTTGCCCGCTCTCCCAGTGCACCGTCGCTTCTTATCCCGGTTTCGGCTCAAGCCGAAATCCCGGTGCATTTATAGAAATCGAGAGGATAAAGTGTTAA
>JBJEAF010000195.1:0-9108 GCA_051868755.1 Alloprevotella sp.
CGAGCAAAAGCCCGCTTAAATATATTCCTGGCGGGCTGGAAGCCCGCCCTCCCAGCCGTTAGCGCTACATCCCGGTTTGAATCATAGGATGAAACATCCGTTCAACCTTTTCTTGTTATATGATAGATTGTGCAAGTGAGTGCAGAGCCAAGCTTGCCCCAAGCTATGCCGAGCGCAGCCAATCTTATGCAAATTTACGGTTGCAACGCTTGAATATCGTCCACTCAAACAGTAATATTATAACCTCATAACCTTATCTCTCATAACCCAATCCCCTCATAATCTAAGAAAGCAATTTTATAAATGTTAGCAACATCTCCCAGCCCCAATTTTATGCGACACATCATCCTGTGCCTTTGTGCTTTCTCTGCCTTTGCCGCCTATGCGGAACGAACCGACAGTCTGTCATTGTGGGGTTGGCCCCGTGACGCATTCACTATGCAGCCCGTCATCGACAGTACGCGGGTGGAACTGCTCGCGCCCGATAGCACTGTCATAGCCACGGCTGTACCCTTCTGGGACAGATACCGCCCCAATTCCCACTTCATCATTCCCGTCGGCTTCCGCTCGGGGGAATATGTCCTGCGGCTGACCCACCCTCAATACGAGACCACAACGAAGCGGTTCAAGATCAAGGTCAGAAAGCAGGATTCGAGTTACTCTATCGGTGAAATCAAGATGCGCCGCAAGCCTGTGTCGCGGACCCATGAGCTGGGTGAGGCAACCGTAACGGCCACTAAAATCAAGTTCTACATCAAGGGTGACACCCTCGTCTACAATGCCGATGCCTTCAACCTGGCCGAAGGCTCTATGCTCGATGCGCTGGTGGAGCAGCTTCCCGGTGTGGAGCTGAAGCGCGACGGGCGCATCTTGGTGAACGGGAAACAGGTGGAGAGCGTGCTGTTGGACGGAAAGGACTTCTTCAAAGGCGACAACACGGTGCTGTTGGACAACCTGCCGGGCTACACCGTGAAGCAGGTCAGGTTCTACGACAAGAAAAGCCAGCGAAGCGAGGCACTGGAGATGGACCTGAACGACGGCCGCTTCGTGATGGACGTGATTTTGAAGCGGGAATACCAAATCGGCTGGTTGGCCAATGCCGAAGCCGGGGCCGGAAGTCATGGGCGTTGGCTCGGACGGCTCTTCGCCTTGCGCTTCACGCCGCAGTCGCGTCTGTCCTTCTACCTGAATGGCAACAATACGCACGAAAGCCGGAAGCCCGGCAGAAACGGGGAGTGGTCGCCTGCGGCCATAACGGGCGGCACAAGTACCTCGGAGAATGCCGGCTTCGACTATTTGGTGTACGACAAGAACCACCGCTACGAGACGGAGGGCAATGTCAGCGTCACGCATACCGACAACCATACCGTGACGAGACAGCAGCGCGAGTCTTTCCAGACCGGCGGCTCCGTGTTTGGCAGGTCACTCTATACGGGCAGCGCGCATAACATCTCGGTCGCCACTAACCACAACATTCGCCTGATGTTAGGGCCGGAGAACGAAAAATACGACACGCAACTCTACCTGAAGCCCCAGTATTCCTACAATTATTCGAGGAACAACGCGGACCGGCTGTCGGCCGAGTTCTCCGCCAATCCCATCGGGCAAGGTGACTGGGAGAACCTCTTTGACGGGCCTGATGCCAGCCGGGAGCTGACGGAGATGCTGGTCAACAAGGTACGCACGCGCCAGCGCGGCCATTCGGAACAGGTGAGTGGAGGCTTCAACGCACAGCTCTATTTCCCTTGTCGGGTATGACATACTTGGCGATATTTCCAACCTGAACTATTCCGTCAATATGCAGGGGGGCACCGAGACGTGGCGGAACGTCATACCGCGCTATGGCATGTTGCGGGTCATCTACAGGCTGAACAAACAGCCGGACAAGAAGCATTGATGCAGCGGACATCAGTGGGACTGGCTCCAGCCGTTCCCCGCATTCTGCACAGTAAGCCCTATGGCTGCGTGCCTGTTTGCCGAAGATGTGTTACCTTTACCAGCCCGAAACCAGTCTTTCAAAAAGAATCATATACGATATGCATATCCCTTATCCTTCCCTTTGTTTCCGCATCGTCTTGTTCCTTGCCGCCGGCATCTGTCGGCTGGCTGGGGCAGGCGTGCTGTATGCACAGGATGCGCCGGTGCACTGCTGCGTCCAGACTCCCGGCACGCTCCCCACGCTCATCGGTGAGGAACAGAAGTACCGGCTGACTGCGCTCAGCGTGGAAGGCGCGCTCAACGGTACGGACTTTCGTTTCCTGCGCGAAATGGCAGGCCGCGACTACCACCAGCAGCCCACGGCGGGCCGCCTGCGCACACTCGACCTCAGCCGTGCCACCTTTGCCCCTGGCGGCGAAGCCTACATCGACAAGGACGGGCCGCAGCAGATGACGGGCGGCCCTCTCACGCTTCCGCCCTTCGTCTTTCGCCAATGTCAGATAGAGGAGGTCATCCTGCCCGAGCGCATGGACACCCTCGGCATGGGGGCCTTTGAACATTCCGCCCTGCGCCGCATCCGCATCCCGGAGCAGTGCGTTGTGGCGGACTGGGCCTTCAACCATTGCGTGCGGCTTGGAGAGGTGGTGATGCCGCAACACTTGGTAGAGCTGGGGCCGAGGTGTCTGCGCGGTTGCGACAGCCTGCGCACGGTCCGCCTCCACGATGTGCAATACCTTTGCTTCCACGCCTTTGAAGCACTCGCGGGACTGGAGGAGGTGGTCGTCGACGGCACGCTCTGGCACGTCGATGGCTGGTTCTGCCATGCATGTCCCCGCCTGCGCCGCATCGAGTTCAGCGGCGTGGTGCTCACAACGGGCGGTCCGCCCATCGCTTCAGACTGTCCGCAGCTCAGCGAAATCATCTTCTCTGGCTTTGCCTTCGACATTGGATATGGCAGTGTGGAGAACTGTCCGCAGGTGAAGCAGTGCAAGGTGACGGGAGCCGTGATGGGTTCGGACAATGCTGACTTCCTGCCTCCGACACCTGCCGGGCAGCACATCGACGAATCGCTGCTGCGGCGTGCCGCCCGTGCCGTAGACCGGTTAGATGAGGTGAAGCTTACCTCCCAATGGGTACATGTCGGGCAAAACGCATTTCTCCACCAGATGGTGGCCATTTTCGCGGAGCGCGGCATGAAGGACGAGGCGTTCCAGCTGTTGCAGAAGTTGGCCGATAAGGGCTATCCCTTCCTGGAGCATATTGCCGCCCGTGCCGTCTTTATCCCCTTGAAGTCCGACCCCCGCTTCGCGGCAATAGAGGAGCAGTTGAAGCAGAATGCCGACTTCCGGCGGATGATCCGCCGCTCGCCGCCCTACGACACGGGAAGCCTCTACCGCCGCAGCGAACCGCCACAGCGCATGACCTATCCCGCAGCCGATGACAGCGTGCTCCAGCGCATACGCGACTATTTCCAGACCGACTATATCGCCGGGGCGGGCAGCGAAACCGAGCGGTTGAAGAACGTGATGTTCTGGCTGCACGGACGCATACGGCACTGGGGGGATTTCCTGCCTTCGACACGCCTCTCGGCCATTGACTTGGTGGAAGGCTGCCGCAAGGCCGGACGCGACGGCATGAATGCACGCGGACTGGCCATCGTGTTGGCCGAAATCTATCAGGCTCTCGGCTGGCCGGCGCGCTTCATCACCTGCCAGTCGAAATTTTACAAGGATGATACGGACGCTACGGTGGTCACTGTCGTGTGGAGCTTCACGCTCGGTAAATGGGTGATGATGGATGCCAGCATGGCGGCCTATGTGACGGACGAGGATGGACTGCTGCTGCATCCGGGAGAAATCCGCCAGCGCATGAAGGACAGCCGTCCGCTTCGGCTGAACGCGGAGGCCAACTGGAATCATCAGGAGGCGGTGACAAAGGAACATTATCTGGATTATTACTTGGCGAAGAACTTCTACTATTTCAGCGGCTACGCCCAGAACGTGCCGGGCATCGAGTCGCAGCGGGGTGCGGCCTACTACACGCTGATGCCTGAGGGTGAAAACGCTAAAATAGGAATACCGGTCTATGACGATGCATGGTTTTGGCAAAAGCCGTTTTGAGCAGCTGGCTGCCGCCCTGCGCTCCCGGCTGTTAGTGGCGGCTTTGGCCTTGCTCCCCTGTGAGGACGATGCCGAGGATGCCGTGCAGGAGACACTGCTGAAGCTCTGGGGCGTGAGGGAGCGCATAGCCGGCGCGGCGCATTTCAGGAATCTTGCCTTCTGCATGGTCCGGCAGGTGAGCCTGAACATGCTCCGCAGCATGGCGGTGAGAAAGGCCGACACGCTCTCTGAGCAGACGGAACCGCCGACTTTCGACACCCCGCATAGCAGGTTGGAGCAGCAGGAACAGGCGCAGCAGGCACGCAAGGCGTGGCAGAATCTGCCGCAGCACCACCGCCTCATCCTGCACATGAAGGAGGTGGAGGGGCTGTCCACCGAAGAGATTGCCCGCCTGCTGGGCACTACTGCGGGCAACGTGCGCACACGCCTCTCTCGGGCCAGGAAGGAAATGCTGGCGCGCATGGGAGGATGGTAAACAGGATCAGTCAGATTGTTTCATCTATATATAATAAGGAGTGTTCTATGATGAAAGAAGAACAGGTAGCAAGACTTTTGCACCGCTATATGGAGGCTACGGCCACGGCTGCCGAAGAGGAGCAGCTGCGGCAATACTTTGCTTCCGGCAACTACGATGCCCGCTTCGAAGCGTATGCCCCGCTGTTCGCGGCATGGCCTTCGGCAGACAGTGCCTTGAGCAGCGAAGAGCAGGAAGAGATTTTGGCACTCTGTCCGCCGCCTTCGCCCCAAACGTCCCAGTTGGTGCACAGGTGGTGGCGGTATGCAGCGGTGTGGCTCTTCGGCATCCTGCTGGGTGTGGTTGGCAAGGACTTGCTGCTGGAAGAGCAGGCTTCCAGCCAGTTGTTTCAGGAAAACCGAACCGCACGGGCAACGGCCGACACGGTATACCATGAGCGTGTCATCGTGATGCGCGACACGGTGTACCGCACAGTGGCCAAGCTACCCACCGCACCGCCGGCACGTATCGGCAGCCGCCCTTCGCCTGCGCTCTCCCAGCAGGAGCAGTCCGGATGTCAGCCAGTACAGCCTGTTGATGACGTGGATGCAGCACGTGAGGCGGAGAAGGAGACGCAACGCGAAATGCCCGCGCCGCCAGCCAGGATTCCTTGGGAGGGAACCGGCAATGTGGCAAGCTTGGCGGTCAGATGAGGGAGTCCTTTGGGGCATCCTTCAGGTTATAAAAGATAAGGTTATGAGGTTATAAAGTTACTCATTGGGCGGCGGATTGTACGTCCGTTCCCATAGTAACTTTATAACCTCATAACCTTATCTCTCCTAACCCAAAAGGGGAATGCCCCAAGGGGGCTATCTTACAACCACCTTGCGGGTGATGCTGCCGGCCAGCGTGTTGACATGGAGCACGTAGACACCCGGTGCGAAGCGGCTGAGGTCGATGGCCTGTTCCTGTCCGCGGCGGGGCGACTCGATGCGGCTGCTGTAAACCAACTGTCCGCCGGCTGAGGCCACATCAATCTGGGCATAGCTCTCGTCGTTGTTGAACAGCACCTTCCAGTTGTCGGCGTTCTTCATGAACGACACGGGGGCTTCGGTGTTCATCACCTGGTTGATACCGCTTTGGTTGGCCTTTTGCAGGGCAGCCTTCAGACCCTCGTAGGCATCAATCTTGCCATAGCCGGCATTGGGGTTCCAGCCGTTTTCGTCGGCACTGCCCGTCTGGCTGTCGCGGCGTGCCGTCTGCTTGAAGATGTCGAGCACGTCCTCATAGGTGAGCTTCGGGTTGGCTTCGAGCCACAGGGCCAGTATGCCGGCCACGGCGGGCGAGGACATCGAGGTGCCGTTCATCACACCGTAGTAGTACTTCTTGCTGCCGGAGGTGACGGTGGCGACTTGGTAGGCGGAGTAGGAGGAGAATTCCTTGGAGTTCTGCGAGAAGGCAGAGATGATGCAGCCGCCAGGAGCGCAAATGGCAGGCTTGACGGCATCGCCGAGCTGCGGGCCGGGACTGCTGAAGTAGCTCAGGGCACCCGTTGCACCGATGGAGTTCTTCACAGAGTAGCTGGAACCGTTGATGTTGGTGAACTTGTCGCGGATGTTGTAGGAACCTACGGCCACGGCCTTGCCGATAGAAGCACCAGCTTCGCCCACTAAGTATTCATCGTCGCCAGGCAGGGCGCGGTAGGGAGTGGCAGAGGTGACAAACTCGCAGGGCGCGTTGTCGTAGTCGAGCCAGGCGTGGAAGGCAGTGCCGGCCTTGCCCGTGATTTCAAAGAAGAAGCTGCAGCTGCTGAAGCTCGATATGCCCAATGCGGAGGCCAGACTTTCGAGCGAACCTTGGATGGTGTAGTACTGGCGCTGGTTGTTGGCGTCCACACCTTGCCATACATATACGCCTGCGGAGTTGAGCTGGGCCGTGGTAGGCTCGTAGCGCTTGCTCATGGCGTAGACCACGAACTGCACGTTGAAGTGCTCCTGGCCGTCGGTGGCTTCGCCCCAGATGGAGCTGTAGATGTTGTTGTAGGCGTTGTAGCTGCTGACGGGCTTGACTTTCAGATAGACGGGTGTGTCGTCGCTGGCTATTTCGCGGCGGGCATGGATTTTGGTGCCTCCCTCGTTGCCCATGGCTGCCACCATCAGGCCGCCTTCGCCGCAGAGGTCGCTCATGCCGCGGTCATAGTCGGTGGAGCCGTCGTGCGGGCCGATGACTGTTCCGAAGCTCATGTTCAGCACCCAGGGCTGGTCGTTGGTCTCGGCGTAGGTCTTGATGGCCTTGGCCTGCTTCAGTACGCTGCTCTGCTGGAAGTCAGACGAGATGAGGATCAGGTCGGCCCCGGTGGCGATGCCGTGGTAGTCGGCTCCGCTGACCTTGTTGCCGGCGGCAATGTTGGCGACATGGGTGGCATGGCCCACATCGTCGCGCGTGTCGGTCGAGGGCATCTTGGAGGTCAGTGTGCCCGAAGTGCCGCTGGCTCCGTAGCGCACCACGCGTCCGCTGAAGGCGGGGTGGGCGTATTCAAAGCCTTGGTCTATGACAGCTACTACCACGCCCTTGCCCGTGAAGGGGGTTTCGAGTCCTTCGCCGGCAGTGACCTTTTCGACACCCGTTTCGGGGCGCACATCAGCCATGTAGGCAAACAGTTGCTTCGGGGCATTGACAAAGCGCACGTCAGAGCGTTCGGCCAGGGGTTTGATGAACGAGGCTGGGATGGTCACGGTGATGAGCTGCGGGGTGATCACTTCGGCTTCGAAGCCGTTGTCAGTGACATATTGGGCCACTGCCTCGGCGTTGAACACGCTGACGTACGCGTTGACCAACTGGTCGGGGCTGACGGTCTGTACTTGCCGACTGGCCACGCGCTGAACGGTCTTCCCGGCTATGAGTGCGTCGAACTCACCGCTCCACTTGCGCGGTCCTTGTTCCTGCGCCCGGCAGGGTGAGGCGGCGAGCAAGGCTATGCCTGCATAGAGTAGATGCTTCTTCATTGTTCGCAAAGAGTGATATGTTTTTTATAATCAGAGTTATCAGGTTATGGGGGTTATGAGGTTATAAGCTTACAGTTGTAACGCTTGAATATCGTCCACTCAAACAGTAATGTTATAACCTTATAACCTAAAATCTCATAACCTAAGGAAGTACACTTTCGTTTTTATTCAAACTCAGCGCGCAAAGGTAAGGATTATCTCGGACAAACCTTGCCTGTAGCGCGCTGAGCCGCAGTCTGTTTAGAAGTTTTAAGTTTTGTGGGTCATGATGTCGAGCACTTTGCGGTCGGTTTCGTTCATGGCCTCGGCCCCGATGCCGACCAGATTGCGTATGCTCTGGTCTACGTCGTCGTCGATGATGCCTTCCACGCTGCTCACGCAGTTGCCCTGCATGGCGAGCATGGCGGAGAGCACGGCAGTGCTCACTCCGGAGGTGAGTTTGAGGGCACAGCTCGGCTTGGCCCCGTCACAGATCATGCCGGTGAGGTTGGCAATCATGTTCTTCACGGCGTAGCTCGTCTGCTCGTAGGTGCCGCCCATCAGGTAGGTAATGCCGCAGCTGGAGCCGGTGGAGGCTACCACGCAGCCGCACAGGGCTGAGAGTGTGCCCAGATTGAGCTTGATGTAGATGGCGGTGAGGTGGGAGAGCATGAGTGCGCGGGTCATTTCCTCGGCTGTGTTGTGGTTCTCCTCGGCAAAGACAACGACGGGATTGGTGGCGCAGATGCCTTGGTTGCCTGAGCCGGAGTTGCTCATTACGGGAATCATCGCACCGGCCATGCGGGCATCGCAGGCGCAGGAGGTGGACGACAGGATGTGGGAGAAGATGTTGTCGCCCATGATGCCCCTGCCCAGCGGGCGCGTCAGTGCCTTGCCCAGACAGTGGCCGTAGTTGCCTTCGAGCGAGCGTTGGGCGGCGGCCTCGTTGAGGCGGCGGGCTTCGTTGATAAATTCTATTTCGCTGAGCGGCATGGTGGTGGCATATTCCCACACCTTGCGCAGGGTGAGCGTGTGGCGCAGCTGTTCCATGTCGTTGGCGGGGTCGGCTTCGCCGTCGGCCGCAGCGGCGTGTGTCGCGTTGCGTTCATCAAGCAGCACTTCGCTCGCGCGCGCGATATATATATAATGGGTGTGCTGCCCGGCAATGACCACTGTGGCGGTGTGGCCTTCCTCGTCGTGTACGACAGCTTCGACATAGAGTTTGTCGGGAGCATCGCTTTTCAGGTCAATGGCTATGCGGCTGTCGTCGGCCAGAAACGCCTTGGCGCGTTCTACGGCTTCGGCATTGACATCTTGCAGGCATTCCAGTTCACGTTCGGGCCGTCCGATCAAGGCTCCCAGCGCAATGGCGATGGGGAGGCCCACCATGCCTGTACCGGGAATGCCTACGCCCATGGCGTTTTTCAGGATGTTGGCACTCAGGTGCACTTCGATGCGTGCGGGGATAGTGCCCAGCTCTTGGGTGGCACGGCTCACGGCGAGTGCCACGCAGATAGGTTCGGTACAGCCGATGGCCGGTACCACCCAGTGGCGCACCAACCGTGTGATTTGTTGTTTTTCGAGGTTTGAGAGCATGTCTTGTTTGCTTTAG
>JBJEAF010000196.1:0-28062 GCA_051868755.1 Alloprevotella sp.
GGGTCAGAAGCGGGCTGTGACTTGCACGTCGAAGGTGTTGTAGCGCGAATCGGTGGGAATGGCGGCACGGCGTGCCGTGCGGTCGTCCGTGAAGGTGTAGTTGAGCTGGAAGATGAGGTTCTTCGATAGGTAGTAGTTACCTGAGAGGCCGTAGTTGGTGACCAAAGAATTCCACTCCTTGTTGTCACGGTAGCAGTCGTAGCGGGCATAGACCTTTAGCTTCGGCGCCACAGGCACACCTACCGTAGCATACCAGGCATCGGAGCGGTCAGCACGCGTGGCATCGGTGGTGACACCGCCCACTGAACTCATGTATTCGCCGCGAACGGTCCACTTGTCTTCGTACTTCAAGCCGGCACCCCAGCGCACGCGCTTGGCTGCGCGTAGTTGCGTCGCAGGATTGGTGAAGCTCTCGTTGGTGTACTTGCCGTTCCAGCCAAAACCACCGATGGCCAGATTCTTGACAGGACTGAACCAGAGTCCGCCGATAAGGTCCTTGTGGTGGTCCTTGTCGGTGTGGTTGATGCCCTGACCGTTGAAGAAGCCTATCTGATAGTGTATCCACTTGTGGCCGTCGGCTGCGGGGAAGAGGTCGCCCTGTACCTGCACACCGACATCACGGCCCGAACTCTTGTGTTCGCCGATGCGGTCGCCGATCGAAGCGAGCTTCATGGTGGCCTGCGAATAGCTGCCGAGACCTACGTTGAGGGGGCTGTAGGGATTTTCGAAACCGAAGCTGCGCTTGAACTGGCCGAGCTTCACGCGGAAGCAGTCGAACTTCTGCCACTCTACGAAGGCATCGACAATGCGCGGGCCTTTGTCCACACCGGGCTGGCCGTTGACTTCCATCTGGAGTTTGTAGTAGAAGTCCTGATAGACCTTGCCGTCCATGTAGAGGCGGACAAAGCGGGTGTCGAAGCCGCCGTTGGTGGCCTGGCCGCTGCGGTCGCTGATGCTGTATTTCTCCATAATGTAGCCGCCGAACTTGAAGGTGGGCTGCATCTGCTGTATGGCGGGATTGCTGCTGTTGATGTTGACGGTGATGCCCGGCGTTTCATAGTCGAGGTCAGCATAGGCGGCCTGCGGATGGGTTTCGTCGGTCTCGTGGGCTGCGACAGCAAGGGGAGCTGCGGCCACGAGCAGGGAAAGAAGCGTAGTTTTGCGAATCATGTAAAGAGGTTTGTCTGTTGATACAAAAAGGAGGCAATGGGGAAAGTGCCTTGCGCTGGCCGAGGAGTGACCGAGCAGGCCGACACTTTCCACATTGCCTATTATATACTATTATATATAGGAGTATTACTGCTTGATGTTCGGTTCTTCGAGTCCGTAGCCGCGCTTCTTGTCTACCACCTTCAGATAGAGGGCGATGAGCAGGGCCAGCACGCCGAAGCCGGCAAAGACCACGAGGGGCACGGTGTAGTCGTAGGGAATGAAGTCGGCACCGGCCTCCTTGGCTGCTATCACAGCGGGATTGTCCTCATTGGTCGAGGTGAGAAGGCTGCCAATGAGCTTGGGCACGAAGCAAAGGCCGATGTTCTGCACCCAGAAGATGAGGCAGTAGGCACTACCCAGCACCTTCTCGTCGATAATCTTGGGCACACTGGGCCAAAGGGCGGCAGGCACAAGGGCGAAGGAGATGCCGAGCAGGACAATGGTGGAGTAGGCCAACGCGGGGCTCTTGGCTTCGGGGAGCACGAAGGCGAAAATGAGGTGGCAACAGATGAGGAGCAGCGCACCGCCGATGAGCATCGTGGCTCCCTTGCCCTTACGGTCGAGGAAGTTGCCCAAGAAGGGAGTGATGACAGCGGCACCGATGGGGAACCAACGGAAGATGTTGGAAGCGGCTTCGGCCGATATGCCGTCGAGGTTGCACTGCAACATGTTGGCACCGTAACGCTGGAAGGGGAAGATGGCACTGTAGTAGAGCACGCAGAGCAGGGCTACAATCCAGAACACCTGGGAGGAAAGTATCTTGCCCAGGTCGCTGAACTTGAACTCTTCCTCGCTCTCGCCTTCGGCCTCGGCACCGAGCTGGCTGTCGAGCTTGCGGTCCATGAAGGTGAAGACGGTGAAGGTGATGAGACCGATGAGCAGGAGCACCGTGCAGAAGGCTACGGGAGCGACCACGGTGCCGAAATTGGTGGCGATGATGGGCGAAATGGAGAAGATAGCGAACACGCCGACGCGGGCTATGGCCATCTCAAGACCCATGGCGAGGGCCATTTCCTTACCCTTGAACCACTTGGCGATGGCCTTTGACACGGTCGTACCGGCCATCTCGCAGCCGCAACCGAAGAGCATGAAGCCGAGGGAGGCCATCTTGGCACTGGCAGGCAGCTCTACCCACCAGCTGTTGAGCCACTCAGCGAAGCCTGTGGTCTGGAACCACTCGGTGATGCCGACAAACTTGATGACGGCACCGGCCAACATCATCGAAGCGGAAAGCACGCCGGTAAAGCGCACGCCCATCTTGTCGAGGATGACACCTGCGATGATGAGAAAGCCAAACACGTTGAGGATGTACTCGGAGGCGGCATAGGTGCCGAACACGTCGGGATTCCATCCGCGCTGGTTTTCGATGAGGGCCTGAATGGGCGACATCACATCGACGAACATGTAGCCGAAGAACATCATCAGGGCTACGAGCACAAGCGCAGTCCACCGCGCCGCCGCGCTGTCGTTGAGCTTGCGTTGAATTGTTTCTTTCATAAAACAGTTTATTTATTGGATTGAAGTTTCGGAGGTTATGAGAGATGAGGTTATAAAGTTACTCGATGCAGCAATCTTCGTTCGTCAAGCAGTATCTTTATAACCTTATAACCCGAGAGCGAAGCGAACATAACCTTATAACCTAAAGGCGAAGCGTCTATTTACTTCAGGTACTTGTCCAACCAGCGGAAGAAGGTGCGCTGCCAGAGTATGCCGTTCTGGGGCTTGAGCACCCAATGGTTCTCATCGGGGAAGAGGAGAAGCTGGGCATCGAGTCCGCGCATACGGGCTGCGGTGAAGGCACTCTCAGCCTGTGTGTATTCGATGCGGAAGTCGCGTTGGCCGTGGATGCAGAGGATGGGCGTGTCCCAACGGTCTACGTAGAGGTGGGGCGAAGTGGCAAAGACTTTCTGCACCTGTCCGTCGGCTGCACGCTTCCAAGGTGCGCTGCCCATGTCCCAGTTAGGAAACCAGAGTTCCTCGGTCTCGACGTATTGCTGCTGGGTGTTGTAGATGCCGTCGTGTGCGATGAAGGCTTTGAAACGTCCTTCGTGGTTACCGGCTAACCAGTAGACACTGTAGCCGCCGAAGCTGGCACCGACAGCACCGAGCCGTTCGCGGTCTACATAGGGTTCGCGGGCCAGGTCATCGATAGCCGAAAGGTAGTCCTGCATACAGAGGCCGGAATAGTCGCCGCTGATTTCCTCTAACCATTCCATGCCGAAGCCGGGCAGGCCGCGGCGGTTGGGAGCTATGATGATGTAGTCGTTGGCTGCCATAATCTGGAAGTTCCAGCGGTAGCTCCAGAACTGGCTGACGGGCGACTGCGGGCCGCCTTCGCAGAAGAGCAGGGCGGGATATTTCTTGGCAGGATTGAAGTGGGGCGGATAGACTACCCAACAGAGCATGTCCTTGCCGTCGACGGTCTTCACCCAGCGTTCTTCGACCTTGCCGAAGGAGAGCTTGTCGTAGAAATACTGGTTCTCGTGGGTGAGCTGCTCCACGGCAGTCTGCTTCTTGCCTACCTGCAAACGGTACACCTCATCAGCCTGGGCCATGCTGTGTCGCTTGGCATAGAGGGTCTTGCCGTCGGCCGAGAGACCGAGCAGACTGTAGTCGGCCACGTCGTCGGTGAGGGCCTTGTGCTGGCCTTTGAAGTCGGTGCGGTAGATTTGGGTCTTGCCGTGCCACACGCCGGTAAAGTAGAGCTGCTTGCTGTCGGCGGCCCAGCAAAATTCGTTCACGCCGCTCTCGAACCGTTCTGTGACATAACGCTTCTCACCTGTCTGGAGGTCCAGCACGCAGAGGCGGGTGCGGTCGCTCTCATAACCGTCGCGCTCCATACTGCTCCAGGCCACATAGCGGCCGTCGGGCGAGAACTGCGGATTCTGGTCGTAACCCATGTTGCAGTCGGTGGCCGTACGGTTGACCGCCTGATGCTGCAACGATCGGTCGGCTTCGACTTCGGGGGCCACATAGCCGGCGGGCTTGCAGAGATTGCGCACCTGTCCCGTGGCGAGGTCATAAAGGAAGATGTCGCTGTCGGTGCTGATAGCGTATGCCTTGCCCACCTTCTTGCGGCAGGTGTAGGCCACTTGCTTGCTGTCAGGACTCCAGGCGAGCTGCTCCACACCGCCAAACGGCATCATGGGGCACTCGTAGGGTTCGCCTTCGAGCAGGTCTTTCTGCACCTTCACGGTCTGGCCGTCGAAGGTGGCCACAAAGGGATGGGGCACGGAGGTCACGTAGGTGTCCCAATGCTTGTACATGAGGTCATTGATGACCATGCCCGTAGCCAAGGGCAGGTCGGCCTCCTTGGCCTCGACCGAATGGTGCTGGGGCACTTCCATCACGAGCAGCACCTGCTTCTCGTCGGGCGAGAAGAGAAAGTCTGCCACATCGCTGTCGGCAAAGGATATCTGCCGGCGGCCTGTGCCGTCGGCATTCATCATCCACAACTGGTTGCTGCCGCTCTCGGCGGAGAGGAAGACGATGTGGCGGCCTCCGTTCACATACACAGCGCCGCCTTCGCTCTTCGGACTGGTGGTAAGCTGCCGCGATGTGCCGTCGAGCAGGTTGAGGGTGTAGAGCACGGAGTGGCTCTTGTTCTGCTTCACACTGTAGTAGCTGACGGAGTAGACAGCATCCTTGCCATTGGGCGAAGGGGTGAATCCGCCGATGCGTCCCATGGCCCAAAGGGCTTCGGGGGTCATGCGGTCTGACTGGAACGCAGGAGTTTGTTTGCCAATGAAGTCTGCCGCAGCAGGCTGGGCGTCGGTAGCCTGCACAGAGGCAAGGCCGAGGACGGTGGCGGTCAGCATGGTTTTGAGGGACATAGTATATGGGGAATATTGATTATGAGGGATAAGGTTATGAGGCTATAGGGGTGTTCTATAAATTAGGCCGAGCTGGATGCTGGATTTTTAGAGATGACATTTTGTAAGTGGAGGAAGGAGCATAGCGGGCTATGCGACTGACGAGACTTGCAAAAGGTCGCTCTAAAAAACAGCAGACAGCCGGAATAAATGAGTTCACTCATGGGGCGGTCTTTAAAACCTAATTTATAGAACACCCCTATAAAGATACGGGGTAGAAGCCAGACGCTCAAATGGCGACTTTATAACCTTATTCCTCATAACCTACAAGAGTCTATCGTTTGCCCATGTTCTGCTGTCGCTTCATGAGCTCCTCCTGTTGTTTCTGGAGGGCTTCGAGGCGGGCAGCGAGTCCGCTGGGCTTCTTGTTCGGGTTGTTCTTGTTGGCTTCATAGTTCGCCTCCAACTTGGCCAGGAGCTTGGCATCGTCGGTGGTTCGGCGCAGCCACCACATGGTGAGCGCACTGAAGAGGAGGGAGATGAAGTAGTAGTAGTTCAGGCCGGCCGAATACTTGTTGAACATGAAGAAGAAGAAGAGGGGCATGAGCATCATCATCCATTGCATCATCTTCATCTGCTGTGCCTGGTCGCCCGACATCGTTTCGCGCTGCTGGCGCATGGTCATGAAGCTGTAGAGCAGGTTGGTGGCACAGAACAACAGGCAGAAGAGGCTGAGGTGGTTGCCAAGGCCCCAAATCTCGAAGTTCCAGGAGATGAGGCTGTCGTAGGTCGAAAGGTCTTCGGCCCAGAGGAAGCTCTCCTGACGCAGTTCGATGGCGTTCGGCACAAAGTTGAACATGGCAATCCAGATGGGCATCTGGATGAGCATGGGCAGGCAGCCGCCCATGGGGCTTACGCCATACTGCGAATAGAGCGACATCATTTCCTGCTGGCGCTTCATGGCATCTTCCTGACGGGGGTACTTGGCCGTGATAGCATCCACTTTGGGTTTCAGCACACGCATCTTGGCACTGCTCATGTAGCTCTTGCGCGTCGGGACGTAGACGATGACACGCAGCAGCAGGGTGATGAGCAGCAGCACAATGCCCATGGGCAGGCCCATGCGGGTAAAGAAGTCGAACACGTAGAGGGTGAAGTAGCGGTTGATCCAGCGCACGATAGGCCAGCCGAGATAGACGAGTTCCTGCAGGTCGTTGTCGTGGGCCGAAACCTTGTGGTCGTCCATCGACTGCAGGAGGCGGTAATTGTTCGGGCCGAAGTAGAACTGGAAACGGGTGGCCTTGCTGCCCGAAGGGTCGAAGGGTGCCTGCATCTGCGCGGCATACTGCTTCAGGTAGCCGCTGCCTTCCTTGAGCTGTTCGCTCTTCAGGTCCACTTCGCTCAGAGGCTCGGCCGACATGAGCACGGCACTGAAGTACTGGTTCTTGAAGGCTATCCAGTCGATGCTGCCTGTCACGCTCTCCTGTTCGGTTTCGGTCTCCGACAGCTTTTCGGTGTCGTCGCCGTGGAGCTTGTAGGTCAGCGTGGAATACATATTCTCGAAGTAGAAACCTTTTTCGTGCTGGGCCACACGGTCCTTCCAGTCGAGCTGCATCACCTTCGTCGTGGCGGGAATGTGCTTGGCCAGACCGTTGGCCTTGACGCTGAAGTTGAGCAGATAGTTGTCGGACAGCAGGCTGTACTCCACATCGAGCGTAGCCCCATCGGCTGCGGTGAGGCGGAGCGTCAGGGTGGAGTCGGTCTGGCTAACGGGAGTGAAGTAGTAGTTGTTCAGGGCGAACTGGCCTTCCTTCGTGTCGAAGGTGAGATTGAAGGCAGCGTCTTCCTTAGAGTAGAGCAACAGGGGGGCATCGTTGCCGGCCTCAAAGTCGGTGTAGCTCTTGTACTCCTTGAGGAGCACCTCGCTCACGGCGGCGCCTTGGGTGGCTATCTTCACCTGCACCTTGTCGTTATGGAGCGTGACCTCGCGGTTCGTGCCCTGCGTAGCGGCAAAGAAGATGTCGGAAGAGTCAGAAGCCTGCGGCCTCACCACCTCTTTCGAGAGCGAAGCAGCATCCTTCACGGTGTCGACGACGGCAGCCTGCTGGCTTTGCCCGGCAGGCGCGACGGGTTGCGTAGGGGTGTTGTACCAGCTGAAGCCGATGAGCACAAGGGCTATCAGCACGAGGCCAACAATGGTGTTTTTGTCCATGAATTGTTTTGAAATAGTCTGTTGTGTGAAGCAGTGAATAAAAGGGCGCACCGCGACTGCGGCGAGTCTGCAACGATGAGGTTATCCCATTACCGTCCACGCCTCAAGGGAGGCGCAGCAGTAACACGATAACCTCATGATGCCGTAACGGGGATAAGTTTATAGTACAGGGGGCGGAACGTGGACAGGAAGCATCCGCCGGAACGGACGTTTCATGCTTCCATGAAGCCGTCCGCCCTGGGCCTTCCTGCTCCCAACGGGAGACCGCACCCGTCCTTACTGTTGTGCAGCCAGCCCGGCGCAGGTCTTGATAAAGTCGAGGAAGAGGGCGTGGGGCTTCAGCACCGTGCTCGAATATTCGGGATGGAACTGGGTGCCCACATACCAGCGCAGGGTCGGCACTTCGACAATTTCCACCAGCTCGGTGTCGGGATTCGTGCCCACACAGTGCATGCCTGCGCGGTCATATTCCTCACGGAAGTCGTTGTTGAACTCATAGCGGTGGCGGTGGCGTTCGCGGATAATCTCCTGACCATAGATTTGGCGCACACGGCTGCCTTCGGCCAACGCACATTCGTAGCCGCCCAGACGCATGGTGCCACCCATGTTCGTGATGTTCTTCTGGTCTTCCATGATGTCAATCACGTTGTGCGTGGTCTTGGGGTCCATTTCGATGGAGTTGGCATCTTCATAGCCGAGCACGTTGCGGCCATACTCGATGACCATCATCTGCATGCCCAAGCAGATACCAAAGGTGGGCAGGTCGTGCTCACGGCAATAACGGGCGGCCAGAATCTTGCCTTCGATGCCGCGCTGTCCGAAGCCCGGGCAGATTACGTAGCCCTGCATACCGGCCAGCATGTCGCCCACGTTGTCGGGCGTTATCTTCTCGCTGTTGATGAAGTGGCACTTCACCTTGCGGTCGTTGTAGGTGCCGGCCTGCGACAGGGCTTCGAGAATGCTCTTGTAGGCATCCTGCAAGTCGTACTTGCCGACCAGACCGATGTTGACCACCTCAGTGGCCTTGTGACGGCGGTCCAGAAAGGAACGCCAGGGACCCAGTCCCGGAGTTTCGCCCACGGGCATGTCGAGCTTGCGCAGGATAGTGGCGTCAAGCTCCTGCTCCTGCATACGCAGGGGCACTTCGTAGATAGTGGGCTGGTCGAGGCTCTGCACCACGGCCTCGGGCGACACGTTGCAGAAGTTGGCTATCTTGCGGCGCAGGCCCGAACCGAGCGGATGCTCCGTGCGCAGCACGAGGATGTCGGGCTGGATGCCCAAGCTCTGGAGTTCCTTCACCGAGTGCTGGGTGGGCTTGGTCTTCAGTTCGCCCGCAGCGGCCAGATAGGGCACGTAGGTCAGGTGTACGCAAACGGCATTCTTGCCCAGCTCCCACTTCAACTGGCGGATAGCCTCCAAGAAGGGCTGGCTCTCGATGTCGCCCACCGTACCGCCGATTTCGGTAATCACGAAGTCATACTTGTGCTTCTTGCCCAGATAGAGCATGTCGCGCTTGATTTCGTCGGTGATGTGGGGAATCACCTGGATGGTCTTGCCCAAATAGTCGCCCCGACGCTCCTTGTCGATAACGCTCTGGTAGATGCGTCCCGTGGTGAAGTTGTTGTAGCGGGTGGTCTGTATGCCCGTAAAGCGTTCGTAATGCCCCAAGTCCAAGTCAGTTTCCTGTCCGTCGTCGGTCACATAGCATTCGCCGTGCTCGTAAGGGTTCAGCGTACCCGGGTCGATGTTGATATACGGGTCGAACTTCTGGATGGTAATGTGGTAGCCGCGTGCTTGCAGCAACTTGCCGATAGAGGAGGAAATGATTCCCTTGCCGAGCGAAGAAGCCACGCCGCCGGTCACGAAAATGTACTTAGTCTCTGCCACGATGATATGCTTTAAGTGTTTGAGATGTTTCTGAGTGATACACAGTTTTGCGCGGCAAAATTAGTGCAAACGTAAAACTCGGGCAAAAGAAATGCTAAAAAAGTTGCTCCGCGCCGGCCACCGCCCCTGCTTCCCGGAACCTGAGGGCGGCCATACACCTATTTATATATAGGAGTGGAACGCAAGTTGCGGCGGCGGCACACGGCATGTGGACGGACAGTCAGAGAAGCTCCCGAAAACAACTCGGCACTTAGTTTTTTCTAAGCGGCACTTAGGAAAAACAACTCGGCACTTAGGATTTCCTAAGCGGCACTTTGTTGCAACTGGCCTACAGGTACAACCTTGCAGCCTATTTCATGATGTCCAGAAAAGAGCCGCACACACACCGCCGCACACCGCATAGCGGCTACATCGGCCCAAGAAGTTACGCCCAAGCTTTTTTCACTTAAAATGCACAAAGACTTCGTCATTCCCAACATAAATCATTACATTTGCCCCCAACATCAGAGTATTACCAAAGCCTGCCCTTGCCGACAAGCGCAGGCACACACCCTTAATTATCTAACACATGAAGAACTTTCTACTTCGAACAAGTCTGCTCGTGCTGCTCTGCGCAGCATGGTCTGCGCTCTGCGGCCACGCCCAGGCACTCACCGTACTCGAACAAGGCAAGGCTTACCGATTCCTGAACGTGGGGCAGCCGAGCTATGCGCTCGCTGCCGGCACGACCGCCGTGGGACAGACTGCCACCACGGGCTGCACGGAGGCAGAGTACAACCAGCTGTGGGTGGTGGCCGACATCACCACGCTGAACGGCGTGAACCAGTACCGCCTGCGCAACATGGGCAGCGGCCTGTACCTGCAAGCCAATACCGCCGTGAGCGGCAAGTGGCAGATGGTGAGCGACCCCAATGAGGCCAACACGCAGCTGTATCTCGTCACACTGGGCGGCACGCACAACTCGCTCAGCCCCTACAACAGCACTAACGGCTACCAGCTCATGCACCTCGACGGCAGTCAGGACGTAGTGAGCTGGGAAGGAGCCAACAACGAGTCAACCCGCTGGGACATCGTGGAGCAGCCGCTCGACGAAGCGACCATCGAAGCCAACTGGAAGTCGCTGGAGGGCACCATGTTCACCCAAGCACAGATAGAGTCCATGCAGGCTGCACTGGAGACCCTGTTTGCCGACATGGCCTGCACCACGCTGCGCCCCACCTATGCCCAGATGACCCAGGCTGCGCTGACTGCCGACGGCAACTACACCAAGTTGCCCGCAGCCCTGCAACAAATGGTGCTGAAAACTTGGAAGACGCAGAACGGCACGCCGCTCACGGAAGCCTGGCGCGAAGACAACTTCGACGCGTCGAAGCCCGCTTGGGACGGCGACTATGCCCGCCGCTTCCGCATCCAGAACTATGAGGTGTACACCGAACGTGACTGCACCAACCAGGCGTTGAAGGTGAACATACACACCAACCTGAACAATCCGACCGGCATTTTCGGCAACAAGCGCCAGGCCCTGTTCATCATGGTCGACCAGGACGTGCCGGCCAATGCCTCGCTCTATTTCGGCACCTACCAAGGACACGGCCAGGCCGGCAACTACAACGACGGCGTGGCCCTGCACAAAGGTCTGAACGTGGTGGCCACTTGGGAGGACAAGACCTGGTCGTGCATCTACTACACCGCCAAGACCATGAAGGCATGGGACGGCCGCACGAACCTGGCTGACTTCTCGCTGGCTGACTTCCCCGACCTCACCATCCACATTGAGGGCGGCAACGTGAACGGTTTCTACAACGCCGTGGGCGATGACCTCTGGGCACACAATGCGGCCACTACCGGATGTGACAGCGGACACAACCTCAGCTCGTTAGCCACCACGCTGACCAAGGCCGACGGCTCGCAGACCGCTGCCAACGACAACCTGCTCCAGTCGAACAACGTGTACCCCAAGGGTGACAACGAAGGCGACTGGGACTACTATGCCGCACGCAACGTGCTCGACGACCTGACGATTCTGGGCCGCTACCAGACCATTCAGTTCAGCTTTGACCCGCCTGCAGGCAGCAGTGCAAGCCACTGCACCAACTACTGGTTTACCACCCAGAACGGCTCTCGCCGCGTACGCATCACCGACTGGCTCGAACGCTGGGACCGCATCATGATGAGCGAACGCTTGGTACTGGGCGTGCTGAGCCGTGAGGAAGTGGAGGAAGCCAACGCCCGCTACCACGCCTGGGATGCCATGAAGCACGACATCTTCAGCTACACTGGCGACGACGCGGAATGGGGTGTGGACTACTCGAACCACTACCGCCTGCACGGTCTGGCCATTTCGACCACTGACCCCGGCACTTACATGTCGGGCGGCTGGACCAGCGCGAACTACAACAACAACACCTTGCCCGACATCATCGGCAAGCTGACCGACGAAAGCTCGGCTGGCGGCGTGCTCTGGGGACCCGCCCACGAAATGGGACACCAACACCAGCAGCTGCTCAACATGCGCGGCCTCACGGAGGTGTCGAACAACATGTTCTCGAACGTGGCCGTATGGTATGACGGACGCGGCACCTCACGTACCAATTCCGGCCAGGGCGACCTGAGCTACGTGCTCGAAGCCTACAACACCGACGGCCACGACTTCTTCACCAACAACATCTGGGCACAGACGCAGATGTTCTACAAGCTCTGGCTCTACTACCACCTCGTGGGCAAGAACACGCACTTCGTGCCGCGCCTCATCGAGATGCTCCGCCGCGACCCCATGGTTATCCAGTATGACCAGCAGGGCAGCACCAGCCTGCTGCACTTCTACAAGAAGTCGTGCGAGGCTGCCGGCGAAGACCTCACGGAGTTCTTCCGCGCACACGGCTTCTTCGAAGTGATGGACAAGCGTTTCGTGGGCGACTACAGCAACGCCGAATACACGCAGACGCAGGCCGACATCGACGAAGCAATTAACTACATCAAGGCCAAGGGCTACCCCGAAAACCGGCAAATCATCTTCATCAACGACAACGCGCAGCGCGTGACCTACCTGAAGCACGACGGTGTGACCGCCCGACAACTCTGGGACGGCAAAGCCTTTGCCGACCTGGGCAGCTACACGGCTTACCAGAACGCCAGCGAATCGCCCGTCAGCGGCACCTACAGCCTCACGGTGAACAATAACGAGGTGTCGCTCACCGGTGCCGAAGGCGGCGTAGGCTTCCTGATCTACGACAAGGACGGCAAGCTGCTGGCCTTCTCCAACGACTACACCTTCCCCGTGAACGAAGCCACGGCGGCGGCCTTGGCGGCAGGTACTGCCACAGTGCTGGCCGTGAACGGCTCAGGCGAGACCATCGAAGTGGGCGTTGACAATTCCGCAGCTACCGAAAGCCTGCTGAAAGCTGCCCTCGAAAAGGTACAGGCCCTACTCGCCCATGTGGACGACGGAGGCACCTCGGGCAATGACTACACCCGCGTAGGCTTCTACCGCCAAGACGAAGTGACCGAACTGCAGACCGCCTACAACGAGGCCCTCTCTATCTACATCGGCAACCTGACGAACAGCTACCTCTCGGCCTACGATGCGCTGAACAGTGCCTACACCGACGTAATGGCCAACAGCCACGCCCGGGTGACACTGCTCCCGGGCAGTGCCTGCGTGCTGGCCAACTACGCCTACTCCGAGCGGTACATGGCCGAAGATGCCTCGGGCAATGTCATCACCAACACGCAGTCGGGCGGCGTAGTGCCCTCGACCGTGCCGGCCAACGGGCAATGGATATTTGAAGAGACCGGTCAGGAGAACGTTTACTATCTCAAAAACGTCAGCTCTGGTCAGTATGCCCAAGCCCTGACGCGCTCCACGGTGCTCAAGACGGGCAGCACGCCCGTGGGCTACACCCTCCACACCATCAGCACCGGCCTGTTCTCGCTGCGCTACAACGGAGCAGCCAACAACACGCTCCATTCGGCAGCAGGCGTCAGCTACAAGGTGGTGGGCTGGGATGACAACGAGGACCCCTCGCAGTGGTACATCACCATGGTGAGCAAGGACGAAGTGGCCGAACTGCGGCAGGACCTCGCCGCACTGGCCGAAAAGACGCAGCAGCTGATCGACCTGATGGCTACCGTGAGCCAAAAAGGCGCACAGGACATGAGCGGCTTCACCCTCAGCAGCAACGCTCCCGAACCCGGACACGGCCCCAACCTGGCCATTGACGGCAATACCGAGACCTACTTCCACACAGCGTGGTACGGTTCGGCTGTCAATGAAGACCACTATCTGCTCATAGACTGCGGCGAGGGCCTGAGTCTGGGCGACTTCACGCTGAACTACTACACGCTGCCCGTGTCGGCCTACAACGTGGACGCACCCACCGTGCTGGTCATCGAAGGTGCCAACCAGACTGGCTCCGACGGCCTGCCTACAGGGTTCACCGAAATAGCCACGCTCACGTCCAATGATGCCACCCCGCTGCCGACGGCCAAGAACCAATATTACACCTCGGGCGTGCTGGGCAACGGCGAAGACTACCGCTTCGTCCGCCTGCGGGTGACGAAGACAACAGGCGGTCTGTTCGGCACGCACTACTACTTCGGTCTGGCCGAACTGGGCATCTACCGCATGGAGAACGCCGTGCACGCCATTGACGGCCGGTTCACCTCACTGACAAAGGACGATGTGCTGAGTGCGCTCGACGAAGTGCAGTGCGCCAAACTGCTGCTGGACTACAGCACCACCACGCAGAGCGAGCTGCAAACCGAATACAATGCGCTCAACATCATCTACAACCTGCTGCTCGACATCTACAACGAAGGCAAGGACAAGCCGATCATCACGCACATTGACCAGGCCGACGGAGACCAGCCCCAGGCACCCGTCATCTACGACATGCAGGGCCGCAGGCTCAACCGTATCGTGCAGCCGGGCATCTACCTCATCAACGGACAGAAGAAGTGGGTGAGAACCCTCTGACCCTGACTTCTTAGTGTTCGTTCAAACACTGAAATCCAAGAAGCTTATGGTTTTAGCCTCAAGTTGGGATGCCTCTCAGCTTGAAGCTAAAACCATAAACTGTAATTCTACAACGGAGCCGACACTCCCCCACTCCCAAGCAAGCCCCCAACCCTACATGACAGCTGAAATCATCTTCAACTACTTTCCCGAACTCACCGACACCCAGCGGGAACAATTCAGGCAGCTCGATGCCCTCTACCGCGACTGGAACGCCAAGATCAACGTCATCTCGCGCAAGGACATCGACAACCTCTATCCCCACCACGTGCTCCACTCGCTGGGCATAGCCAAAATCATCAACTTCCGCCCCGGCACGCAGGTGCTCGACATGGGCACAGGCGGCGGCTTCCCGGGCATTCCCCTCGCCATCTGCTTCCCCGAATGCCGCTTCAAGCTCATTGACAGCATCGGCAAGAAGGTCAAGGTGGCACAGGCCGTGGCCGACGCCATCGGCCTACAGAACGTGGTGTGCGAACATCGCAACGTGCTCGAAGAGAAGGGACGCTACGACTTCGTGGTGAGCCGGGCGGTGATGAATGCCCCCGAACTCGTCAAGCTGGTGCGCAAGAACATCGCACGCGAGCAGCGCAACGCCCTGCCCAACGGCCTTATCTGTCTCAAAGGCGGCGACCTCGACGATGAACTGAAAGCCTTCAGGCACTGCAGCGAGCAGTGGCAGCTCAGCGACTTCTTCAGCGAACCCTTCTTCGAAACCAAACGAGCCATCTACATAGCCCTCTGAACCATGCACATCACCCGCTTCATCGTAAACATGATCGAGGAGAACTGCTACCTCCTCTGGGACGATGCCGGACAGGCCGCCCTCATCGACTGTGGCGCATTCTACCCCGAAGAGCAAAAGGCCATCAGCGACTTCCTGGCCCAAAAGGGGCTCACGCTGACCCGCCTGCTCAACACCCACGGCCACTTCGACCACATCTTCGGCGCATCCTTCATCTACGACACATACGGTGTGCCCATCGAGCTCTGTGATGCCGAACGCCCGACCTACGAATCATCGGTCGAACAGATGACCCGCTTCCTGCACCGCTCCATTCCGCTACAACTGCCGCCCGAAGCCCGCTACTTCAAGGACGGCGACCTGCTACAGGTGGGCAGCCTCACGGCCCGCGTCATAGCCACACCGGGCCATACGCCGGGCGGCGTGTGCTTCTACTTCGAAGAGCAGGGCGTACTCTTTAGCGGCGACAGTCTGTTCCGAGGCGAAATAGGCCGCTGCGACCTGCCCGGAGGCAATGAGATACAACTCATCGAAGGCCTTCGCCAACGCATCCTCACCCTGCCTCCCGAAGTGCAGGTGCTGCCCGGACACGGCGATGCCACTACCATTGCCACCGAACGAGCCTCCAACCGCTACCTGCGGTAAGGGCCAAACCACTCCAAACGGCCCACCCCAACCCGTTAGCCATTCCCCGCAAGCAGGCGCAGAATCAAGGACATTGCCACTGATTCTGCGCCTGCCTGCATGTCGTGGCCAGCCCATGCCTCCGCCGTCAATCACGTTTTTTGTAATCTTCGTCTACTAAAAGCGAAGAATCAACCACACGTCCATATAAAAAAACATAACGCCAGCACATTTAGGGAAAAACTATAAGGAGGCAAAAAGTTTTTTGCCGTACCTTTGCCCTCGCCTGCGCCCAGCCTTACCGACGTGAACCTCATGTACCTACGGCCTGAGCCTACAGCAAGCATACACATCAAAATCATCTATAAATAATCTCCAACATGAAGAAAACCGTTTTATGGATGCTCTCCGCCTGGCTGCTCACAGCCTGCGGCAGCAAGTCATCGCAAATGCCCGAAGCGAACAACGACTTCGCCGTGGTGACCCTCAACGCTACTGAAGCACAACTTGAGACCTCCTACCCCGCCACCATCAAGGGTATGCAGGACATCGAAATCCGTCCGAAAGTGTCGGGCTATCTCACCAAGCTGCTGGTGGATGAAGGTGCCACCGTACGCCAAGGCCAGCCCCTCTTCCTGATTGACTCCGAGCAGTATCAGGCTGCCGTGAATGCCGCCAAGGCCCAGGTGCGTGTGTGCAAGGCCAACATTGCCACCCAGAAGCTGACCGTAGAGAACAAGCAGGCACTGTTTGACCAGAAGATCATTTCGAGCTATGACCTGCAAATGGCCAAGAACACCCTTGAAAGCTATGAAGCCCAGTTAGCTGCAGCACAGGCCCAGCTGCAAAGCGCACAAGACAACCTGCGCTGGTGTACGGTGACAAGCCCCTCCGACGGTGTAGTCGGCACGATTCCCTACCGCGTGGGCAGTCTCGTGAGCGCATCGAGCGCACAGCCGCTGACCACCGTTTCGAGCATCAACAAGATGTATGTCTACTTCTCCATGACCGAAAAGCAACTGCTGGCCTTTACCCGCGAACAAGGCGGTCTGTCGGCTGCCATTTCGAAGATGCCGGCCGTAAAACTCGTGTTGACCGACGGCACGGAATATCCCCAGAGCGGTGTAGTTAGCACGGTGAGTGGTGTGATTGACCAAAACACGGGTTCTGTTCAGATGAGAGCCACCTTCGACAATGCCGGCCACGTACTCCGTTCGGGCGGTACGGGTGCCATTCTGGTGCCTGTAAACCAGAAGGATGCCATCGTCATTCCCCAAAAGGCTACCTTCGAAATTCAGAACAAGAAGTTTGTCTACGTAGTGGGCAACGGCAACAAAGTGGCCAGCCGCGAGATTGAAGTGCTCGTGCAGCACGACGGACAAAACTACGTGGTAACCAGCGGTCTGAAGGCTGGCGAACGCATCGTGGTTGACGGTGTGAGCAAGCTGAAGAACGACATGCAGATTAACCCCATTACCCCCCAACAGGCTGCCGCAGCCGAACAGAAGGCGAAGCAAGCGCTGAAGGACGGCAAGATGCCCGGCCAGGACTAAACTGCCGCACGCGAAGTTTACAATTTAAGGTCTAAAGATCTAAAAGAAAAGTTCCATGCAATTAGATAGATTCATTAACCGCCCGGTGCTCTCCACTGTGATTTCAGTGGTCATTGTCATTCTGGGTGTGCTGGGCTTGGTGTCGCTTCCCATCACGCAGTACCCTGACATTGCACCGCCGACGGTACAGATTAGCACGACCTATACGGGTGCTAACGCCCAAACAGTGTTGAACTCCGTGATTGCTCCTATTGAAGAGCAGGTGAACGGTGTGGAAAACATGGACTACATGTCATCCACCGCCACCAACACGGGACAGGCCACTATCGACATCACCTTCAAGCAGGGCACCAACCCCGATATGGCTGCGGTGAACGTGCAGAACCGCGTGTCGAAGGCACAGGGCTTGCTTCCCTCGGAAGTCACGAAGGTGGGTGTAGTCACGCAGAAGAGACAGAGCTCTATGCTCGTTATCTTCTCGGTTGTCGATGCCTCTGACAAGTACGAGCCTGACTTCATCGAAAACTACGCCAAAATCAACATCATCCCGCAGGTACAGCGTATCAAGGGTGTAGGCGATGCCATGGTCATGGGTGCCGACTACTCCATGCGTATCTGGCTCGATCCCGAAAAGATGGCCGAACACCACCTCGTGCCCTCCGACATTGCAGGTGTGCTGGCCGAACAGAACATTGAGGCTGCGCCGGGTAATATCGGCGAGCGCGAAAACCAGACCTTCCAGTACACCCTCCGTTACAAAGGCCGCCTCAGCGAACCTTCGGAGTTTGAGAACATGGTGCTTCGCTCTACGGCCGACGGCAATGTCATCCGCGTGAAGGATGTGGCCCGCGTGGAACTCGGCCGTACGACCTACTCCTTCGCAGGCCGCGTGAACGGTCACCGCTCGGTATCGTGTATCGTGATGCAGATTGCCGGCTCTAACGCTACGCAGATTGTAAAAGACGTGGAAGCCCTGCTCGCAGACTGCGAAAAGGACCTGCCCGAAGGATTGGAAATCAAGGTGGCACAGAGTGTGAACGACTTCCTCTTCGCTTCTATCCACGAAGTTATCAAGACGCTTATCGAGGCGTTCATCCTCGTGTTCATCGTGGTATTCCTCTTCCTGCAGGATTTCCGCAGCACGCTCATCCCGGCTGTGGCCATTCCCGTAGCCTTGATAGGTACGTTCTTCGTGCTCTACATCATCGGCTTCTCCATCAACTTGCTGACCCTATCGGCCATGGTGCTGGCCATCGCCATTGTAGTGGACGATGCCATTGTGGTGGTCGAAGGTGTACACGCCAAGCTTGACCAGGGCTACACCTCCTCGCGCAAAGCATCGATTGATGCCATGCGCGAACTCGGCGGTGCTATCGTGTCGATTACGCTGGTCATGATGGCCGTGTTTATCCCCGTGAGCTTCATGTCGGGCACATCAGGCACGTTCTACCGCCAGTTTGGTCTGACCATGGCCATCGCCATCGGTTTCTCGGCTGTCAACGCCTTGACCCTCTCGCCCGCACTCTGCGCCATCCTCCTGAAACCCCACAAGAAGGAAGACGAGGATGAAGCTTCGCTCAAAGAACGCATGGGCATTGCCTACAAGGCAGCCCGACAGACCTTCGTGCAGCGTTACATTGAATCAATCGGCCGCATCCTGCACCCGAGCGTAACGCTCATTCTGGTAACGGTGGCTATCCTCGGCATGATTTTCGGCGCATTCAGCTTCGAATCTCACCCCGTCATTGCAGCTATCTTCACGCTCTTCGCCTTGCTCGGCCTCATCGGTCTCTCGACGAAGAAGTTCATGAACTCGTTCAACAACTCCTACGAGCGCATCCTGCAGCGTTACAAGAAGGCTGTACTTAAGTTCATCCAGCGTCCTGTCCTTTCGCTCGGACTTACGGGCGGCGCCATCGCCCTGCTCGTATGGTTGATGAATATCACGCCGACCGCCATGGTGCCCAACGAAGACACGGGTACCATCATGGGCGTAGTGACCATGCCTCCCGGCACCTCGCAGGACCGCACCGAAGCCTTCATGATCCGTGTGGACAGCCTCATCCGCTCCGTCCCCGCTGTAGAGCAGAGCACACTCATCTCAGGCTACAGTTTCATCGGCGGCCAAGGTCCTTCCTACGGTTCGTTCATCGTGAAGCTGAAAGACTGGGAAGAACGCTCCATGATGGAAAGCTCTACGCTCATCTTCGCCAACCTCTACCTGCGTTCGCGCGATGTGTTCAAGGATGCACAGGTACTCTTCTTCCAGCCGCCTATGATTACAGGTTATGGTGCGACGAACGGCTTTACCTTCAACCTTCAGGACCGCACAGGTGGTGACCTGAACAAGTTCTACGACATCAGCAAGGAGTTCCTCGCTGAACTCGTGAAGCGTCCCGAAATCGAATCGGCACAGACGAACTTCAACCCGAACTTCCCGCAGTATATCATCGACATCGATGCTGCCAAGTGTAAGCGCGCCGGCATCTCGCCCTCCGATATTCTCTCGACATTGCAGGGCTACTACGGCGGTCTCTACTCGTCCAACTTCAACCGCTTCGGCAAGATTTACCGTGTGATGATTCAGGGCGAACAGAGCGAACGCGCCAACTTCGAGAGCCTCTACAAGGTGAAAGTGCGTAATGGCTCGGAAATGGCTCCCATCACGGAGTTCATGACCATCAAGCCCAGCTTCGGTCCCGACAACATCAACCGCTTCAACATGTACACCTCTATGTCGGTGAACGGCAACCCCGCTTCGGGCTACACCTCGGGCCAGGCCATCAAGGCGATTGAAGAAGTGGCCGCACAGACACTGCCCCAAGGCTACTCGTTCGAGTTCTCGGGCCAGTCGCGCGAAGAACAGTCGAGTGCAGGCAGCACCACGGCCATCGTGTTCCTGCTCTGCTTCGTGTTCATCTACCTGCTGCTCTCGGCCCAGTACGAAAGCTACATCCTGCCCTTGGCCGTGTTGCTCTCCGTGCCCTTCGGTCTGGCCGGCTCCTTCCTCTTTATCCAAGGTATGGGTAGCCTGAGCCTCATCCCAGGCGGAGTAGGACAATTCTTCAACATGATTTTCGGCAGCGCATCCAACAACATCTACGTGCAGATTGCCTTGATCATGTTGATGGGCCTCTTGGCCAAGAACGCTATTCTGATTGTGGAGTTCGCTCTCGACCGCCGCAAGATGGGCATGAGCATCTCCTGGGCTGCCGTGCTCGGTGCCGGTGCCCGTCTGCGCCCTATTCTGATGACCTCTCTGGCCATGATTATCGGTCTGTTGCCCATGATGTTTGCCTTCGGCGTAGGTGCCAACGGTAACCGCTCGCTCGGTACTACGGCTATCGGCGGCATGTTGATCGGTATGATTTGCCAAATCTTCATCGTGCCCGTGCTCTTCGTGGTATTCCAGTACCTGCAAGAGAAAGTCAAGCCGATGACCTGGGAAGACATCGAACCCGGCGAAGCTGACTCTGATATCGAACAATACTCTAAATAGCTGGGATAAGGGTGGTTCCCAAAATACCGCCGCGAGTGCCCGTGCAAGCGTTCACTTCACCACCGGTTTTCCCGAACCACCCCTATCCTCGCAAGCCTACAGACAAGACAATGAAACACCTCATCTATATCCTCGGTTGTTCCGCCCTGCTCAGCAGCTGCCACCTCTACAGCAACTATGAGCGTCCGCAAAGCATCGAAAACGGACTCAAAGACGGACTCTACCGAGACACAACCGACACACAGGCTGCCCTGCCTGCCGACACGGCCAACTTCGGCAACACGCCCTGGCAGGAAGTCTTTACTGACCCACAGCTTCAGGCACTGATTGCCAAAGCCTTGGAGAACAATACCAACCTGCGCAGTGCCGACCTCACTATCCAGCAGGCCGAAGCCGGCCTGAGCGTGGCGCGACTGGCATACTACCCCACCGTGACGTTCAGCCCGCAGGGAGCCATTTCGAGCTGGGACTTCGGCAAAGCCACCAAGACCTACAGCTTCCCCGTCAGTGCCAGCTGGCAGATTGGCGCGCTCGGCAAGTTGCGCAACACGAAGAAGCAGGCCGAAGCCACGCTCGAAATGAGCAAGGACGCCAAGCAGGCCACACGCACGGCCATCATCGCCTCGGTAGCCAACCTCTATTACACGCTCCAAATGCTCGACGAACAGCTCAAGACCACCGAAGCTACGGTAGCCATTTGGGCCGAGAACGTTCGCGCCATGGAACTGATGAAGACGGCTGCCATGACCAACGAGGCCGCTGTGGGACAGGCCAAGGCCAACTACTACAGCCTCCTCAGCTCTGTGCCCACGCTGAAGCAGAATATCACGCAAACCGAGAACGCGCTGTGCAGCCTGCTGCATGAAGCACCGCACGCCATTGCCCGTGGCACCTTCAATGCCGATGCTTTCCCCGCCTCCTTCTCTGTAGGCGTTCCCCTGCAACTGCTGGCCAACCGTCCCGATGTGCACGCTGCCGAAATGCAGTTGGCCGCCAGCTTCTACGATGTCAATGCGGCCAAGAGTTCCTTCTACCCCTCGCTCACCATTGGCGGCGAAGCTGCATGGACCAACAATGCCGGCGTGATTGTCAATCCCGGCAAGATTCTGGCTTCTGCCTTTGCTTCGCTCACGCAACCCATCTTCATGAACGGACAGCTCAAGGCCAACCTCAAGGTCTCGAAGTTGAAGTATGAAGACGCGCAGCTGCAGTTCGAGCAGGCCCTGCTCAATGCCGGACAGGAGGTGAGCAACGCCCTGACCGACTATCAGGCTGCCTCACAGCGTCAGGCTACCCGCCAGCAGCAGGTCGAAACGCTCACCGTCACCCTGCACAACACGCAGGAACTCTTCCAGCGCAGCTCCAGCACCACCTACCTCGAAACCCTCACGGCCCAGCAAAGCCTCATCCAGGCCCAGCTTAGTCTCATTCAGGACAAGTTCGACAAGGTGCAGGCTGCCATCAGCCTTTATCAGGCTCTCGGAGGCGGACGTGAACTTTAAATTAAGGGTATCCCAACCCCCTTCCATACCTAACAACCCTTCTTTACTATGATTTCTCCCTTAGCATACGTTGACCCCACAGCCCAACTGGGACAAAACGTGGAAGTAGGACCCTTTGCCTACATTGAGGCTGGTGTCACTATCGGTGACCACTGTGTCATCAAGCCCCACGCCAGCATCCTCAAGGGCACAACCCTCGGCCACCACAACACGGTCTATTCGAATGCCGTGGTCGGTGCCACGCCGCAGGACTTCCACTACGTTGAAGGACAGCCCACACACGTTGTCATCGGCAACCACAACCACATCCGTGAGAACGTGGTCATTGCCGGCAGCATCTATCCCGACAAAGCCACCACCATCGGCAACGAAAACTTCATCATGGACCGTGTACACATCTGCCACGACGTACACGTTCACGACAAGTGCGTTGTGGGCATTGGCAGCTGCATTGCCGGCGAAAGCGAACTGCATGACTACTCCATCCAGAGCAACGGCGTAGTGATTCAGCAACATGTGCGCGTAGGCCGCTTCTCGCTCATCCAGAGCGGTTGCCGCGTGCAGAAGGACGTACCGCCCTACGTTATTCTGGGCGGCAACCCTGCTTCTTACCACGGTGTGAACACCGTAGTGCTCAAACACTTCAACGTGTCCGACCGTGTGCTGCGCCACATCGCCAACACCTACCGCATCATCTACACCGGCAACTTCAGCCTGGAGGATGCTGTCATCAAGATTCCCGAGCAAATCCCCATGAGCGACGAAATCGACAAGATTCTCGATTTTATCAAGGGTGCCAAGAATGGCATCGTGCGCAACTTGAAGGAAAACTGATGCGGCCACTCCACACGCCGCTATCTCCCAAGGGCTTTGACTGCAAAGGGCCGTATGGCTCAGCAGTCAAAGCCCTTTTCGCAGCATATAGCCCCGTACCTTAGAAAAATGCCTTACCTTTGCACCCGCTTTGCTCCGGAAACTCCGGACAATCCGGATAATCCAGACAATCCAGACCATCCGGACTATCCAGACTATCCGCCCCCTCAAACCCAACCCCCATGCAAACAGCAGCACTATTTGACTTAGACGGCGTGCTGGTTGACACCGAAAGCCAGTACACCCGATTCTGGGCAGCTGTCGCACAGCGCGACTTTCCCAACGACCCCGACTTTGCCGTCCGCATCAAGGGCCACACCCTCACACAGATATATGCAGCATACTACCCCGAACGTCCCGAACGGCAGGCTGAGATAGCCATCGAGCTGGTAGACTTCGAACAACACATGAGCTATCCCCTCATCGAAGGAGCCCTCAACTTTGTCCGACAACTGCGCGCCCGAGGCATCCCTACCGCCATCGTAACCAGCTCCAACCACGACAAAATGCAGTGCCTGCTACAGGCCCACCCCGACCTGCCGCAGCTATTCGACCGCATCTTCACTGCTGAAGATGCACTCCGCTCCAAGCCTGCCCCCGACTGCTACCTGACAGCCGCACGCCATTTCGGACTGGAAGCATCCTCCTGTTTCGTGTTCGAAGACTCCCTCAACGGACTCCGTGCCGCGCAGGCCAGCCAAGCCACCGTCATCGGGCTCACCACCAGCCACCCGGCTGCCGTCATCTCTCCCTACTGCTGCTACACCATGCCTCATTTCGGAGACTTCACGGTCGGCCACATGCTCAGCCTGCAAGCGACCGGCAACCACTAAACAATCCTCAACCACAATAAAAAAACGTATCACACCATGCCAGGTTATTTGGTTGACGATGCCCGCAAGGTAACGACGCACCGTCTGAAAGAAATGAAAGCCGAAGGCAAGAAAATTGCCATGCTCACCTCCTACGACTACACCACGGCCAAGATTGTCGACGGTGCAGGCGTTGACTGCATACTCATTGGCGACAGTGCCTCGAACGTCATGGCCGGCAACTCCACCACGCTGCCCATCACCCTCGAACAGATGATCTACCATGCCAGCTCAGTGGCCCGGGCCGTGAAGCGCGCCTTCGTGGTGTGCGACATGCCCTTCGGCACCTATCAGGTAGATGCCAAGGAGGCCGTGCGCAATGCCGTGCGCATCATGAAGGAAACCCGCTGCGATGCCGTCAAGCTCGAAGGCGGCGTGGAAATACTCGAAGCTGTCAGACGCATCCTCGATGCAGGCATTCCCGTGTTTGGTCATCTGGGCCTTACCCCACAAAGCATCAACAAGTTCGGCACCTATGCGGTGCGTGCCCGTGAAGAGGCCGAAGCCGCCAAACTGCTGCACGATGTCCAGGCACTTTCTGCTGCAGGCTGCTGCGGCATTGTACTCGAAAAGATTCCAGCAGCACTCACCGCCCAGGCATGTGCCAGCACCGACATACCTATCATTGGCATCGGAGGCGGACCGGCCGACGGTCAGGTGTTGGTCATTGATGACATGCTGGGAAAGAACAAAGATTTCTCCCCCAAGTTCCTGCGCCGCTATGCCGACCTCCACACCATCATGACCGATGCCATAGGCCAATACGTCAGCGATGTCAAGTCCGGCGACTTTCCCAATGAAAACGAGCGTTACTAACCCCGCCATGTCATCTCCCTCCTACAGCCGCCTCACCAGCCCACGCTTCATCAAGCTTTGCGTGGCCAACTGGCTGTTGCACCTCTATGTGTTCTCCATACCCGCCTTGCTCGATGCAGGATTTGCACGGTCAGGCGCAGGCCATGCCCCGACAGGCTGGGCTGTACTTGCCTTTGCACTGGGCATGGTGTTGCCCGGCCCTCTGGGAGCCTGGATGATGGAGCAGCGTTCGCGCAAAGGCGTATTTCTGCGCTCCATGCTCCTGCTGGGACTGCTGCCCACATGGGGCTATGCCAACCTGCCCATCCCCGTGTGGGGCATTGTGCTTCACGGCTTGCAAGGAGCGGCCTTCGGCATAGCCCAAACCGCATTGGGCACCACGCTCGTCAACGATCTCCTGCCTTCTAACCAGCGTAGTCAGGGCGATGTGCGTTATGCCTGGGCCGGCCGATTGGGCATCCCCATGGGACTGGCATTCGGTCTTCTGCTGGTACACATAGCCCCGCTGCCTGCCGCCTTTTGGTGGGCCTTGCTGCCTTGCGTCGTGTCCTTCCTGCTGGTAGCCCAGACCGAGGTGCCTGTCAAAGCTCCCGTCAAAGTACCCCTATTCAATCTCGACCGCTTCTTCTGGCCCGGTTCCTGGCGTTTAAGCCTCACCCTGTTTGCCGCTCCATGGCTGTTGGGACGACTGGCCGGCACCGCAGACTGCGGTCTGTTCCCCTGCTGCGCCATGGTAGCCGGCACCCTGACAGCCTTCCTGTTGCAGCGGTTACTATGCCGTTCCCTTTCCCCCACCCTCTCGGTGAGCCTGTGCTATATTTTGCTGCTTCCCGCCCTGCTATGTGCCTCCACGGTCGGCGAAGTGCAACTTCTGGCAGGCAGTTTCCTCATCGGCTTGGGCGTAAGCGAAGTGTCGTCGCGCCATTTGTCCTGTTGGGTGAAGCAAGCCGAACACTGCCAGCGCGGCACAGCCCAGAGCACCTACATGCTCTCCTGGCGCATCTCCTTTGCCCTGGGCTTTGCGGCCAGTACTATCCAAGCCTTTTCCCTGGGCCTGCCCGACATCATCCTCTGCCTCATCTCCCTGTTTGTTGCCATTACCCTGAAGGTTTTTTCTAAATAGCCATCCTTCCCGGCACTTCCGCTGCCAGATAGAAACACCCTTCCCGGCAGTTCTGTTGCCAGATTGAAAGAACCCGTTCCCCACTTATCGTCACATAGTGGCGAAAACGGAGCATTCCCACCCACTCACAACGGTTCAAACCGTCCACTTTTGAGCCGGCAATCGGTCTGAAATCGGCTTAAAAACGGAGCATATCCGTTCTTTTTTGCCGAAAGTGCCGAAAAACGGCTCAAGGAAGTGTTCCTTGAATAAGATCATACATTTGCGGTTTCCCTGTTTACCAATTAGCTTGGGTGGGGGATTTATGCACATACATAAAACACAGTCTCCCAGAACTGCACTCCAACTGTACATGGGGCAAAAAAATCTAAGACTTCCGACCCTGAAAAGACTTTAAACCCCGCGATACCGTCTGTTCTTGGTATCGCCGGAATCTTAGGAGTTATAGATTTTCTAGAAGTTCTAGAGGTTCTAGAACTTCTATAGGTGCCAGATTCTCTAGAAATCTATTCCGTGGCTTTGTAGCAGAGCCTGGAGTCTGGCTATTTCTGCCATTAAGGCTGGAACCTCTCGGCGAAGCCTTTCAAGTTCGAGGTCCTGTTCCCGTCTGTAGTTGGTGCGGGCCTTATACATTCGCTCTTTGATGCCACCTTCGGTAATGAATGACTGTTCTTCCTTCTTCAGATACGTGGTCAACATCCTGTCGGTGATGTGACAGAGCGATATCGCGATGTTACAGAACTCTTCGGCATTCCACTTGGAAAAGAATGGCTGGTAATCGATCAGCGCATTGTGTTTTCTGCAAAACGAAAGCATGGAATCATATCTGGGGTGGCTTGAATCCCAAATTGCAAGATTATGTGCTTTAGCATAGTCCAAATAGTCTTCCAGAAGCTCTTGCAGCGACGAGCGGCCTACATTCAAGAGTTTCAGCATCATCTCGGTTGAAGTCACTCCATCGGACAGGCCTTCTACTATGTTTTGCTTGCCGGAACGTGCGGCCTGAATCATCTGGTCGCGCGTACGGTCACCATAAAGCGGTAGAAATTGGTCGCAAAAGCAAAAGGTCATCTGATATAAGACATCACTCTTTTGATAGAAAAACAGTTTCTTATAATCGGTCTGATGCTTCAGAACCTGAGAGTCTTTCGTCTGCTGTCTTTTTCTGCTTTCACCCATAGCTTTACATTGAAAATCAGACTTACTGTTTGTCACCCGACCAGCGAGGAACACTTCTTGACAGTAAAGCCGTCGCCTGCTGTCACTTGCAGCAAAAGTGCCAACCTGCTGCTTACGACTGGACTTCGTCTAAGTTTACCCACTTCACTTCGGCATCGCGCTTGAACCAGGTGAGCTGCTTCTTGGCGTAGACACGGGTGTTGCGCTTGATGCGCTCCAGCGCAAAGTCGAGGGTACAGCCGCCATCGAGATACTGGAACAGTTCCTTGTAGCCTACGGTGTTCAGTGAATTGCAATGACGATAGGGCATGACACGGCGAACCTCGTCGAGCAGGCCCTGACGCATCATGTCGTCGACACGGTCGCTTATGCGCTGAAAGAGAATGGGACGTTCGCGCCAAAGGCCGATTTTCTCAATGCGGAAGGGACGCTCTGCCTTGCAGCCTGTACGAAAGGAGGTGAAGGTGCGCCCTGTTTGATAACAGACTTCGAGCGCATGTACCACGCGCTTGTGATTGCGAAGATCGCACTGGCGGTAATAGTCAGGGTCAAGCAGGCGCAGCTCGGCCAACAAAGGGGCAAGCCCTTCCTGCTCATATCGCGCATGAAGCAGCGCACGGGTTTCGGGCTGTATGGTGGGAATGTCGTCAATGCCCTGACACACGGCATCGACATAGAGCATGGAGCCACCCGAAAGCACGCACACATCGTGGCGGCCGAACAGCTCGCCGAGTAGTTTGAGGGCATCCTGTTCATACTGTGCTGCGCTGTAATGGTCCTCCAGACCCAGCGTGCCCACAAAGTAGTGCGGCACACGCGCCATTTCCTGTGCTGTCGGCGCTGCCGTTCCTATGGGAAGGTCACGGTAGAGTTGGCGCGAATCGGCATTGAGTATGGGACAACCGTAGTGTTCGGCCACCTGCAAGGCATAGGCTGTCTTGCCCACGCCTGTAGGGCCGACTATGACTTTCAATGTCTTTGTCATGCGTGGATTTCTCCTTCATTTATGAAGTTTGAAGGTTATAAGGTTATGGGGTTATGGGGTTATGAGGTTATGGGGTTATGAGGTTATGGGGTTACTATTAGAACGGACAATTTCTCCGCAGTAGTAACTTTATAACCTTATAACCTCATAACCT
>JBJEAF010000196.1:28162-32407 GCA_051868755.1 Alloprevotella sp.
CCTAAGGGGCTATCAGCCCTAAAAGCTAAAACGGGCGGCCGTCACTGATTTCGAAACCTTCGAGATCAATTTCATCATCATTGAAGGCATTGGAACCATAGATGGCAGCCTCGTCGAGGTCGTCTCCCCATGCGGTTTCAGCAGCTTTCTTGCCCTTTCCGATAGTGGAAACGGAATCACTGTCGAAGTCATTGATTTGTCTGGGTGGTTCACCCTTGGCACGCAGCAGTACAGGAGTACGCAGTGTCTCGCCGGGAATAACCTCCTTGACATCCAAGTAGAAACAACGGTCGGCAAAGGGGTCGAACACGAACTCCAGACGCTGTTCTTCGTCCTCAATGAACTCAGAGAGGCGCACCTGATCCATCACATAGATGTCCTCATCGGCACTTCCCACGCCCATGTCCTCGCGGGTTATCTGCTGCTGGCGTTCCCACTCCTCATCACACAGGTAGAAGGAGGTGAGCTGGTCGTCGGGGTAGCCGCACGATTGCAGGATGATGTTGTTGAGTTCAAGAAAAGTGGCATCGCTGTCAATTTTCAGTTCGCGCACAAAGCCGTCGACCTCGTCGGATATGAACTTGATACGGAATAACATAGCGTGATGTTTTGTTGTTTTGATGTTGGACGCAGCAGAACTTCTACTTGATGATGCCGCGCTTGGAGTTGGTCACGAAATCCAGAATGTAATTGATTTCGGGACTCATGGGTACCGTCTCGCGTATTTCCTGCAAGCACTCTTCGCGCAGTTTGCCGCGCTGGTAGAGCAGGCGGTAAGCGTTGTGGATATTCTCAATGAGTTCGGGGGCAAAGCCGCGGCGGCGCAGCCCCACAATGTTTAGTCCGCAATAGGCCACCGGCTCGCGGGCTGCCATGGTGTAAGGAGGCACGTCCTGTCCGGTACGGGTACCGCCGCCCACCATGACATAGCTGCCTATGTGACAGAACTGGTGGATGAGCACAGAGGCCGAAATGATGGCAAAGTCGTCCACCACCACCTCGCCGGCTATCTTCGTGGCATTGCCGATTACACAGCCGTTGCCGATGACCACGTCATGGGCCACGTGCATACCTTCCATGAGCAGGTTATTCGAGCCTACTACGGTCTTGCCCTTGGCGGCTGTACCTCGGTTGATGGTGACGTTTTCGCGTATGGTGTTGTTATTGCCCACCTCGGCAGTGGACTCTTCGCCCTTGAACTTCAGGTCCTGCGGCACCGCACCGATAACGGCTCCGGGAAAGACTGTGTTGCCATCGCCCATGCGGGTGCCGCTGAGCAGGGTGACGCTGTTCATCAGGCGGTTGTTGCTGCCTATGGTCACATTCTTGTCGATGTAGCAGAAGGGGCCTATTTCGCATCCTTCGCCTATAACGGCCTCGGGATGCACAAATGCTAAGGGGCTAATCATAGTGAGATGTTAGGTGGGGCAGCGGCAAAAGCTTAGAAAGGCGTAGGCTCCTGCCCCTCCTCATGTATAGAGGGATTGGTTTACTTGTTTTTGGTGATTTGGGCCGTAAAGGTTGCTTCCATGACCACCGTTTCGCCCACGAAGGCAAAGCCGTGCATGGAGGAGATGCCATGGCGGATGGGTGCCAGCAGTTCTACCTTGAAAATGAGGGTGTCGCCGGGCACTACCTTCTTGCGGAACTTGACATCGTTGATGCGCAGGAAGTAGGTGCTCCAGCGCTCAGGTTCCTCAACGGAATTGAGCACCAGCAGTCCGCCGGCCTGAGCCATGGCTTCGATTTGCAGCACGCCGGGCATGACCGGCTCTTGCGGGAAATGTCCCTGGAAGAAGGCCTCGTTGGAGGTGACGTTCTTGACTGCCACGATGTAGTTCGAACCCGTTTCGACCACCTTGTCGACCAACTGCATGGGATAGCGGTGAGGGAGCAGTTCGCGGATGCGGTTCACGTCCATGAGCGGCTCGCGGTTGGGATCGTAGTTGGGAGCCTGCACCTCATACTTGCGTATCTCACGGCGCATTTGGCGGGCGAACTTATTGTTGATGGTATGGCCGGGACGGGTGGCGATGATGCGGCCCTTGATGGGACGGCCTATGAGGGCCATGTCGCCGATGATGTCAAGCAGCTTGTGGCGGGCAGGCTCGTTCTGCCAGGCCAACGGACGGCGGTTGAGGTAGCCGAGTTTGGTGGCATCGCGGTGTTCGACATGCAGGTGGTCGGCCAGCCGGTCCAGGTCTTCCTGAGAAATCTGACGTTCGTAGATGACAATGGCATTGTCGAGGTCTCCGCCCTTGATGAGTCCAGCCTTGAGCAGCGGCTCGATTTCGCGCACGAAGACAAAGGTGCGGGCCGAGGCTATCTCTCCGGCAAAGTCCTGCATGTCGTCGAGTGTGGCGAACTGGCTGTTGATAAACTGCGAGTCAAAAGAAATCATGCAGGTAATGGAGAACTGCTCGTCGGGCAGGATGATAATGGAGGAACCTGTTGCCTCGTCGCGGAATTCCACCTTCTTCTTGATGACGTAGAAGTCCTTCGGTGCGTTCTGGTCGAGTACCCCTACCCTACGTATGTTCTCGACATAGGGCTGCGAACTGCCGTCGAGGATGGGGAATTCGGGACCGTTCACCTGTATGAGGCAGTTGTCGATACCCATGGCATAGAGGGCTGCCATGGCGTGTTCGATGGTACTGCAACGGGCTTCGCCCTTGGCTACTACGGTACCGCGCGAGGTGTCAACCACATTCTCGGCAATGGCATCAATGAGAGGTTCGCCTTCCAGGTCGATGCGCTGTATCTTGTAGCCGTGGTTTTCGGGGGCAGGGTTAAATGTTATCGTCAGGCTGAGTCCCGTGTGGAGTCCTTTTCCGAACAACGAGAAACTGCCGGCCAAAGTTCTTTGTTTCAACATAGGTTACATGTGGGGTTGCTTCCTGTACCGCTCCGGCCTTTCGCCCAAGGGGCGGCCGGCGGCCGAAAGCGTGTTACAATTTCTTTTTCAATTCTTCGACTTCCTTCTTCAGGCGGTTCAGCTCGCTCTGCATGTCGGGCAGGTATTTGAACACAACGCTCGAACGCATGAAGTTCTTGGCATCAATGGCGGGCGAGCCTTGCACGGTGACATGGCCCTTGCGCAAGCTTCCGGCGATACCGGCCTGTGCTCCCGACATGACACGGTCGCCTATCACGGCATGTCCGGCTATACCTACCTGGCCGCCAAACATGCACCACTGGCCAATCTTCGTAGAGCCGGCCACGCCGACCTGTGCCGACATGACGGTGTTCTCGCCAATCTCACAGTTGTGGGCCACCTGTACCAGGTTGTCGAGCTTCACGCCCTTGCGCACAATAGTGGTTCCCATGGTGGAACGGTCCACGCAGGTGTTGGCACCGATTTCCACATCGTCTTCGATGGTAACGATGCCAATCTGGGGTATCTTTTCGTAGCCGTTGGCCGAAGGGGCAAAGCCGAAGCCGTCTGCACCGATCACGCAGCCGGAATGGAGCACGACACGGTTGCCTATCTTGCAGCCGTGATAGACAGTCACATTGGGATAGAGCAGACAGTCTTCGCCCAGCTGTGCGTGTTCTTCAACCACTGCGCCGGGATAGATTTGGCTGCCTTTGCCCACGGTTACGTGGTCGCCGATGTAGGCGAAAGCACCTACGTAGACATCATCGGCCAACTGTGCCGTTTCGGCCACAAAGGCTAAGGGGTGTATGCCCTTGCGCTTCTGCATGGTGCTCTGGTAGAGTGTGAGCAGGCGGGCGATGCACTCGTAGGCATTGTCTACGCGCACCAAGGTGGCCTTGACGGGCTGTTCGAGCTGGAAGTCCTTGTTGACAAGCACAATGCTTGACTCCGTGTTATACAGGTAATGGGCATACTGCGGATTGGCCAGAAAGGATATGGCACCGGGCACGCCTTCTTCGATTTTGGCAAAGGTGCCGACCTTGGCGTTCTCATCGCCTTCGACCACGCCTCCCAAATATTCGGCTATCTGTTTTGCTGAAAATTCCATGTATGTGTTGTGATGTATTTTGGCTGATTGGATAGTACCCGACAACGGTTTGTGACCGAGGTTCGGGCGGGATTATGTTATCAGGTGCCACACGCTGTGGCAAACTACTCTTTCAGAGAAGATATACTTCAACTGCAATAGAAGATATCTTACTTTGCAGTAGAAGATATACTTCAACTGCGGTAGAAGATATCTTACTTTGCAGTAGAAGATATATTCAACTGCGGTAGAAGATATCTTACTTTGCAGTAGAAGATAT
>JBJEAF010000197.1:0-7346 GCA_051868755.1 Alloprevotella sp.
CGCTGCTTCATCACGAAGCGCAGTTCGCCGCCGGCTGTAATCTCTTGGTGCGTGAGGAAGTTGCGGCGCAAGCGGGTGCCGTTCAGGTAGACGGCCTTGACGTGGCGGTGGGACGAATCGAGACCTTCGGCTACCACGGTGAAGGTGCGTTGGCCGGGTAGGTGAAGCCTGATGCGCGGCAGCTGCGGCGCGCCCAGCACATAGTGGCCGCTCACGGGGTCAACGGGGTAGAAGCCCATACACGAGAGGACGTACCATGCCGACATCTGGCCGCAGTCGTCGTTGCCGCAGAGTCCGTCGGGACGGGCGGCATACTGTGTGTCGCAAATCGTGTTGACCAGCTCTTGGGTCCGTTCGGGCTGTCCCGCCAGGGCGTACAGGTAGGCCACATGGTGCGAGGGTTCGTTGCCGTGGGCATATTGTCCGATGAGACCCGTCACATCGGCCAGCTTCGCCCCCTGCGGTTGTGTGGTGAAGAGCGAGTCGAGTTTGCGGCAGAAAGCCCGTTTGCCGCCCATCAGGCGCATCAGCTGCAGCGGTTCGTGCTGCACGTGCCAGGTATATTGCCAGGCGTTCCCCTCGGTGTAGTCACCGCCCGAGCCCTCGGCGTGTGCCAGTGCGGCCGGGTCGAAGGGCGTTTTCCAGGAGCCGTCGGACAGCTTGGGCCGCATGAAGCGGGTGGCGGGGCAGAAGAGGTTACGCCAGCAGCGGGCGCGCTGTGCGAACTCGCGGGCCTCGCGCCGCTTGCCCAGGGCGCGTGCCATGCGTGAGGCGGCATAGTCGTCGTAGGCCTGCTCCAGTGTCATCGAGACGCTTTCGTTCTCCACCAGGTCGGCAGGGTAGTAGCCGTAGGCCAGACAGGTTTCCCAGTCAGTCTTGGCTGGGTGGCTCACGCGCAGCGTCTGTTCCACTGCCCGCCAGGCTCGTTCGCGGTCAATGCCGTCGAAACCCTTGCACACCGCCTCGGCCACGATGCTCACCGCGTGGTTGGCAATCATGCAGTAGTTGTCTTTTCCCCACAGCCCCCACACGGGCAGGTGTCCCTGCGCTTCGGCCTGGGCCACTAACGAGCGCACGAAGGGGGCCACCTGTTCGGGCACGCAGAGCGTGTAGAGCGGGTGCGCCGCGCGGTAAGTGTCCCAGCAGGAGAAGGTGGAGTAGAACGTTCCCCCCTCGGCCTTGCCCGTCACGCCATTGGCCGTGCGGTAGGTGCCGTCTGTGTCGGCCACATTGTTCGGCTGAATGCAGGCGTGGTACAGTGCGGTGTAGAAGGCCGTTTGCTGCGCCTCGCTCCCTTCCAGTCCGAAGCGTTGGAGCAGGTCGTTCCAGCGTTGTTTCGCCTGTTGCCGCGTCGCCTCGAAGTCCCAGTGCGGCAGTTCCGCCTCCAGATTGCGCCGTGCCCCTTCGGCCGACACAGCCGACAGGGCCACCTTCACCTCGACCGGCCTGCCTTCGGTGGGCGGCAGGTGCAGCACCAGTCGGCGGCCCCGTTCGCCGGGCAGGGCGGGCAGCGTGTCGGTGCGCACCACGGGGCAGTTCAGCCGCAGGCAGAAGTACACATCCTGACGCACCCACACGCTGCTCTCCACGTGGCCTTCGAGCGTGCAGTCGTCGCGTTGCACCACATCGCACTGGCGCACCTGCGTGTGATACTGCGCTTCACTCCACGCCGGCCCGTGTTGCAGGTCCACTACCAGCATGGCGCTGTCAGGGCGGTCAAAGCGGTAGCGGTGGTAGGCCACGTGTGGCGTGCAGGTCAGTTCGGCGCGCACCGAGGCCTGGCCCAGCCTCACCGCGTAGTAGCCCGGTTCGGCCCGTTCCGTCGATTTGTCCATGCGGCTGCGCAGGCAGGGCCTTCCGTCGTCGGTTTGCGAAGGCATGAGCAGCACATTGCCCAAGTCCATGCAGCCCGTACCGTTCAGGTGTGTCTGACTGAATCCCCAGGCCACCGAATCGGCATACTGGTACTCGGCGCAGTACCGCCAACCCCAGGCCCCCGTCACCGGGCTTGGCTGAACCATGCCGAAGGGCGTGCAGGCGCCGGGAAAAGTATGCCCGTTCCCGTCCGTACCGATAAAGGGATTCACATAGTCCGCTGCCGTGCGCTGTCCGCAGGCCGGGATTGTCAGCATGAGCAGGGAGAAACACAGAGTGTAGAAGCGTATCATGCCGCGAAGATAGCTTTTTTATGTTGTAAGAACAGGTTGTAGTATGGGTAACAAGTCGCAATGAAGAAAAAACAAGAAAGGTGAGCCGATTTTTCATCTAATGATTTCAGGTGCTAATGGCTGGGAGGGCGGGCAAAGGTCCGCCAAAATGTGCTTAATCGGGCTGGAAGCCCGCTCTCCCAGTGCACCGTCGCCTCTTATCCCAGCTGCGGCTCGGCAGTGAAAAGAAAAAAACTGCGTTGTTTTCTTTTGCACTGCGCTCGCCTTGCACTACCTTTAGATAAGATAGGCTGCGGCTCGGCAGTGGAAAGAAAAAACTGCGTTGTTTTCTTTCCACTGCGCTCGCCTTGCACTACCTTTGCCGCCGCATGGCGCGCAACTGCGCCGTGCAGCTACATTCGTAACAGCATTCACCCACACTCTATGCGTCACAACCCCTCCTCCCTGCGCTACACCACCTTCACGGTAAAGCAGCCCATGCCCTTGCTTGAATTTCTGGAGCATGCACTCGACGGCATCAGCCGAAGCCGAGCCAAAGCGATTCTCGCCGGCAACGGCGTGCGCGTTGACCACAAGAACACCCGACAGTTCGACCTGCCCTTGCAGCCCGGACAGTGCGTGGAGGTGTCGAAGCAGAAGCCGCGCGGCGAGCTCAAGTCGAAGTTCGTGAAGATTGTCTACGAGGACTCCCAAATCATCGTCATCGAAAAGGAGGTGGGCATTCTCTCCATGGCATCGGCCCACCACCAGTTCTGCGTGAAGCAGGTGCTCGACGAGTACTTCCGCCGCACGCGCCAGCGGTGTACGGCCCACGTCGTCCATCGCCTTGACCGCGACACATCGGGCCTGTTGGTGTATGCCAAGACCATTGAGGCTGAGCAGATACTGGAACATAACTGGCACGACATCGTGACCGACCGCCGCTATCTGGCCATTGTGTCGGGCGAGCTCGAAGAGCCGCGCGGCACCGTGCAGAGTTGGCTCAAGGACAACAAGGCCTACTTCACCTACTCCTCGCCCACCGACAACGGCGGCAAGTTCGCCGTCACCCACTACCGTATGCTCCGCACCGACGGCCGCCATTCGCTCGTGGAACTGAAGCTCGAGACGGGCCGCAAGAACCAGATTCGCGTACACATGCAGGACCTGGGCCACCCCGTGTGTGGCGACGTGAAGTACGGCAACGGCGACAACCCCATAGGCCGCCTGGCCCTCCACGCCTACCGTCTCCACTTCTACCACCCCATTACGCGCGAGCTCCTCCGCTTCGAGACCCCCGTGCCCCGCAAGTTCCGCATACTCGAACGGTGAGCACTTGGTTAAGCTGTCCTTTGCCTGCTCTCCCTGCGCGTTGCGGCATCGCATTTCGCAGGAATTGTATACCTTTGTCCGCATAGTTCATGCTTAAAAGTGTGGAAACAGGTCCAAAGTTCATGCTTAAAAGTGTGGAAGGAAGCCCAAAGTTCATGCATAAAAATGTTGTCGATGGAAAGAAAAGCTTACAGGCAGCTGTTGGAGTGGAGGCATAATCCCAACCGTAAGCCCTTGATTCTCAATGGAGCCCGTCAGGTTGGCAAGACATGGCTGCTGAAATATTTCGGAGAGAAGGAGTATCGGAATGTAGCCTACGTGAACTGCGACAAGTCGTCACAGGTGCAAGTGCTGTTTGACGAGGGGTATGACATACCGAGAATCATCAGAAATCTCAGTGCCCTGACCAACGTTGACATCCGTCCGCACGAGACGCTGGTCATTCTCGACGAGATACAGTCTGTACCCAAGGGATTGCCGTCGCTGAAGTACTTTTGCGAGGATGCCCCGGAGTATGACGTGGCTGTGGCTGGTTCGCTTTTGGGCATACAGCTGCATCGGGGCGAATCGTTCCCTGTTGGCAAGGTAGATATGCTGAAGCTGTACCCGTTGACGTTCGGCGAGTTTTTGGCGGCACGGGGCGAGGCGATCAAGAAGGCTGTGCTGGAAAACCGGGGCTACGAAACCGTCACAGCCGTAGCCCCGCTCTATGTGGAACTGCTCCGGCAATACTATTTCACTGGAGGCATGCCGGCAGCCGTAAAGGCCTTTGTCGAAGGGCAGCCGCTGCGTGCAGTGCGGCAGATACAACTTGACATATTGAGTGATTACCAGCGTGACTTCTCCAAGCACGCACCGGAGAAAGAGGTGCCGCGCATCAGTCTCGTGTGGAACTCCATTCCCTCGCAGTTAGGCAAGGAAAACCGCAAGTTCGTTTATGGTATGTTGAAGAAGGGTGCCAGGGCCAAGGACTATGAGATGGCCATCCAGTGGCTGGTAGACTGCGGGCTGGTGTATAAGATTCCGCGAACGTCAAAGATTGCCATGCCGCTCCGCTTCTACGAGGATTTTTCAGCCTTCAAGCTCTACATGCTCGACGTGGGGCTGTTTGGCGCGATGGTGAATGCGCCTGCCGACCAGATGTTGGTGGGCAGCAGCATCTTCGAGGAGTATAAAGGTACCTTCACCGAATTGTATGTGTTGCAGCAGATGAAGACCATCCGCGACCTCGACATATATTACTATTCGACCGATGACTCTCGCACGGAGATAGACTTTGTCACACAGCAGGAAGGTACGGTGACCCCCGTAGAGGTCAAGGCCGAGGAGAACCTGCGTGCCAAGTCGCTTCGTCAGGTAGTGGCGGGCAATCCCTCCCTCCACGGCCTGAGATTTTCCATGTCAAACTACCGGCGGGAGGATTGGCTCGACAATGTGCCGCTCTACGCCGTTGAATCCTATTTCGCGCAGCAGCAGGCCGGTTACCCCTGATTCCAGTCGGGATATAAAGAAAGGAGTGTTCTATATGATGTCATGTAGAACACTCCTTTATTATTTTCGGACGTGCCGGGAAGGCGGGCCGCATCGGCTTGTGGCAGACTAAGTGCCGAGTTGGTGTTGACAACTCGGCACTTGGTTTTTCCTGAGCGGCACTTAGAAATTTCTATTCGGCATTTCGTTTTTCCTGAGCGGCACTTCGTTGTGAAGGTGTCAGAGAGCGGGCTGAAAGTCCGCTCCTTGAACGCTTGTGTCCAATAGGGTTTATGGGTTCACTAACTTCTCGGTCTGCACGGTGCCGTCGGAGAGGCGTGTGCGGCGCAGCACCACGCCCCTATGCGTGGCGGTGCAGGGCCGTCCGCAGAGGTCGTAACAGGTCACGGCGACCACCTGTGCGGGACGGTTGCCGACGGCCTGTATGGCGGTCGGAGCCTGTGGCGTGCAGACCATGAGCGGGGCGGTCGGCAGCGAGTTGCGCAGCTCTTCGTCGGCCAGGGCCAGCAGCGTCAGCCCGTAGGTCGTGGCAGGGGAGAGGCCGGCTACGGTGAAGCGCGTTTCGGCGATGCTGTCGAGCGTCCACGCCTTCGGTCCGACGGTCCATACGGCGGGGGCGGCCACCGTGTCGAGCACGATGCGCAGGTCGTTGAGGAACACGCGTTCCTGCTGCGTGGCTATCTGCAGGCGCACGGGCGCTGTGCCGCAGCCGAAATGGAGGATGACTTCCTCCTCCTTCTTGCCTGCCTTCAGGCTGAACGATTCGAGCGTCTGGCCGGCAGCGTCGAGGGCCGTGACCGAGTAGTTCACCGTCTTGCCCGGATAGGACACCAAGCGCAGGGCCAGCGTGAAGCGTCCTTCGGCGCGCGAGCAGTCGAGGAGCGGCGAGGTGAGCTGTCCGTCGGTTCCGTAGCTGCCCACCCTGACGTAGCCGCCCGACTGGTAGAGTTCGCGTCCCGTCCAGCCCGTTTGGGTGAGATACTGGTCGAGCTGTCCGGCTATGTCCTCATAGTCAGACTTCGGGTAGCCACCCAGCTTCATGGCTGCGAAGTCCTCGGCGGCCACCACGGGGTTGAGCGAGTCGGGCAGCACTTCGCGCAGGTTCAGGCGGTAGGCCACTGCCTCGTCGACCTCGTCCCACACGACGGTGAAGGCCGAGTCGGTGAGTTCCTCCACCTTCAGCGATTGGGGCTGGGCCAGACGGTCCTTCATGAAGCGGAAGTGGACCACGCCGTCCTCCACGCGTATCTGCGTCAGGCCGCGTTCGGTCGGCACGCCGTCCCACGATAGCGACGAGGGCGAGGTGAAGTCGGTGAAGGCGTTGTTCGTGGCCGTAGGGTAGAGGTCTGTGGCCTCGCCGTTGCCCTGCGTGCCGTCGGCCTCCACGAGGTCCACGCGCGGATGTACCCCCGCGTTCACCCCGTTGGTCTGCCATACGGAGGGTTCGTAGTCAATGTGCGTGATCATCAGTCCGCTGCCCGGCAGGTAAGCGTCCCAGCCGGTGAGCCGGCGGTTTTCGAGAATGAAATACTCTTCGGCTCTCTGCGTGCTCAGTCGGTAAGCCTGGCGGGTGGCGATGAGTCCCTCCAACTGCACGTCGTCGGCGGGCCGGTCCAGCTCCGTCAGCTCTATCCAGCCGAGGCTGGCACGCTCGAAGGCCGAGTAGCCCGCCGGGGTGCGCGAGTTGTTGTTGTAGTTGCCGATGTCCATCACGTCCCACGCGCCCATCTGGGCCGTCGTGCCGCGCGTGTTGTAGAGGTCGGGCAGTCCGATGACATGGCCGAACTCATGACAGAACGTGCCGATGCCTTCGAGCGTGGTGCCCGACACGTATTTCAGCTCCGAGGAGCAGGCGTAGCGGTCCACCTGCTTGCCGTCGAGCGTGAGGTAGGAGCCGTAGGCCGACAGTTGCGAGGCGTGGGGCCAGATGGTGTTGTCCGACGCGCCGTAGCTTTCGGCGTAGCCGGCATAGATGACATAGACGAAGTCCACCTCGCCGTCGTTGTCGTAGTCGTAGCGGCTGAAGTCTGTGGCGAGGCTGTCGTGGGCCGTCTGGCAGGCTTCCTGAACCATGAGGTGGGCCGACTGGTCGTTGCCGAAGCCGTCGTTCTTGCCGTAGTACTGTATGGTCTTGCGGAGCTTGATGGGGCCTACGACATCGAACTGCGGGGTGAACAGCCCGGCTGACTGGTCGGCAAAGTAGTCGGCCACGCTGCCCGTGGCGTCGTAGTCGCTGAATCCCGGTTCGTTCATCACGCGGTCAAAGAGCGCGTTGTCGTGGTCGGGCTGCAGCTCGTTGTCGGCAAACTCCACGAGCAGCACCAGTCCGCGGGGCGATCCGGCGGTGGGGAAGTTGTCGTCGATGAGGCGTGCCGG
>JBJEAF010000197.1:7446-9049 GCA_051868755.1 Alloprevotella sp.
CGGGCCGATGGCTTCGGTCTCCTGGCGGAGCGGCACGGTGCGGTCGGCATTCTGGATATAGCCCGCCGTGTTCTCGATGAGCAGGGCCGTGATGCTCACGCGCGCGGGGTCGATAACGGTAGGCGGCAGCTCGAAGGAGCAGCTGAAGGTCTGCTCCTGGCCTGCGGGCAGCAGTTCGAGGTCCGTGCAGGGCAGGCCCTGGTAGCCGCCGAAGATGCCCCGGGCCAGGTCCATGTAGGCAAAGTCGGTGGTCGGGTCAGTCTTGTTCTCCCAGCCCTCCATCTCGCCGTTCGCGCCTCCGGCATAATAGTTGTGCTGCTGGTAGCCCGTCACCGAGTCTTCGGTCACTACGAAGGCCATGCTCAGGGCGGGGCGGTTCACGTCGGTCTCGGCCATGAACTTCGCCACAGCATCCACCCGGGTGCTGTCCTCGTTCCACCAGGCCTGCAGCTTCACGGCGTAGCCCGAGGGAGCAGCCTCCTCAGTGGCGTAGAGAGCTTCGACCTGCCAGTACGGGTCGCCCGACATGCGGCGGTCTACGGTACAGCTCGGCGCGCCCTTCTGCAGGTCGATAAACTCCTTGTACGTGTAGTCCGCCTCGCTGTCGATTTCGAGCGGGTCGCCCTGTCCGCCGTGGATAGAGATGGGGAGAAACCAGCCCTTGTGGGCCTGTTTCGTCTTTTCCAGCCCCACCAGTCCGCGCGGACACCAGCCGCACCAGTCGCCGGTGAATTCCTCGCAGACCACCTTGCGGCGGAACGCCGGGTCGTTCACCTTCAGCGTGAAGCGCGCCGTGTCGCCGGGCAGCCAGGCGTCGGGCTGTCCGTCCACCTGGTCGATGCACACCGCCACCTCGTGCCTTCCCGGCACATGGGCCGGCAGTGTCAGGGAGTAGGAGGCAGCGGTGTTGGGTTCCAACGCGGCGGCCTGCTCCCATGTGCCGGCAGGTTCGCCGTCTATGGTGAGGGCCAGCGAGTAACGGTTCACCGTGTTCGCCCCCATGTTGCGCAGGGTGCCCGTGAGGCTCACGGTGGCCGAGTCGTAGGGTGCGGTCAGGTCGGGCAGCGCGTTCAGGCGCAGCTCTCCCTGCGGCAGGTGGTCTCCCTCGACGAGGGCGTGGATGCAGAGCGAACCCGCAACCGATGTCCAGTTGTTCTTGCTGTTGTAGTAGATAGTTCCGGCCCCTTCGTGGCGTTCATGGCTGTAGGCCACGCCGCCCGCCGCGCCGAAGCCCGCCTTGTAGCCCAGACAGAGGGGTTGCGAGCCGTCGATGTCAAAGGGCGTGTCGAGCGCGATGTCGTGCCAGCCCGCCGCGAGGTTGCCCACCTTCTGGCGGTAGAGCGGCTGCGTGTCGTGCGGGTCGCGCTTGATGTAGAGGTACACGTTGGTGGCGTCGGCCCCGAGCGCCAGGCGCACCGCTGTGATGCGGTTCTGGCTGTATGCCCCGATGAGGTCGGTGGGGTAGGTCACATAGGGCGTGACGACTGTTCCCGCTTCGCCCCAGTAGCCGTCGGCCGAGTCGGCATAGCACACCACGACCTGGGCGCGGCCCGCAGCGCAGGCCAGCAGGAAGGCGAGGAGGGTAAGTACAGGTTGTTTCATA
>JBJEAF010000198.1:0-2311 GCA_051868755.1 Alloprevotella sp.
CTATCTTCGACGCTAAGGCTGGTATCGCTCTTACCGACACCTTCGTAAAGGTTGTTTCTTGGTATGACAACGAAATCGGCTACTCAAACAAGGTGCTCGAACTCATCGCCCACATGGCTAAGGTAAACGCCTAATTTGCGTGTAGCGCGAAATTCGCACAATGAAACTGCCGCTGCAATGCTTTCATGGTATTGCAGCGGCTTTCTTTATAGGGGTGTTCTACAAAATCAGGTTTTAAATTCACTCTGCCAACCATCCGCCGCTATGCACTGCGGCAGACTATCATGCGCCAACCATGCCGCCCAACCATCAACTCATCACGATTCTCGGACCTACCGCCTCAGGCAAAACTCATGTTGCCGTGCAGCTGGCCGACCGCCTGCAGGCTGAAATAATCAGTGCTGACAGCCGACAAGTGTACCGACGCATGAACCTCGGCACAGGCAAGGACCTCGACGAATATTGCGTGAACGGCCGTCACATCCCATACCATCTCATAGACATTGCCGAACCGGGCACCAAGTACAACCTGTTTGAGTATCAAAAGGACTTTCTCGATGCCTACAACGACATTACCGCCCGGCACAAACGTGTCATCCTCTGTGGCGGCACCGGCCTATATCTGGAAAGCGTGCTGCGCGGCTACCGCCTCTCGCCTGTACCCCAGAACCCGGAATTGCGCGCAAGTCTTCAAGACAAGTCGCTCCCTGAACTGACCGACATACTGAGCCGCTACAAGAAACTTCACAACACGACCGATGTCGATTCTGTACAACGGGCCATCCGGGCTATTGAAATTGCGGCCTACTACGAGCACACCCCCGTCGACGACCGCCCCTTCCCCACCCTCTCCTCTTATAATATAGGTATAAAGGTTGACCGCGAAACCCGCCGCCAACGAATCACGGCCCGGCTGAAACAACGTCTGGCCAATGGCATGGCAGATGAAGTGAAACGCCTGCTTGACGAAGGCATCGCGCCCGACGACCTCATCTACTACGGCCTGGAATACAAATACCTCACCCTCTACGTTACCGGCCGAATCAGCTACGACGAAATGTTCACACAGCTCGAAATAGCCATCCACCAATTTGCCAAGCGACAAATGACGTGGTTCAGAGGGATGGAAAAGCGAGGCATCACCATCCACTGGATGGAACCCGACGAAGCACTTGCACTCATCCTATAAGCCTATCTCCAGAAACAACTAACCCACCACCGCTATGCCATCAAAATCATGGGGCGTCATTTATTGTCCCAAAGAAGGGTCACCACGCACCCACAAGCGCTGGAAGAAAATTTGCCGCTACCTTGAACAGCAAGGAGTGGCCTTTGACTACGTGCAGAGCGAAGGGGCCGGTTCAGTAGAACGGCTGGCCTCTATGATGACGCGTGCCGGTTATGACACCATCATCGTGGTGGGCGGTGATGCTGCGCTCAACCATGCACTCTGCGGCATCATGGATTCCAAGAGCCCACGGGGGACCCATCCTGCATTGGGAGTCATACCCAACGGTTTCGGCAATGACTTTGCAAAATACTGGGGATTCACAGCCGACGACTACAAGGCTACCATCAATTCACTCTTGCTCCGCCGGCTGCGCAAGGTCGATGTGGGTACAGTGAGCATACCGCAGGCCGACGGCACGGACAAACTCTATTTTCTGAACTGTGTCAATCTGGGCGTAGCGTCCTCCATTACCAACCTCAAACGCAAGACAAGCAGCCTGCTGGCCCTCAAGACCCTTTCTTACTTCATCTCTGCCCTGTTGCTGCTATTCCAACGCACGAACTTCAAATTCAAGTTTGCCATGAGCGGCGAGCAAATATGCAGCCAAGCCATGACGCTCTGCATCGGTTCGGCACACGGCTATGGCCAGACGCCCAGTGCCGTACCCTACAACGGACTGCTTGACATCACGCTGGTTTCAAAGCCGCAAATCACCCACATCATTCAAGGTTTGTGGCTGCTCTTCACAGGCCGATTCCTGACACACCGCGGCATCAGCGTATGGCGCACCAAGCATATCCAATTCCAGCAGACGAGCCGTGCCCTGCTCAGCATTGACGGCCGCGTGTACCACAAGCAAGCAGACCAAATCGAGATAGGCATCCTGCCCGAAGAGATCAATTTCCTGATACCATAAAGAAAAATCTATAGGGGTGTTCTATAAATTAGGCCGAGCTGGATGCTGGATTTTTAGAGATGACATTTGGATAAGATTGGCTGCGTTCGGCAAAGCTCAAGCAAGCTTGGCTTTGCCGAAATCTCGTGCCAGTGAGAGCAGAGCATCAAGCTTGCTTGAATGCT
>JBJEAF010000199.1:0-9017 GCA_051868755.1 Alloprevotella sp.
CCTGGACCCACTGATTAAGAGTCAGTTGCTCTACCAACTGAGCTAAGAGTGCATGTCGCTTTGCCAAGCAAACAACTGATGAATGAAAGTGTACACTCTCAGGGGTTCGAACCCTGGACCCACTGATTAAGAGTCAGTTGCTCTACCAACTGAGCTAAGAGTGCGTGCCTGTCATTTCGTTTTTGCGGGTGCAAAGGTAGGTGTTTTGTCGGTTGCGGCCAAATGTTTTCCGCTTTTTTTTAACTAATGGGGAGCGAATGAGGGTTCTCTCAGTTGATTTTGTAAGAGAAGCCCTCGTTTTCGTTCAGGAAATTGATGAGGTCGGTGTTGACCGTCAGGCGGCAGTCATGGCTTTGCAGCATGATGGGGTTGGGGATGCTGTAGTCGTGGAGACACACGAACACATCGGTAGGGCCTTCATTGCGTTTCAGGATTTCACTCAGCTCGGCGGCATTCTGTTCGGTCAGCGAGTTGACCTGCACGTCAATGGTGATGGACTTGATTTTCTGGTCTTTCACGTCGGACAGAAATTCTACCCGGCCAATGGTGAGGTCATACTGTCCTTCCTTCCAGCGCCGTTGTTCGGCACGCGCAGTGATGAAGAGCGAATAACCTTCCTTGAAGTAGCCGCGCAGACGTGCCCAGTCATCGCCGAAGATAGCTATTTCGCCCGCTCCGCTATAGTCTTCGAGCTTGACGAATCCGCAGGGCTTTCCGGTGCGCGTCTGCGTGTCGCGCACATTGGTTACGATACCGCCCAGCGTGAGGTCACGTCCGGCGAGCGGGGCGAGGTCATCCAGTTCGGTCATGCGCGTATTGCACACATTCTCAATGATGATGCGGTAGCTGTCGAGCGGATGGCCTGAGATGTAGATGCCGATGAGGTCACGCTCGCGGTTCAGCCGTTTCAGGTCGCTCCAGGGCACAATGTCCTTGGGCGGTTCAGGCTTGGCCACCTCGACGATTTCAGACGGGCCGAACAGCGACATCTTGTTTTCCATCTGGTCGGCCTGATAACGGTTGCCGTAGCGAATGAGCTGGTCCAAGAAGATGGTGCCATGGCTGTCAGGTTCGACGAAGGCTTCGCGTGGAATCTTGTCACAACTTTCGAAGGCACCCGCCAAGGCCAGGCTTTCGAGCGATTTCTTGTTGCAGGTGTTCAGGTTGATGCGTTCGACGACATTGTACACAGAAGTAAACGGACCGTTGGCCTCCCGTTCGCGGATAATCTCGAGAACGGCAGCTTCGCCCACACCTTTCACGGCTCCCATGCCGAAGCGGATATGTCCGTTGTGTGTGACACTGAACTTGAGATAACTCTCGTTGATGTCTGGCCCCAGGGTCTTGATGCCCATGCTCTTGCATTCATCCATCAGTTTGGCCACCGTACCAATGTCAGCCAGGCTTCGGCTCATGACACCGGCCATATACTGAGAAGGGTAGTTGGCCTTGAGGTAAGCCGTCTGGTAGGCCACCCAGGAGTAGCAGGTGGCGTGGCTCTTGTTGAAGGCATAGGAGGCGAAGGCGCGCCAGTCGTTCCAAATCTTTTCGAGGATTTTGGGATCATGGCCGTTGGCCTTTCCGCCCTCGATGAATTTGGGGTACATGTGGTTCAGCTTGTCGATGAGCTTCTTACCCATGGCCTTACGCAAGGCATCGCTCTCGCCGCGCGTGAAGTTGGCGATGACGCGCGACAGGAGCATCACCTGCTCCTGGTAGACGGTGATGCCGTAGGTGTCCTTCAGGTATTTCTCCATGCAGGGCAAGTCGTAGGTGATGGGTTCGTCACCATGCTTGCGGGCAATGAACGACGGAATGTACTGCATGGGGCCCGGACGGTAGAGGGCATTCATGGCAATGAGGTCCTCGAAGGTAGACGGCTGCAGTTCACGAAGATACTTCTGCATACCCGTCGATTCAAACTGGAAAGTGCCGACCGTGCGTCCGTCACAATACAGCTGGTAGGTAGCAGGGTCGTCGATGGGCACCTCGTCGATGTTGATGTCAATGCCCAATGACTGCTTTATGTTGTAGACCGCCTCTTTGATGATGGAGAGGGTTTTCAGTCCCAGAAAGTCCATCTTGATGAGGCCCGTCTCTTCAATGACCTTTCCTTCGTATTGCGTGCAGTGGAGTTCTTCGCCGGTTTCCTTGTCGCGGGCGGTTGAAACAGGCACCCAGTCAGAGATGTTGTCACGACAGATGATGAAGCCGCAGGCATGTACGCCGGTGTTGCGCACGTTACCCTCCAGCATCTTGGCATAGCGTATGGTGTCGCGCAGCAAGGGGTCGGACGAAGTTTCGGCCTCCCGCAGTTCGGGTATGGCGGCAATGGCATTGGGCAGGTTCATCTTGGGCACCTTCCCGTCGGCTCCTTCAGGCAACTTGTCAGGGATGAGCTTGCAGAGGTTGTTGGAGACGCTGAGGGGGAGCTTCTGTACGCGGGCCACGTCTTTCAAGGCCAGTTTGGTGGCCATCGTGCCGTAGGTGATGATGTGGGCCACGTTGTCGGCCCCATATTTCTGTGTCACCCAGTTGAGCACCCGGCCGCGTCCGTCGTCGTCGAAGTCCACATCGATATCAGGCAGGGAGATACGGTCAGGATTGAGGAAACGCTCGAACAGCAGGTCATATTTGATGGGGTCAATCTGGGTAATGCCCAAGCAGTAGGCCACGGCACTTCCTGCCGCCGAACCACGGCCGGGGCCAACGCTGACATCCAGCTCTTCGCGGGCGGCCCGGATATAGTCCTGCACAATCAGGAAGTAGCCCGGGAAACCCATCGTCTTCATGATGTGCAATTCGAACTTGATGCGTTCGTTGGTCTCATCGTCCAAGGGGTCTCCATACCGCCTCTTGGCCCCTTCATAGGCCAGCTTGGCCAGGTAGTCAGCCTCCAGCTTGATGCGGTAGAGCTTGTCGAAGCCGCCGAGCTTCTTGATCTTTTTCATCCCGTCTTCTTCGCTCATGACGACCTTCCCGTTCTCGTCGCGGGTAAATTCGTCGAACAAGTCCTGCTCGGTGAAGCGCTGGCGGTACTGCTCCTCTGTGCCAAACGATTCGGGAATGGCAAAGTTGGGCATGATGGGTGCATGGTCGATGGTGTAGGTCTCCACCTTGTCGCAGATTTCACAGGTAGTGGCCAGGGCTTCGGGCAGGTCGGCAAACACGACGTTCATTTCAGCCCGTGTCTTGAACCATTCCTGCTTGGTGTAGAGCATACGGTTAGGATCGTCGAGGTCGCGGCCTGTCGAGAGGCAGATCAGTCGGTCATGCGCCTCGGCATTCTCTTCATCGACAAAGTGGCAGTCGTTGGAACAGATGTATTTCACCCCACACTTCTCGGCCAGTTTCAGCAGTTCGGCATTCACCTTGACCTGTTCGGTGTAGGTCTCGCGGTTGGCCCGGATGTTGGGGTCAGTCACCTGGTGGCGCTGGAGCTCCAGATAATAGTCGTCGCCGAACTGCTGCTTGAACCACATCACGGCCTCTTCGGCCTCCTGCATGTGGCCCTGCATAATCTTCTGCGGAATCTCACCGCCCAGACAGGCCGAGCATACAATGAGCCCTTCGCGGAACTGCTGCAGGTCCTTGTGGTCCGTGCGCGGACGCATGTAGAAACCGTCTACCCACGAGCGGGAAACGAGCTTGATGAGATTATGGTAGCCCTTCTCGTTCTTGGCCAGCACCACCAAGTGCCAGCCAGACTGGTCGATGCGTTCGCGCTTGAGGCTTTTGTCGCCGCGCCGTGCCACGTACATTTCGCAACCGAAAATCGGCTTGAAGTTGGCAATGGGGCGTTGTTTGGCCAATGTTGCTTCGCATTCGGCGATGAGCTGTGCGGTGTCCTTGCCCTCGTCAGGGTTCTTGCCGTCCTTGTCGAGTTTGGGTGTGTAGGTGCCGTTACGGAGTGCGGCCAGTTTCTCTTCGGCCTGCTGCACAGCCGCCTTGGCCTTGCCACACACCTTATTGGTATAGTTGAAGAATTCCTTGATGCCCATCATGTTGCCATGGTCGGTCATGGCCATGCCGCGCATACCGTCGGCAATGGCCTTGTCTACCAGTTTGGGAATGGAAGCTTGTCCGTCCAGAATGGAGTATTGGGTGTGTACGTGCAGGTGTACGAAGTCTTGCATAGTGGTAGTGTGTTGAGGGGAATGGGGAGGGGAGATGTGTCTGCGGACAGACAGAACGAAACAAATGTATGCCGCGCAGGCCGTAAAGCCAATGGCTGTAGCGCGTTACATGGAGGGAGGAGCAGGACGGGCCATCTGGCATGAGGGCAGGTGGAGGCTGCTGAAGGTTATATGCCCAGAGGCGGGAATGCCGTCAGGGCAGTTTGATGATACTGCCGACGGTGATGTTGTCGGCGTTTCGCAGGTGGTTCAGGCGGATGATGGCAGGCACATATTGGTCGCTGCCGTAGTACCGGCGGGAAATTTTGTAGAGGTTTTCTCCTTCCTTCACCTTGTGGGTAGTGGGCCGTTTGGGCACAGAGTCGTTATCGGCTTTCGGCGTTTCGGTTGGCTTCGCAGCAGGTTGGGCCGCGCTGCTTGGCTCAGCAGATGCCACTTCCTTCTGTTTGGAGCTTTTCTCTACCTTATTTTTAGTTGTAGGTTCATTTTCAGTGCTTTTCGCCTCTTTGATTGGAGCTGTTTGCTGCGCAGGCTTTGCCGTACTGTCCGGGCGTGGCGTGTCTTGCTTTGTGGCAGGATGTGCAGGCGTTGCCACGGGTGGTTTGACTTGTACTGCCGAATCCTTTTGTGGCACAGCTTCCTGCTCGACAGGTGGCAGGTAGGGGGCCAGACAGGGAATGGAACAGGGGCAGAGCACACGGTAGTAGCCGGCGAAATAGGTGGCGATGAGCAGGCAGAGCAGCAGGAGGACGGACAGGGTGATGCGTATCCACCCCCAGCGCCGCTGCTTGGGTGGCTCGCAGTAGGTATAGTTCAGCGGCGAAAGCATGTCGGCCTGTGTAGCCTGGTAATCAGTGGGATTGGGCGTAATGGTGCGGGGTTGGCTGACGGAGATGTCTTCTTCGGCCTTTTCGGTAGTGGTCGGTGCGGAATCAGGACTGTTGTCGTCCGGCTCGCTTTCGGCGGGCAGTTCGGTCTCAGCCGGCACTTGTTCGCCTTCATGGGCTGTTTCGTGGTCCGTCAGGTTGCTTTCGGCATCTTCACCGTCCGTCACTTCGGGCTGCTCGTGGTCTGCCTCTGTAGCAGGGGAGGCAGGCTGGCCGTCGGTTGCCTGAGCTTCGGTTTCAGTAGGGATGACGACAGGCTCAACCCGATCGGATGTTTCGGCCTGTACGATGCTTTCGGCTATATCCGTTTGGGTTAAGTTTTCTTGATTCTCAGCGGTTTCAGTCCCTTCATCTGAAGCAGTACTCTGTTCTGTTTCTTCCTCTTCTGCTTCCGATATCTCAGTTGTTTCGGCAGCGTCTCCAACTTCATTCATGCCCGTTGTGATGGTGCTGGGCACGGTGTGCTTGATGTTGTCTGTGCTGAGGTCATTGTCATCGGCCTCTTCCTGTTCCTCCTCCTGCATGATGAGCTCCATATCCTTGTCCACCTGGTCAAGTTCAGCCATATCCGTGTCCTCGTTCAGGTCGACAGCCTCAAAGTGGGCAAAGGGCCGGTTCACCAAGTCCTTCATGCTGTTGTCGGGCGTGAAGGATATTTTGGTGTGTCCGCTAATCTGGAAGCGTTCGCCCGTGTTGATGTTGACACTCTCACGTTCGCTGACAGCCACAAGCTTAAAGGTGCCGAGCCCCTTGATTTTGACAAACTTGTCCTCGGTGAGTCCTTGCTCTATCACATCAAAGAAAGCACGCACAAAACTTTCGGCCTCCTTTTTGGAGGCATGCCCGTTTTGTGCCAGCAAGTCAGCAAAATCTTGTAGGAGTAGTTTCTTCTTCATAGACAGGGGGATGAGATAGGAATGAGGAGAGGGGAGTGGTGGGAGAATCGGTGAGAGCGTCAGGACGGTTTGTGTCGTTTATTGCATCTTGTCCTTGAGCACGGCACTCGGCTTGAAGGCCAATACCAACTTGGGCGGGATCAGCTTGCGTTGCCGGGTGGCGGGATTCACCACGATGCGTTCCATTTTCTTTTTTACTTCGAAGGAACCAAATCCCTGAATAGCCAGGGTGGTGTCGCTGTCTAAGCTGTCGGCCAATGTCGAGATGAGGTCCGTCGTCATCTTTTGGGCCGCTTTGGGCGTAACTGACAGGCTGGAAGCCAGTGTCTGTATGAAATCCTTGTTGTTCATGCTATGTTCGCGATTTCAGGAAACCACCTTGCCGTAAAGGTCGAACTCTTCGGCATCGGTGATACATACTTGGTGGAAGGAGCCGGTCGGCAGCACTTCGGGTGTACTCTCTTCGGGAATGAGCACTTCGCAGTCCACTTCGGGCGAATCCATTTCGGTCCGGCCGATGTAGTAGCTGCCTTCCTTGCGGTCGATGACCGTGCGCAGGGTCTTGCCTATCTGTTGTTGGGAAATTTCGGCGGCAATGCTTTCCTGCAGAGCCATGAGCTGGTCCAGACGGCTTTGCTTGACCTCATCGGGCACATCATCGGCATAGTTCTCAGCAGCATAAGTCCCTTCCTCTTCGCTGTAGGCAAAGGCCCCCATCCGTTCGAAGCGGGCCTCCTTCACGAAATCCATGAGTTCGGCAAAGTCGGCTTCGGTCTCGCCGGGGAAACCCACCATGAGTGTAGTGCGGAGACAGATGCCGGGCACCTGCCGTCTGAATTCCTGAAGCAAGTCCAAGGTCTGCTGCTTGTTGATGTGGCGGTGCATGCGTTGCAGCATATTGTCTGAGATGTGCTGCAGGGCAATGTCGAGATAGTTGCACACATTGCTGTGTTCGCGCATGACGCGCAGCAGGTCGAGCGGGAAGTTGGCCGGGTAGGCGTAATGCAGTCTGATCCATTCCACACCCGGAATCTCCGCCATACGCTCAATCAGTTCGGGCAGCCGCTGCTGTTGGTACAGGTCAACGCCGTAGAAGGTTAGTTCCTGGGCAATCACCTGGAACTCCTTCACGCCCTGGCTCACCAACAGACGCACCTCGTCGAGAATCTCCTCCATGGGTCGGCTCACATGGGCACCCGTGATAATGGGAATGGCACAGTAGGCACATTGGCGGTTGCAGCCCTCGGAGATTTTCAGGTAAGCGTAGTGCTTGGGCGTGGTGAGCACGCGGTGTTGCAGCGTGTCGGGGTTGCATTGGCTGCCCAAGTCGGCAATCAGTTCTTTCCAGTTGAATTTGCCGTAGAACTTGTCAACCTGCGGAATTTCCTCCTTGAGCTCCTGCAAGTAGCGTTCAGACAGACATCCCATGACAAACAGCTTGTCCAGCTCCCCATTCTCCTTCAGCTCGCAGAGTTCGAGGATCATGTTGATGCTCTCCTCCTTGGCATCGCCGATGAATCCGCACGTGTTCACGATGGCAATGTCGCCGTGAATGGTTTCGGGATTGTGGTATATCTGGAATCCCTGTTCCTTGAATTGGTTGAGCAGTTGTTCGGAATCCACCAAATTCTTGGAGCATCCCATGGTGATGATGTCTACCTTGCGCATTGGTTCAGTCGTTGTATAGCTGTGGTTGGGTTAAGGGGTGGGGATAGATTAAGCAGGCGGGGTCATGGCAGTGTGTGAGTGAACGGCTGTCCTACAGAGACTGTCCTTCAAAGAGCGATTCGACAAAATCGCTGCGGTTAAAGGGCTGCAGGTCAGTCATCTTTTCGCCTAAGCCGATGTACTTGACCGGCACGTTCATTTCGTGTGAGATGCCCAGCACCACGCCGCCTTTGGCCGTGCCGTCCAGTTTGGTAATGGCCAGAGCCGTAACCTCGGTAGCCTTGACAAACTGCTTGGCCTGTTCGAAGGCGTTCTGTCCGGTGCTGCCGTCAAGCACAAGCAGCACTTCGTCGGGTGCCGTGGGCGACACCTTTTGCATGACCCGCTTGATCTTGGTCAGCTCGTTCATCAGTCCCACCTTGTTGTGCAGGCGGCCGGCCGTGTCGATAATGACCACATCAGCCTGATTGGCCTTGGCCGAGCTGATTGTGTCGTAGGCCACACTGGCGGGGTCGCTGCCCATCTGCTGTTTGACAACAGGCACGCCCACCCGTTCGCCCCAGATGACCAATTGCTCTACTGCGGCAGCGCGGAAGGTGTCGGCAGCTCCCAGCACCACTTTGAGTCCGGCCTGCTTGAACTGGTAAGCCAGTTTGCCGATGGTAGTGGTTTTGCCCACACCGTTCACACCTACCACCATAATCACGTATGGCCGTCTGTCTTCGGGAATGTCGAAGCCCTCCGTCTCTTTGTTTCCGCTCAGAGTGAGCAGCTCGCCGATTTCTTCTTTCAGAATGCGGTGCAGTTCGGAGGTGCCCACATATTTGTCGCGTGCCACTCGTTCTTCAATGCGGTGAATAATGTCGATGGTCGTTTCCGTGCCCACGTCAGAGGTGATGAGGATTTCCTCCAGTTTGTCCAGCACTTCATCGTCGACTTTGCTTTTGCCGGCAATGGCCCGCGACAGTTTGCCGAAAAAGCTGGTCTTGGTCTTTTCCAGTCCCGCATCCAGCACTTCTTTTTTCTCCTTCTTTGAGAAAATACTAAATATGCCCATTGTTCAGAGTTGTGATAGGGTTGTGAATATGGCGCTTTTCGCCGAAGTGAAAGAGCAAAGGCAGGTTCTGTTTGGGATTGGCCGTGTCGCGCAGGAAGAAATCCATAAAGCTCCATTCAGACGCTCGGAGCTTTGTGTTCAGCATCGCACAGCCGTTGACACACCTGCATTTGTTTGCAAAATTACGTAAAACATTGGAATGCCGCACGGTTGAGTGTAAAAAAAGCGCGTTCTCGCTGGTTTTGACTGACAGAGAGACAGGAGTGATAGCGTGGTCAGGGTGTGTTCTGTGCGGTTTGTCCGGCTCAAGCCGAAATCACGGCTCAAGCCGAAATCCCGGTGCATGATTTTTGGATAAATGTGTGAATGCAAG
>JBJEAF010000200.1:0-2295 GCA_051868755.1 Alloprevotella sp.
GACTCGTCGAAGAGCGTCTACGACGGCGCGGTAGTCTGCTGGCGCGGCGAGAAGATGGGGGCTTGGAAGGACGAGTTCATACGCCGCTGCGCACACAAGGACTTCCCCGTGTTCGAACCTTACTACAAGCTGACGCAGAAGCAGAAGAACCTGCTCTGGCACGGTGATGCCGAGGAAATGGCCCTGCCCGAAGAGGAGAGGGTGAGCATCGACGCTTTCTTCGACATGCTGGAGCGCAATCAGTACAAGATTCAGTACCGTGTGATGCTGGCGCGCTACCGCGGACGCACGGTCTGTCCCGTGTGTCACGGTTCGCGGCTGAAACCCGAAGCCGAGTGGGTCAAGGTCGGCGGACGCTCCATAACGGAGCTGGTGCGCTGGCCTATCAAGGAGTTGCTCCCCTTCTTCGAACAGCTCGAACTCGACGCGCATGATGCCGCAGTGGCCAAGCGGCTGCTCACGGAGATCCGCAACCGCCTGCGCTTCTTGTCGGCAGTGGGACTGGACTATCTCACACTCGACCGCTTGTCGAACTCGCTGTCGGGCGGCGAAAGCCAGCGCATCAATCTGGCCACCTCGCTCGGCTCTTCGCTCGTTGGTTCGCTCTACATCCTCGACGAGCCGAGCATCGGCCTGCATCCGCGCGACACGGCGCGCCTCATCGGGGTGCTGAAGGAACTGCGCGACCTGGGCAACACGGTGCTGGTCGTCGAGCACGATGAGGAAATGATGCGTGCGGCCGACATGCTGGTTGACATCGGGCCGGAGGCGGGACGGTTGGGCGGCCAGGTGGTGTTTGCCGGACAGCTGCCCGAGCAGTTGCCCGAAGGAAACCGCTCCCACACGCTGAACTACCTGTTCGGCACCGAACAGATTGCCCTGCCGCAGTCGCGCCGTGCCTGGAACCGCAGCATCCGCGTGAAGGGCGCGCGGGAGAACAACCTCAAGGGCATCGACGTGGAGTTCCCGCTCAATGTCATTACCGTGGTGACGGGCGTGAGCGGTTCGGGCAAGTCCACCCTCGTGCGCGACATTCTCTTCAGGGCCATGAAGCGCCACTTGGATGAGGTGGCCGACCGTCCGGGCGAGTTTGCCGGGCTGGAAGGTGACCTCGACGCGGTACAGTCGGTGGAGTTTGTCGACCAGAATCCCATTGGCCGTTCCACGCGTTCCAATCCCGTGACCTATGTGAAGGCATACGACGAAATCCGCAAGCTGATGGCGGCACAACCTCTGGCCAAGCAAATGGACTTCACCCCCGCGCACTTCTCGTTCAACGCCGACGGCGGACGCTGTGAGGAGTGCAAGGGCGAAGGCGTGGTGAAGGTCGAAATGCAGTTTATGGCCGACTTGGTGCTGGAGTGCGAGGCTTGCCATGGCCGCCGCTTCAAGAGCGACGTGCTCGAAGTGCGCTTTGAGGGCAAGAACATCTACGACGTGCTCGAAATGACGGTCAACCAAGCCATTGAGTTCTTCACGGCGCACGGCCAACCGCGTATCGTGGCGCGCCTCAAGCCCTTGCAGGACGTGGGTCTGGGCTACATCAAGCTGGGCCAGAGCAGCTCCACCCTCTCGGGCGGCGAGAACCAGCGCGTGAAGCTGGCCTACTACCTGAGCCAGGAAAAGACGGTGCCCACGCTCTTCATCTTCGACGAACCCACCACGGGTCTGCACTTCCACGACATCGACCGCCTCCTCACCTCGTTCAACGCCTTGGTGGAGCGCGGCCACAGCATCGTCATCATCGAGCACAACCCCGACGTCATCAAGTGTGCCGACCACATCATCGACCTCGGGCCCGAAGGAGGCCGCGAAGGAGGACTGGTGGTGGCCGCCGGAACGCCCGAAGAGGTGGTCCGCGCGGGCAAAGGGCATACGGCGCGCGCCCTGTCGGGATATTTCTTGGATTATGAGAGATAAGGTTATGAGAATTAAGGTTATGAGGTTATAATGTTACTACTTGAGCGGTGGAGGCCCGCGCTCCCAGCCGTTTGCGCCTCTACCGCTCAAGTAGTAATGTTATAACCTCATAACCTTAGAAGAAATATATAAATCCCCCCTTTCTATGAAACATCCCAAAATCGGACTGTTGCCCCGCATCGTTATCGCCATTGCCTTGGGCATTGGCTTGGGCATCGTCACGCCCCAGCTGCCAGTACGTCTGTTTGTCACCTTCAACGTGCTGTTCAGCCAGTTTCTGGGCTTTTTAGTGCCGTTGATTATAGTCGGACTGGTCACCCCCGCCATTGCCGATGTCGACAAGGGAGGCGGCGGACGGGCCGGGCGTATGCTCCT
>JBJEAF010000201.1:0-2291 GCA_051868755.1 Alloprevotella sp.
CGTGATGCGGTGTTCCTGTTCGGCATCGAGCACCCTGAACCACTGTGCGGGGAGCCTTCCGTGGCGGCCTTCGCCAGCTTCGCACGTCAGCAGTCGGGAGAGATAGCTGGCTGCGGCACGGGCCGTGATGTGGTGGGCCGGCACGTGGAGCTCGTCGAAACATTCGTTCGTGAGCTGCGCCAGTAACCGCGAGCCTCCTTGTTGCAGGAACTGCTTGATGGCTTCGGGTGTGACGGGCCGCGTGCGGGCGTCGAAGTGTTCGGTGAACAGCCGTTCGGCCGCCCGGTGGAAGACCGCCCCGAAATCATTGGCGTTGATGATGGGGTCGTCGGCCTGGGGAGCGTCTAACCGTTCTATATAATGGTAGTAGAACTGGAGCGGACACTTGAAGTAACACTTCAGGGCTGAAGGCGAGATCCGCGTGAGCAGGGGTTGCTGGCCGGCATCCGCAGCAGCCTGAACGACAGGCGAAAGGCTCACGCAGCGCGGCGTGCTTTCGAGCACCGCGTGCTGAATGGGCAGCCGGCCTTCGGCTTCGACGAGCAGCGCACGCATAAAGCGCGACATTTCACCCCGGTTCATGCCTTCGGTCGAGGTGTTGTAGAGCAGTTCGGCGTGTCCGGCACGTTGCAGCAGGCGGTGGAAGTAGTAGGCGTAGACCGCCACTTGGCGGTCGGGGGTGGTCAGGCGGTGCTGCTTGCGAATCAGGTAGGGGATGAACGATCCGTCGTTGCCCTTGGTGGGCAATACGCCTTCGCCCACCGAGAGCATGAGGAGGTTGTCGAAGTCCAAGCAGCGGGTCTCGAGCACACCCATGACTTGCAAGCCCACGGCCGGTTCGCCATGAAAGGGTATGGTCGTGCTGCGCAGCACCTGGCTCGTGAGCCTGAACAGTGTGGCCAGCTGAACGGGCAGTCGGCCACATTCGACGAGCCTCGCCATGCGGTTGAGCGTGGTGTAGGTTTGGAAGAAGGCTTCGGTGTCGAGCACGCGCATCTGCGGGTCGTCAGCTTCAGGGGCTTGTCCCAGTTTGCGTGCCTCACCGGACGTTTGCTGCAACAGCCGTTGCAGGTAGGGCAGACAGGCTTCGCCGACAGGCAGGACGAAGCGGCCATGAGTCTGGGACTCGCTTCGCCGGCGCACGGCTTCGGCATCGAGTTCGGCTTCGATTTGCCGCATCTGCCGCTGCAGGAAGGCGTAGGCCCGGGTGTGGCTCAGCTGGAACCCCTTGGTGATGTTCACCTCGCTTACCTGCGAAGGGAGTGCGTGCAGGACGGGTTGCAACAGGGCCTCGTTACACAGCACCACTGCCGTGCGCCGCCCCTGCATGGGGTTGAAGTGGGCGGGGTCGCCCAGCCATTGCGCCACATACTGTGCCTGCGCCAGTTCGGTGGGAGCACCGATGTAGCGCAGTGTGCGCGAGTGGCGTTGCCGCATTAGGTTGTCGAAACATCCCGATGCTTCGTCGAGTGCGTTCGGAAAGTCGCGCAGGTTAGCCTGCATGAACAGTCCCGCTTCGTGAAGTGTCGCGGTGCAGTCCTGGCGGGCATAATAGGTGTCGTAGTCCCAGTAGAACAACGCCCTGCCTTCACGTTGCAACACGCTGAACAGGGTGTGTTCCACCCGGTCGATGACATTGAAGCCCACAAAGGCCACATGCTGCAGTTCGTCGGGGACAGCCAGCGCTTGCCGTTCGAGTGCTTCGGCCACCTCGCGGAAGAGCTGCCCCTCGTAGGCTTCGCCGGTTTGCGCCAGGTCGCCGCGCAGTGCCTGATAGAGTTCAAACAGGTGGTTCCACAGCCGGCTGAAGTTCGTGCGCAGGTGAGTGAGCTTCTCCCTCGAAAAGTCGTGCACGAAGCGGTTGAGCTGTGCGACCTGTTCGTCGGTCAGAAAGTCGTGGCTTTCGAGTTCGCCGTAGTCGCGCAGGTCGCGAAACACCTTGGCGGCATCGGCGCGGTTCTTGTCGATGTCGTCAAAGTCGGCCAGCAGCCGTTCGCCCCAGCCATAGAAGAAGTCGAGCGTTTCGTTGCTCCCCGTGAGGCGCGTGTAGTGCTGATAGAGCCGGCACACCGTGTCGATAGGGTCGGCCACGCGTTTGTCGGTGAGCGAAAGGAACAGCTCGTTGATGGTGAGGTAGCGGGGTGACCAAACGGGGCGGCCGTCAGCCGGAAGCAGCTGTTCGTTGAAGAACAGGCTGGCTCGTTTGTTGGGGAAGATGACAGCCGTATGGCTCAAGTCGGGGCCGATGCGCTGAATCAGGTCGTCGGCAACCAGTTCCAGAAAGTGTTTCA
>JBJEAF010000202.1:0-8844 GCA_051868755.1 Alloprevotella sp.
TTTAGGAGCGAGCTTTTCCAAAGCCAGTAATAGGTGCATTCTGCTTCTCAGAAAATGAAGTACTACTTCTCGACCGGAGAAGTAGTACTTCAACGCCAGTAGAAGTAGTACTTCAACGCCAGTAGAAGTAGTACTTCATCGCCAGTAGAAGTAGTACTTCAACTGCAATGTCAGTACTACTTCTACTGAGAGGGAGACTGAAAGGCTGTCCGACAGTCCTGTCTCTGAACGCTCCTATATACGTATTTAGATGTCCCGAAAAATGTTTCAACCCTTCAGCCAACCCTTCATTATCGTTGATTCTCAGCGTAAAAGTGGCTGAAGGGTTTTGTTTTCAAACCCTTCAGGAAGCTTCAGCCGCAGGTATTGCTTTGAGCGTTGCCCCGTCGTCCGTACCAACCCTCACATCACGCCAACAAGTCCAGACTTAGGACTGACAACATGACGAGTTGTTTGATCTGGCCCTGGCCTTGTTTTACCAAGTCAAGCTGAACCTTCCTGAAGGGTTTGAAAACAAAACCCTTCAGCCACTTTTACGCTGAGAATCAACAATAATAGAAGGGCGGCTGAAGGGTTGAACGATTTTTACGGCATTAAAAATACGTATAAGCAGGTGTTCAAATTTGATTGTTTGACAAAGAACGCAACCTGATGAAACCCCTATATAGTTATGAGGTTATCCAGTTACTTTAGCCGGTTGGAGTTCTTCCGCACTAATAGTTGCTTTATAGTCCCCTAAACTGAAACACGGAAATACCAGCCTGGACACTTCCAGCTCAATCCACCTACCTTCCCCCACTTTTTTCAAAAAAAGAGGGCCGCAGGCTGCGGCTATGCGAAACTTCTTCGTACTTTTGGGCGGTCAATCGATGATTACCTCATTACGCACCATGGAAAAAAAACAAACCGTCATACACTTCGCGCTGTGTGCGCCCGAAGAGTTGGACGAACCCGACCGAAAACTGGTGGAGCTGGCACAACAGGCTACCCGCACGGCTTACGCTCCTTACTCACACTTCTGTGTGGGGGCTGCCATCTTGTTGGAGGGCGGACACTGCGTGTGCGGCAGCAATCAGGAGAATGCGGCTTTCGGTGCCGGTACCTGTGCCGAACGCACGGCCCTGTTCTATGCCCAGGCCCAATACCCTGACGCAGCTGTCAAGGCCATTGCCATTGCAGCACGCGGCACCGACGGAGAGCTGACGCAGCAACCTGTCGCGCCCTGCGGTGTGTGCAGGCAGGCACTGCTCGAAGCGCAGAAACGCGGCGGGCAGCCCATCAGGCTGTTGCTGGCCGGCAGGACGACCGTGACAGTAATGGAGGGTGTGGAGTGCGTGCTCCCCTTTGCCTTCGAGGAGATTGTGTAATGACCGGTGGCGGCAAACGGCGGACACACCGCACTTTCGGTCTGTCCCGGACAGCCGCAACCATGCTAAACGACCTGAACAACCAACGACAACAACGACGACAAGCACGGCGGTCTGGCCCGCTCCGGCCTTCTGCTGTGGTCGCCCATCATAAGAACGTAACATCCCCAACGTTATGAACTCCAAACGCAGCTTTGTAACCATTGCCAACCTGTCGAGGGAGAAAATCATGCACCTCATCGGCATGGCACAGGAATTTGAAAAATGCCCGAACCGCAAGATTCTCGACAACCGCGTGGTGGCCACGCTCTTCTTCGAACCGTCAACACGCACCCGACTCTCCTTCGAAACGGCGGCCAACCGCCTCGGGGCCCGCGTCATAGGCTTTACTGACCCGAAGGTGACCAGCTCTACCAAGGGCGAAACGCTGAAGGACACTATCATGATGGTAAGCAACTATGCCGACGTAATCGTGATGCGCCACTATCTGGAGGGAGCGGCACGCTATGCCAGCGAGGTGTCGCCCGTGCCGGTGGTGAACGCGGGGGACGGTGCGAACCAGCACCCTTCGCAGACGATGCTCGACCTCTACAGCATCTACAAGACGCAGGGAACGCTCGACGACCTGAACATCTTCCTGGTCGGCGACCTGAAGTATGGCCGAACCGTGCATTCGCTGCTGATGGCCATGCGCCACTTCAATCCGACCTTCCACTTCATTGCTCCTAAGGAGCTGGCCATGCCTGAGGAGTACAAGGCTTACTGCCGCGAACAGCACATCCGCTATGTGGAGCACGAGGACTTCAATGCCGACATCATTGCGGGCGCCGACATTCTCTATATGACCCGCGTACAGCGCGAACGCTTCACCGACCTTATGGAATATGAACGGGTGAAGGACGTGTATATCCTGCGGGCCTCGATGCTGAAGCAGGCGCGCCCCAACATGAAGATCCTGCACCCGCTGCCCCGCGTGAACGAGATTGCCTACGACGTGGACAACGACCCGCATGCCTACTACTTCGAGCAGGCCCGCAACGGACTGTTTGCCCGCCAGGCCATTATCTGCGATGTGCTGGGCATCACGCCCGAGGATATGGCCCTCCAACAGATTTGCTGACCAGCCATCCCCCTACCCTCTCCCGTATTTGTCACTCCAAAACTTCTGTATGTCATGAAACGCCAAGAGCTAATGGTGGCCGCCATTGAGAACGGCACCGTGATTGACCATATTCCCTCCAACAAACTCTTTCAGGTTGTCAGGCTGTTGCACCTCGAACAGCTGAAGTCGTCCGTCATGGTGGGCTACAACCTGCCCAGCTCGAAAATGGGGCTGAAAAGCATCATCAAGGTGAACGGCAAGTTCTTCAGCGATGCCGAACTGAACACGCTGAGCGTGGTGGCTCCCAACGTGACGCTCTGTATCATCAAGGACTACGAGGTGGTCGAAAAGAAATGCGTCACACTGCCGCAGGTCATCACCGGCATCGTGAAATGTGCCAATCCGAAGTGCATCACCAACAACGAGCCGATGGCCACGCGCTTCCATGTGAGCGACGGCGAGGCCGGCATTATACGCTGCGACTACTGCGAAAAGGAGCAGCCGCTCGAAAACGTGAAGATTGTGTAACCCCGTGATTTCTCACGCTATTTCCATCATACCATCATGAAACAAGACACTGAAATTTTCGACCTTATCGAACAGGAGCACCAGCGTCAGCTGCGCGGCATGGAGCTGATCGCCTCCGAGAACTTTGTGAGCGACCAGGTGATGCGTGCCATGGGCTCGTGGCTCACCAACAAATATGCTGAAGGTTATCCCGGCAAGCGCTACTATGGCGGCTGCGGCGTGGTTGACCAGACTGAGAACCTGGCTATCGAACGGGCCAAGCAGCTCTTCGGTGCGGAATATGTCAACGTGCAGCCCCACTCGGGTGCACAGGCCAATGCGGCTGTATTCCTCGCCGTGCTGAAAGCGGGCGACACGTTCATGGGCCTGAACCTTGACCACGGCGGCCACCTTTCGCACGGGTCGAAGGTGAACACTTCGGGCATCCTGTACAACCCTGTAGGTTACAACCTGAATCGCGAAACGGGACGCGTGGACTATGACGAAATGGAACAGCTGGCTCTGGAACACAAGCCTAAGCTGATCATTGGCGGCGGCTCGGCCTACAGCCGCGAATGGGACTATGCCCGTATGCGCAGCATTGCTGACAAGGTGGGGGCTATCTTTATGGTTGACATGGCGCACCCTGCCGGACTGATTGCCGCAGGACTGCTCGACAATCCGGTCAAGTATGCACACATCGTGACGACCACCACCCACAAGACCTTACGCGGACCGCGCGGCGGCATGATCCTGATGGGCAAGGACTTCGAAAATCCCTGGGGACTGACTACACCGAAGGGGGTGGTGAAGACTATGGGCCAGCTGTTGAACAGCGCGGTGTTCCCGGGCATTCAGGGCGGACCGCTCGAACACGTCATTGCCGCCAAGGCTGTGGCCTTCGGCGAGGCACTGCAACCTGAGTTCAAGGCTTACGCCCTGCAGGTGAAGAAGAACGCTGCCTGTCTGGCCGACGAACTGACGAAGCGCGGCTTCGGCATCGTGAGCGGCGGCACTGACAACCACTCCATGCTGGTGGACCTGCGCAGCAAATATCCTGACCTGACGGGCAAGGTGGCCGAGAACGCATTGGTAGCAGCCGACATCACGGTGAACAAGAACATGGTCCCCTTCGACAGCCGCTCGGCCTTCCAGACCTCGGGCATCCGACTCGGCACACCGGCCATCACCACACGCGGCGCGAAGGAAGACCTCATGGTGCTCATTGCCGAACTGATCGAAGAGGTGCTGAATGCACCCGAGGACGAAAAAGTCATCGCTTCGGTACGTGCACGCGTAAACGAGACCATGCAACAGTACCCGCTGTTCGCCTGGTAAGAATTTGAGCACGACAATCCTTTGAGATTTTCTGAAATATCATTTACGAAAATTCGCGGACAATTCGCGGGCATTCACGTTCAAAAAAAGAAGAACGCGAATTACCGTGAATTGTCCGCGAATTTTCGTAAAAGCTTTGCACAATTGTATTCTTCGGGGCATGCTTATAAACCTCACCCCTAAAAAACAACTAAGGTCATGAAGTAAACCTGCTGCTGTCAATTCAATCGCGGCCTTAGCCCCGACAGCAACACCGTTACCTCACAACCTCGATCAAGTGAGCTTTCTGAAGAAATCAGAAATGCGCTTTACTTCAAGGAAACCTCGATGTCCTTCTCCACTTCGGCAATTTCGAGCTTGCCTTCGCGGAGCAGCCAACCCAGACCCAGATAAAGGTCCTTGTCGGCACGAATCTTTGTGGCCTTCTTCAAGTCCTTGCCAGTGAGTTTGCCACCCTCGTTCAGGGCTTCCCAAATCTTTCCGGCCAAAGCACCGGTCTTCTCTTCAAACATGTTGAAATCGTATTTAGTTAAACAATCAATCTTTCTGCTTCGCGGCAACCTGCCGGCCGGCACATACGTCGGACGACAGACACATGCGTGTTGCTTACGTGGTGCAAAAGTAGAGATTTGTTTCAAATAGAAAGTACTTTTAGACTGAAAATCAGCATTCTTGCAGTTTTTAGGAGCAATTAGTTACAGTCAACTTGCCAAAATCACGCCTTTTGTTGTAATTTCGTGGCCTCAATTTATGCCACGCCGGCACCAAAATCCACTGTACGCCCATGCTTTCCTTCATCATTCCCACCCATAATTTTGTATGCACCGCACTGGTTCAGGCGGTGGTGACACAGGCCGAAGCTCTGCGGCGCGAAGAAGGCGGCCGCTTCGACTTTGAGGTGATTGTGGCCGATGACGCATCGGACGACAGCACCACGGTAGCAGCCAATCGGCTGCTCAACCAGCTGCCCGGCACACGGTTGGTGGAACACCAGACGAACTGCGGGAGAGCATTGTTGTGCAACTGGCTGATTGACCATGCGCGCTTCAGGCATGTGGTGCTCATGGATGCCGATGCGGCAGTGTGTACCCCCGACTTTGTGCGCCGTTACTGGCAGGCGCGCCATGATGCGGCTGTCGTATGCGGCAGCTTGCGCAATCCCGAAGGCCCAGCGCCGAAGGGATGTGAACTCAGGTTCAAGTATGAGCAGCAGGCCATGCATCACCGCCAGGCCCTGCTACAGGGAACAGCCGACCCCTGCCTGCACCTGAGCACCTTCAACCTGCTGCTCGACAAGAAGGCGTTGGGCGACCTGCGCTTCGACCTGCGCTGTCGGGCATACGGCTACGAAGATGCCTTGCTGGGACTGGAGTTGAAACGCCGCGGACTGACGGTGAAGCACATTGACAATCCGCTAATCCACACGGGCATTGACCGCAACGAAGACTTTCTGCACAAGACAGAAACGGCCCTGCTGACGCTGACCGGGCTGGACGGTCTGATGCAACGCGAAGCGGGTCCGTCGCGCGCATTGCGCCTGTTGCAACGTTGGCATCTGCACCGTGTGGCGTGCGGTCTGTTCCAGCTCACACGCCCCATGCTCAGGCACAATCTGCTGGGGAGCCGTCCGAACCTGCTGGTTTTCAAGCTCTACAAGCTGGGCTACTATGCCACACTGTGCCACAAAGGGAAGGCTCATGCGGAGCTGACTGCTGACAACAGGACAGCATAGAAGTTCCTTCCCCACGAAACAGACCACGCCCACCGCACAAAAACTTTTTCCTTTTTTCTTTGCCTACCTATAGGTTTGCTGTAATTTTGCCCGCAAATGCTAAGGGGTGCACGTTCAGTTGGCGTGCTGAGATTATACCCTCTGAACCTGTTCCGGACAATGCCGGCGAAGGGATAGCGTACTGCATAGAACTGTTACCCCGAGGTTTTGCATTTATCCCAAGGCCCATGTGGAGCCTGTGTCAAGCCAAACCAAACATCTCATTATAAAATGGTACCCGTACAATTCATCACGCACACAACCCCGAACATCGGCTACGAAGAATCAGCTCTCCTGGCCCTGTCGGGAGGCTGCAAGTGGATTCAGCTGCGCATGAAGGATGCCGCAGACGATGAAGTCGAACCCATCGCCCGACGCTTGCTGCAAGCGTGCCGCGAACATGGAGCCACCTTTATTATTGATGACCGGGTGGAACTGTGCCGTAAGGTGGAGGCCGACGGAGTCCACTTGGGACAGAACGACATGCCTGTGGCCGAAGCGCGGCAACTGCTGGGCGAAGGCTTTATTATAGGCGGCACGGCCAACACCTTCGGACAGATTCGCGCGCTGAAAGCCCAAAGTGCCGACTACGTGGGCTGCGGCCCTTTCCGCTTCACTACGACCAAGGAAAAGCTGGCTCCCACGCTCGGACTGGACGGCTACCGCCACATCATGCAGGCCCTGCAAGCCGAGAACCTCCGCATCCCTGTCTGCGCCATTGGCGGCATCGAGCTGGAGGATGTCATGCCCTTGCTCGACACGGGCGTGCAAGGCATCGCCGTGAGCGGAGCGGTATTGCGCGCCGATGACCCGCAAGAGGCCATCCGGCAGTTCCTGCAAGCTGACGAAACCCTCTGAAACCTCCTGAAACCCCAAACCGAGCGAAGTGCTCACACACATCATAGCCATGAATGATCAAAAAATGAAAATAAGCTATCCCAGCAGCGAGAAGATTTATCTGCAAGGCGAAATCCACCCCGACATTCGAGTGGCCATGCGCCAAATCAAGCTGACACCTACCGTCACCAAAGACGCGCAAGGCCACAAGACCTACACCGAGAACGCCCCCGTTGTGGTGTACGACACCAGCGGCCCCTACTCTGACCCGCACATCGAAGTGGACCTCAAGAAGGGACTGCCGCGACTGCGCGAGGAGTGGATTCTGAAACGGGGCGGCGTGGAACGCCTGACGGAGTTCACCTCAACCTACTGCCGCGAACGCTTGGCCAACAAGGAGCTTGACCACCTGCGCTTTGCCCACCACCACCTGCCGCTGCGTGCCCTGCCCGGTGCTGCCATTACCCAAATGGCACTGGCCAAACAGGGCATCATCACACCCGAAATGGAATATGTGGCCATACGCGAAAACATGAACTGCCGGGAACTGGGCATCGAGACCCACATCACGCCCGAGTTCGTGCGCAGCGAAATCGCTGCCGGACGCGCAGTTATCCCGGCCAACATCAACCACCCTGAAGCCGAGCCTATGATTATCGGCCGCAACTTCCTGGTGAAGATCAACACCAACATCGGAAACTCTGCCACGACCTCGTCGATTGAAGAAGAAGTCGAAAAGGCGGTGTGGAGCTGCAAGTGGGGAGGCGACACGCTGATGGACCTTTCGACCGGCGACAACATCCACGAAACGCGCGAATGGATTGTGCGCAACTGCCCTGTGCCGGTAGGCACCGTGCCCATGTACCAGGCCATGGAGAAGGTACACGGCGTGGCCAAGAACCTCACGTGGGAACTCTTCCGCGACACGCTCGTCGAGCAGTGCGAACAGGGTGTGGACTACTTCACCATTCACTGTGGCATCCGCCGCCAGAACATCCACCTCTCGCAAGGCCGCATGACGGGCATGGTGAGCCGCGGCGGCAGCATCATCTCGGAATGGTGCATCCAGAACGACCGCGAAAGCTTCCTCTATGAACACTTCGACGACATCTGTGACCTCTGCGCCCAATACGATGTGGCCATCTCGCTGGGCGACGGCCTCAGACCCGGCTCTATCTACGACGCCAACGACCGTGCCCAGTTTGCCGAACTCGACACCATGGGCGAACTGGTCACCCGTGCCTGGGCCAAGGGCGTACAGGCATTCATCGAAGGGCCGGGCCACGTGCCCATGCACAAGATTCCCGAAAACATGCAGCGGCAAATCGAGAAGTGCCACGAAGCTCCCTTCTACACGCTGGGCCCGTTGGTCACCGACATTGCGCCCGGCTATGACCACATCACTTCGGCCATCGGTGCCTCTATCATCGGCGCACTCGGCACGGCCATGCTCTGCTACGTCACGCCCAAGGAACATCTGGCCCTGCCCAACCGCGAAGACGTGCGCACCGGCGTAGTGACCTACAAGATTGCCGCCCATGCCGCCGACTTGGCCAAAGGGCATCCCGGCGCACAGGTCCGCGACAATGCCTTGTCGAAAGCACGCTACGAATTTCGCTGGAAGGACCAGTTCAACCTGAGCCTTGACCCCGAACTGGCCACCCAATATTATAAGGATGCCCACTACGAGAACGGCGAGTTCTGCACCATGTGCGGACCGAACTTCTGCGCCATGCGCATCTCCCACCGTCTGAAGGACTGCACCGAGGCATAGCCCCGCCGTACACTCCTTATTATATATAGGAGTATATACGAGGCGATGGTGCACTGGGAGGGCGGGCTTCCAGCCCGCCAGGAATATATTTAAGCGGGCTTTTGCTCGCCCTCCCAGTGCACCGTCGCCTCTTAGCCGCAGTTATTGT
>JBJEAF010000203.1:0-8777 GCA_051868755.1 Alloprevotella sp.
TTTAGGAGCGAGCTTTTCCAAAGCCAGTAATAGGTGCATTCTGCTTCTCAGAAAAAGAAGTACTACTTCTCGGCCGGAGAAGTAGTACTTCATCGCCAGTAGAAGTAGTACTTCAACTGCAATGTCAGTACTACTTCTACTGAGAGGGAGACTGAAAGGCTGTCCGACAGTCCTGTCTCTGAACGCTCCTATATACGTATTTAGATGTCCCGAAAAATGTTTCAACCCTTCAGCCAACCCTTCATTATCGTTGATTCTCAGCGTAAAAGTGGCTGAAGGGTTTTGTTTTCAAACCCTTCAGGAAGCTTCAGCCGCAGGTATTGCTTTGAGCGTTGCCCCGTCGTCCGTACCAACCCTCACATCACGCCAACAAGTCCAGACTTAGGACTGACAACATGACGAGTTGTTTGATCTGGCCCTGGCCTTGTTTTACCAAGTCAAGCTGAACCTTCCTGAAGGGTTTGAAAACAAAACCCTTCAGCCACTTTTACGCTGAGAATCAACAATAATAGAAGGGCGGCTGAAGGGTTGAACGATTTTTACGGCATTAAAAATACGTATAAGCAGGTGTTCAAATTTGATTGTTTGACAAAGAACGCAACCTGATGAAACCCCTATATAGTTATGAGGTTATCCAGTTACTTTAGCCGGTTGGAGTTCTTCCGCACTAATAGTTGCTTTATAGTCCCCTAAACTGAAACACGGAAATACCAGCCTGGACACTTCCAGCTCAATCCACCTACCTTCCCCCACTTTTTTCAAAAAAAGAGGGCCGCAGGCTGCGGCTATGCGAAACTTCTTCGTACTTTTGGGCGGTCAATCGATGATTACCTCATTACGCACCATGGAAAAAAAACAAACCGTCATACACTTCGCGCTGTGTGCGCCCGAAGAGTTGGACGAACCCGACCGAAAACTGGTGGAGCTGGCACAACAGGCTACCCGCACGGCTTACGCTCCTTACTCACACTTCTGTGTGGGGGCTGCCATCTTGTTGGAGGGCGGACACTGCGTGTGCGGCAGCAATCAGGAGAATGCGGCTTTCGGTGCCGGTACCTGTGCCGAACGCACGGCCCTGTTCTATGCCCAGGCCCAATACCCTGACGCAGCTGTCAAGGCCATTGCCATTGCAGCACGCGGCACCGACGGAGAGCTGACGCAGCAACCTGTCGCGCCCTGCGGTGTGTGCAGGCAGGCACTGCTCGAAGCGCAGAAACGCGGCGGGCAGCCCATCAGGCTGTTGCTGGCCGGCAGGACGACCGTGACAGTAATGGAGGGTGTGGAGTGCGTGCTCCCCTTTGCCTTCGAGGAGATTGTGTAATGACCGGTGGCGGCAAACGGCGGACACACCGCACTTTCGGTCTGTCCCGGACAGCCGCAACCATGCTAAACGACCTGAACAACCAACGACAACAACGACGACAAGCACGGCGGTCTGGCCCGCTCCGGCCTTCTGCTGTGGTCGCCCATCATAAGAACGTAACATCCCCAACGTTATGAACTCCAAACGCAGCTTTGTAACCATTGCCAACCTGTCGAGGGAGAAAATCATGCACCTCATCGGCATGGCACAGGAATTTGAAAAATGCCCGAACCGCAAGATTCTCGACAACCGCGTGGTGGCCACGCTCTTCTTCGAACCGTCAACACGCACCCGACTCTCCTTCGAAACGGCGGCCAACCGCCTCGGGGCCCGCGTCATAGGCTTTACTGACCCGAAGGTGACCAGCTCTACCAAGGGCGAAACGCTGAAGGACACTATCATGATGGTAAGCAACTATGCCGACGTAATCGTGATGCGCCACTATCTGGAGGGAGCGGCACGCTATGCCAGCGAGGTGTCGCCCGTGCCGGTGGTGAACGCGGGGGACGGTGCGAACCAGCACCCTTCGCAGACGATGCTCGACCTCTACAGCATCTACAAGACGCAGGGAACGCTCGACGACCTGAACATCTTCCTGGTCGGCGACCTGAAGTATGGCCGAACCGTGCATTCGCTGCTGATGGCCATGCGCCACTTCAATCCGACCTTCCACTTCATTGCTCCTAAGGAGCTGGCCATGCCTGAGGAGTACAAGGCTTACTGCCGCGAACAGCACATCCGCTATGTGGAGCACGAGGACTTCAATGCCGACATCATTGCGGGCGCCGACATTCTCTATATGACCCGCGTACAGCGCGAACGCTTCACCGACCTTATGGAATATGAACGGGTGAAGGACGTGTATATCCTGCGGGCCTCGATGCTGAAGCAGGCGCGCCCCAACATGAAGATCCTGCACCCGCTGCCCCGCGTGAACGAGATTGCCTACGACGTGGACAACGACCCGCATGCCTACTACTTCGAGCAGGCCCGCAACGGACTGTTTGCCCGCCAGGCCATTATCTGCGATGTGCTGGGCATCACGCCCGAGGATATGGCCCTCCAACAGATTTGCTGACCAGCCATCCCCCTACCCTCTCCCGTATTTGTCACTCCAAAACTTCTGTATGTCATGAAACGCCAAGAGCTAATGGTGGCCGCCATTGAGAACGGCACCGTGATTGACCATATTCCCTCCAACAAACTCTTTCAGGTTGTCAGGCTGTTGCACCTCGAACAGCTGAAGTCGTCCGTCATGGTGGGCTACAACCTGCCCAGCTCGAAAATGGGGCTGAAAAGCATCATCAAGGTGAACGGCAAGTTCTTCAGCGATGCCGAACTGAACACGCTGAGCGTGGTGGCTCCCAACGTGACGCTCTGTATCATCAAGGACTACGAGGTGGTCGAAAAGAAATGCGTCACACTGCCGCAGGTCATCACCGGCATCGTGAAATGTGCCAATCCGAAGTGCATCACCAACAACGAGCCGATGGCCACGCGCTTCCATGTGAGCGACGGCGAGGCCGGCATTATACGCTGCGACTACTGCGAAAAGGAGCAGCCGCTCGAAAACGTGAAGATTGTGTAACCCCGTGATTTCTCACGCTATTTCCATCATACCATCATGAAACAAGACACTGAAATTTTCGACCTTATCGAACAGGAGCACCAGCGTCAGCTGCGCGGCATGGAGCTGATCGCCTCCGAGAACTTTGTGAGCGACCAGGTGATGCGTGCCATGGGCTCGTGGCTCACCAACAAATATGCTGAAGGTTATCCCGGCAAGCGCTACTATGGCGGCTGCGGCGTGGTTGACCAGACTGAGAACCTGGCTATCGAACGGGCCAAGCAGCTCTTCGGTGCGGAATATGTCAACGTGCAGCCCCACTCGGGTGCACAGGCCAATGCGGCTGTATTCCTCGCCGTGCTGAAAGCGGGCGACACGTTCATGGGCCTGAACCTTGACCACGGCGGCCACCTTTCGCACGGGTCGAAGGTGAACACTTCGGGCATCCTGTACAACCCTGTAGGTTACAACCTGAATCGCGAAACGGGACGCGTGGACTATGACGAAATGGAACAGCTGGCTCTGGAACACAAGCCTAAGCTGATCATTGGCGGCGGCTCGGCCTACAGCCGCGAATGGGACTATGCCCGTATGCGCAGCATTGCTGACAAGGTGGGGGCTATCTTTATGGTTGACATGGCGCACCCTGCCGGACTGATTGCCGCAGGACTGCTCGACAATCCGGTCAAGTATGCACACATCGTGACGACCACCACCCACAAGACCTTACGCGGACCGCGCGGCGGCATGATCCTGATGGGCAAGGACTTCGAAAATCCCTGGGGACTGACTACACCGAAGGGGGTGGTGAAGACTATGGGCCAGCTGTTGAACAGCGCGGTGTTCCCGGGCATTCAGGGCGGACCGCTCGAACACGTCATTGCCGCCAAGGCTGTGGCCTTCGGCGAGGCACTGCAACCTGAGTTCAAGGCTTACGCCCTGCAGGTGAAGAAGAACGCTGCCTGTCTGGCCGACGAACTGACGAAGCGCGGCTTCGGCATCGTGAGCGGCGGCACTGACAACCACTCCATGCTGGTGGACCTGCGCAGCAAATATCCTGACCTGACGGGCAAGGTGGCCGAGAACGCATTGGTAGCAGCCGACATCACGGTGAACAAGAACATGGTCCCCTTCGACAGCCGCTCGGCCTTCCAGACCTCGGGCATCCGACTCGGCACACCGGCCATCACCACACGCGGCGCGAAGGAAGACCTCATGGTGCTCATTGCCGAACTGATCGAAGAGGTGCTGAATGCACCCGAGGACGAAAAAGTCATCGCTTCGGTACGTGCACGCGTAAACGAGACCATGCAACAGTACCCGCTGTTCGCCTGGTAAGAATTTGAGCACGACAATCCTTTGAGATTTTCTGAAATATCATTTACGAAAATTCGCGGACAATTCGCGGGCATTCACGTTCAAAAAAAGAAGAACGCGAATTACCGTGAATTGTCCGCGAATTTTCGTAAAAGCTTTGCACAATTGTATTCTTCGGGGCATGCTTATAAACCTCACCCCTAAAAAACAACTAAGGTCATGAAGTAAACCTGCTGCTGTCAATTCAATCGCGGCCTTAGCCCCGACAGCAACACCGTTACCTCACAACCTCGATCAAGTGAGCTTTCTGAAGAAATCAGAAATGCGCTTTACTTCAAGGAAACCTCGATGTCCTTCTCCACTTCGGCAATTTCGAGCTTGCCTTCGCGGAGCAGCCAACCCAGACCCAGATAAAGGTCCTTGTCGGCACGAATCTTTGTGGCCTTCTTCAAGTCCTTGCCAGTGAGTTTGCCACCCTCGTTCAGGGCTTCCCAAATCTTTCCGGCCAAAGCACCGGTCTTCTCTTCAAACATGTTGAAATCGTATTTAGTTAAACAATCAATCTTTCTGCTTCGCGGCAACCTGCCGGCCGGCACATACGTCGGACGACAGACACATGCGTGTTGCTTACGTGGTGCAAAAGTAGAGATTTGTTTCAAATAGAAAGTACTTTTAGACTGAAAATCAGCATTCTTGCAGTTTTTAGGAGCAATTAGTTACAGTCAACTTGCCAAAATCACGCCTTTTGTTGTAATTTCGTGGCCTCAATTTATGCCACGCCGGCACCAAAATCCACTGTACGCCCATGCTTTCCTTCATCATTCCCACCCATAATTTTGTATGCACCGCACTGGTTCAGGCGGTGGTGACACAGGCCGAAGCTCTGCGGCGCGAAGAAGGCGGCCGCTTCGACTTTGAGGTGATTGTGGCCGATGACGCATCGGACGACAGCACCACGGTAGCAGCCAATCGGCTGCTCAACCAGCTGCCCGGCACACGGTTGGTGGAACACCAGACGAACTGCGGGAGAGCATTGTTGTGCAACTGGCTGATTGACCATGCGCGCTTCAGGCATGTGGTGCTCATGGATGCCGATGCGGCAGTGTGTACCCCCGACTTTGTGCGCCGTTACTGGCAGGCGCGCCATGATGCGGCTGTCGTATGCGGCAGCTTGCGCAATCCCGAAGGCCCAGCGCCGAAGGGATGTGAACTCAGGTTCAAGTATGAGCAGCAGGCCATGCATCACCGCCAGGCCCTGCTACAGGGAACAGCCGACCCCTGCCTGCACCTGAGCACCTTCAACCTGCTGCTCGACAAGAAGGCGTTGGGCGACCTGCGCTTCGACCTGCGCTGTCGGGCATACGGCTACGAAGATGCCTTGCTGGGACTGGAGTTGAAACGCCGCGGACTGACGGTGAAGCACATTGACAATCCGCTAATCCACACGGGCATTGACCGCAACGAAGACTTTCTGCACAAGACAGAAACGGCCCTGCTGACGCTGACCGGGCTGGACGGTCTGATGCAACGCGAAGCGGGTCCGTCGCGCGCATTGCGCCTGTTGCAACGTTGGCATCTGCACCGTGTGGCGTGCGGTCTGTTCCAGCTCACACGCCCCATGCTCAGGCACAATCTGCTGGGGAGCCGTCCGAACCTGCTGGTTTTCAAGCTCTACAAGCTGGGCTACTATGCCACACTGTGCCACAAAGGGAAGGCTCATGCGGAGCTGACTGCTGACAACAGGACAGCATAGAAGTTCCTTCCCCACGAAACAGACCACGCCCACCGCACAAAAACTTTTTCCTTTTTTCTTTGCCTACCTATAGGTTTGCTGTAATTTTGCCCGCAAATGCTAAGGGGTGCACGTTCAGTTGGCGTGCTGAGATTATACCCTCTGAACCTGTTCCGGACAATGCCGGCGAAGGGATAGCGTACTGCATAGAACTGTTACCCCGAGGTTTTGCATTTATCCCAAGGCCCATGTGGAGCCTGTGTCAAGCCAAACCAAACATCTCATTATAAAATGGTACCCGTACAATTCATCACGCACACAACCCCGAACATCGGCTACGAAGAATCAGCTCTCCTGGCCCTGTCGGGAGGCTGCAAGTGGATTCAGCTGCGCATGAAGGATGCCGCAGACGATGAAGTCGAACCCATCGCCCGACGCTTGCTGCAAGCGTGCCGCGAACATGGAGCCACCTTTATTATTGATGACCGGGTGGAACTGTGCCGTAAGGTGGAGGCCGACGGAGTCCACTTGGGACAGAACGACATGCCTGTGGCCGAAGCGCGGCAACTGCTGGGCGAAGGCTTTATTATAGGCGGCACGGCCAACACCTTCGGACAGATTCGCGCGCTGAAAGCCCAAAGTGCCGACTACGTGGGCTGCGGCCCTTTCCGCTTCACTACGACCAAGGAAAAGCTGGCTCCCACGCTCGGACTGGACGGCTACCGCCACATCATGCAGGCCCTGCAAGCCGAGAACCTCCGCATCCCTGTCTGCGCCATTGGCGGCATCGAGCTGGAGGATGTCATGCCCTTGCTCGACACGGGCGTGCAAGGCATCGCCGTGAGCGGAGCGGTATTGCGCGCCGATGACCCGCAAGAGGCCATCCGGCAGTTCCTGCAAGCTGACGAAACCCTCTGAAACCTCCTGAAACCCCAAACCGAGCGAAGTGCTCACACACATCATAGCCATGAATGATCAAAAAATGAAAATAAGCTATCCCAGCAGCGAGAAGATTTATCTGCAAGGCGAAATCCACCCCGACATTCGAGTGGCCATGCGCCAAATCAAGCTGACACCTACCGTCACCAAAGACGCGCAAGGCCACAAGACCTACACCGAGAACGCCCCCGTTGTGGTGTACGACACCAGCGGCCCCTACTCTGACCCGCACATCGAAGTGGACCTCAAGAAGGGACTGCCGCGACTGCGCGAGGAGTGGATTCTGAAACGGGGCGGCGTGGAACGCCTGACGGAGTTCACCTCAACCTACTGCCGCGAACGCTTGGCCAACAAGGAGCTTGACCACCTGCGCTTTGCCCACCACCACCTGCCGCTGCGTGCCCTGCCCGGTGCTGCCATTACCCAAATGGCACTGGCCAAACAGGGCATCATCACACCCGAAATGGAATATGTGGCCATACGCGAAAACATGAACTGCCGGGAACTGGGCATCGAGACCCACATCACGCCCGAGTTCGTGCGCAGCGAAATCGCTGCCGGACGCGCAGTTATCCCGGCCAACATCAACCACCCTGAAGCCGAGCCTATGATTATCGGCCGCAACTTCCTGGTGAAGATCAACACCAACATCGGAAACTCTGCCACGACCTCGTCGATTGAAGAAGAAGTCGAAAAGGCGGTGTGGAGCTGCAAGTGGGGAGGCGACACGCTGATGGACCTTTCGACCGGCGACAACATCCACGAAACGCGCGAATGGATTGTGCGCAACTGCCCTGTGCCGGTAGGCACCGTGCCCATGTACCAGGCCATGGAGAAGGTACACGGCGTGGCCAAGAACCTCACGTGGGAACTCTTCCGCGACACGCTCGTCGAGCAGTGCGAACAGGGTGTGGACTACTTCACCATTCACTGTGGCATCCGCCGCCAGAACATCCACCTCTCGCAAGGCCGCATGACGGGCATGGTGAGCCGCGGCGGCAGCATCATCTCGGAATGGTGCATCCAGAACGACCGCGAAAGCTTCCTCTATGAACACTTCGACGACATCTGTGACCTCTGCGCCCAATACGATGTGGCCATCTCGCTGGGCGACGGCCTCAGACCCGGCTCTATCTACGACGCCAACGACCGTGCCCAGTTTGCCGAACTCGACACCATGGGCGAACTGGTCACCCGTGCCTGGGCCAAGGGCGTACAGGCATTCATCGAAGGGCCGGGCCACGTGCCCATGCACAAGATTCCCGAAAACATGCAGCGGCAAATCGAGAAGTGCCACGAAGCTCCCTTCTACACGCTGGGCCCGTTGGTCACCGACATTGCGCCCGGCTATGACCACATCACTTCGGCCATCGGTGCCTCTATCATCGGCGCACTCGGCACGGCCATGCTCTGCTACGTCACGCCCAAGGAACATCTGGCCCTGCCCAACCGCGAAGACGTGCGCACCGGCGTAGTGACCTACAAGATTGCCGCCCATGCCGCCGACTTGGCCAAAGGGCATCCCGGCGCACAGGTCCGCGACAATGCCTTGTCGAAAGCACGCTACGAATTTCGCTGGAAGGACCAGTTCAACCTGAGCCTTGACCCCGAACTGGCCACCCAATATTATAAGGATGCCCACTACGAGAACGGCGAGTTCTGCACCATGTGCGGACCGAACTTCTGCGCCATGCGCATCTCCCACCGTCTGAAGGACTGCACCGAGGCATAGCCCCGCCGTACACTCCTTATTATATATAGGAGTATATACGAGGCGATGGTGCACTGGGAGGGCGGGCTTCCAGCCCGCCAGGAATATATTTAAGCGGGCTTTTGCTCGCCCTCCCAGTGCACCGTCG
>JBJEAF010000204.1:0-3063 GCA_051868755.1 Alloprevotella sp.
CGCTTCATTATTGGAAAAGCACGCTTCATTATTGGAAAAGCACGCCTTATTATTGGAAAAGCACGCCTTATTATTGGAAAAGCTCGCCTTATTATTAGAAAAGCTCGCCTTATTATTAGAAAAGCCCGTCGCGGAGTGCAACGGGCTTGTGTATGGGTTCATCGAACGGGCTTAGTTGACAGATGCTGCCAATTCTGCGCCGGGCTTGAACTTGATGACCTTCTTGGCCTCGATTTGGATTTTCTCCTTGGTCGCGGGGTTGATACCCGTGCGGGCAGGACGTTCGCTGACGGCGAAAGTTCCGAAACCAAGGATAGCTACCTTATCGCCTTCCTTCAGTGCGCCAGAGATTGCGTCGAGCACTGCATCGAGTGCTTTTTTTGAGTCGGCCTTGCTAACACCTGCGGCAGCAATGGCATTTACGAGATCTGTCTTGTTCATTTTATGGAGGGTTTATGATGATTTTCAGCAGCAAATATAGAGGTTGCCCACGTGTTACGCAAACCTTTTCTTTCTTTTTTTGCCCCAAATAGCCGAAAAAGTGCTTTTATTGGCTCGAAATCTGCTTTTCTGCCTCAGAATCGGGTTGTTTAGATGCTTTTGGGCGTAGGGTCGGCTTGTCAGATGACTACGAGCTTGAGGGCGATGCTGTCGGAGCCGTCGGCACTGGCCACGTAGATGTAGTATACGCCAGGGGCTACCCTGCGGCCTGTGGTTTGGCTGCACACGTCCCAGATGAAGGTGCCGCCGACAGCCTCACCGCGCGCCACGAGCTGCGAGCCTGTGCTGACGATTTTGACTTCTGCCCCCTCGGTGAGTCCGGCTATGGTGACTTTGCCGCTATAGCCCGGCCGCACGGGGTTGGGATAGACCTTGATGTCGCTTTTGCTCAGTTGGGGCTGGGCGGGGACGATGCCTGTGCGGTAGGAGCAGAGGCCGAGATAGGTGCCTATCATGAGTTCGCCCGTGATGGGGTTGACGGCGAGCGAATAGATATTGTCGGAGAGAATGGGCGAGTTGGAGGTTTGGAAATGCTCTATCACTTCGGAGCCGTCGGGGCTGACGAGGTATATGCCCGAGCCGAGTGTGCCGAGCCATTTGCGGTTGCCGCCGTCGACGGCGATGGCTGTGACGGGCACACCTGTGAGGAGATAGTCGGCATAGTTGGTGCCGTCGTTGCGGGGCACTTTGGGCTGGTAGATGCTGAAGCCCGTGGCACGAAACCAGTCGGCGGGGTTCTGGACGGCGAACACGCCCTGGCCGCAGCCGAACCAGATTTGCCCGTTGAGGTCTTCACGGATGTCGTAGACCGTTTCGAAGCTGCACACGGTGCCGTCTTCGTTGATGGCCGAGATGCGGTAAGCCGACTGGTCGTCGGAGCCGTCGGCCGGGGTACCGTTGAAGTCGAGGGCGTATACTCCCGAGTGGTGTACGCCCGTAGTGCGGAGCGAGCCGACCCACACGCGGTCAGCGGCATCGACACAGATGTGCTTGGGGGTGGAGACGGCCGAGAAGGCAGGGTCGTTGAGCGAACCCCATTCGCCGTCTGAGCAGAGCACCTTGAGGACATTGTCCATTTCGTAGTTCGTCATCCAGAGGTTGCCCTGGCTGTCATAGGCGAGACCGTCGACGATGGCGTAGTTGGGGTTATTCTTTCCGCCCGGCGCGATTTCGATGGGCGAATTGGAGGCGTTGTAGTGCTTGACAAACTCAAAGTCACGGAACTCCAGCAGGCCCGAGGTGCAGGAGACGAAGTGGTGAGTGTCATCGGCGGGGTCCTGTGCGATGGAGGTGACGTTGCGGAACTGGGCCTTGTCGTTGAGCGAGAAGCCCGACTCCTGGAAGAATGTCCACTCGCCGTCCTCATAGGCCATGGCGGTAGGCTCGAACTGCAAGCCGGCCGAATAGTCCATGCGTCCGCCGGCCACGAGCAGGCGGTTGCCGACGTAGTTGATTTTGTAGCAATAGTCGCGGCGCGGACCGTAGCCGCCCACTTTCACGCCTGTTTCGGTGAAAGTCTTTTCGGCCACGTCAAGCTTGGCGTTGAGGAGCGACTTGTCGGTGCGCACGAGCCAGAAGGTGCCGTCGTTGGTGTAGCCCACGCCGAGACAGGCCTGGTCGGTCTTCACGCGGCATTCCTCGGCCAGAGGCTTCTCGGGATTCACGGTGACGATGTAGCCGCTGCCCACGAAGGCGATGCGGTTGTGCTGCACGGCACCGCCTGACATGACTACGTAGGTGACACGGTTGAGCGGACGGGTTCCGTCGGCTGCGGGAGTGCCGATGTAGGACACGCCCGCGTAGTCATCGTTCACGCCCGCCTTGGCCGGCACGATGAGGTAGGCTCCGCCGCCGGGCGAGGCCAGGAAGCGGTTCACGGTGATGGTATATGCCTGCTTCCACTGCGACACGTCGTAGAGGTTGTCGGTGATTTTGCCCCGCAGGATACCTCCGGAGGTACCCACGAACACTTCATCGTCGAGCACCACGGCATCGGTCACGGCCTGACCGAGCTGGTAGTAGCCCTTGATTTCGGCGCGGGCGAGGTTGAGCAACACTACCCCTTGGGAGGTGGAGAGGGTGGCCCAGTCGCCGGCCACGCAGAGGTTCTTGACTACAATGGTCGCATCGGTGAAGTTCATCACCTGCGGAATGTTGAGCACGTTGCCGTTGGCATAGAGCAGATCGATGTTGTTGTTGGCGTAGACCAGCACGAGGCAACGCTGTGTCTCACTCCAGGCCATGAAGGAGATGGACTTGTCCGAAAGGCCGCTGGTCTTGTCGAGCAGCTGGACGGAACCGTCGGCGGTATCGTAGGCCAGGAGGTTGCCGTTGAACAGGGCATAGAGCACGGAGCCTTGGCACACAACGGCCGAGGCATCGTGGTAGGCCAGGTGCATGGACCACAGGGAGGGGTCGGCGGCTTGCGCGCGCAACCTGCCGCAGGGCAGGAGCAGAAGGAGGAGGAGAAAAAGGGGCTTCATGGGGTTGGGGTTATGGGGGGGGGTGGGGCCCCGAAGCGGAACTTCGGGGAACGGTGGTCAGCGGCGGAAGGGGAGCTTA
>JBJEAF010000204.1:3163-31502 GCA_051868755.1 Alloprevotella sp.
ACTTCGGGGAACGGTGGTCAGCGGCGGAAGGGGAGCTTAGGGAAGGGGCGACGGGGCCCCGAAGCGGAACTTCGGGGAACGGTGGTCAGCGGCGGAAGGGGAGCTTAGGGAAGGGGCGACGGGACCCCGAGGCGGAACTTCGGGGAACGGTGGTCAGCGGCGGAGGGGCAACGAGGCTGAGAGGCGGCGGGGCTAAGGGGGGGAGGGCGGCCTTAGGAGCGGGAAGACCGCAGGTAGTCAGCAAGGTGGCTCACGGCGCGGGCGCGGTGGGAAATGCCGTTTTTCGCCTCTACACCCAGCTCGGCGAAGGTCTGGCCCAGCTGCTCGGGCACAAACACGGGGTCGTAGCCGAAGCCTTCAGTGCCGCGCTCTTCGGTGGCAATCTCACCCTCGACAATGCCCTCGAAGAGGTGTTCTTCGTTACCCTGGATGAGGGCGATGACGGTGCGGAAACGGGCCGCACGGTTGTCGCTGCCGCTCAACTCGGCCAGCAGCTTGCGCGTGTTGGCCACCGGGTCGTGGCGGTCGGGGTAGGCATAGCGTGCGGTGTGAACGCCAGGACCTCCGCCCAGTGCCTGCACCTCCAGACCTGTGTCGTCGGCAAAGCAGTCGTGGCCGTAGCGTTCCTTCACCCAGCGCGCCTTGATGAGGGCGTTTCCTTCGAGGGTGTCGGCAGTTTCGGGGATGTCGTCGTGACAGCCTATGTCGGCCAGGCTGAGGATTTCAATGTCGCGGCCCAGAATGGCCCTTATCTCTGCGAGCTTGTGCGCGTTGTTGGTGGCGAAAACGATTTGCATGGGTAAAGGTTGTTTGAAGAGGAGACAGATGCGCGCTCATTCGCGCACAATTTCGAGCGGTATGCCCGTGAGTTCGGCCGCCGTGTCAGTGAAGGAACTCCAATAGGAACCGATGATTTTGCGCGTGGCCGCGAGGCACCACAAGTCAACGACCGCCGCTCCCATTCCCTCCAGGGTGTCGCGGCGCAGGGGCGCACGCTGGGTGATGATGCGGTCGGGGTATTCCTGCATGAGGGTGGACTTGAGCGCCTCATCGTCGGTGGCGAGGAAGAAGCGCACGTTGAAGTCACGCTTGATTTCGCGGTCCATGGCTCGGCGGAAACCTTCGGGCGTGCTGTGGGCCATGCTCACAGTGTTGTCGGTGCGACGGATGTGTACACCCACGGTGTTGCGCCCAAAGCGTGCCTTGGTGCGCTCGATGCGCTGCATGAGTTCGGGCCGCGGACAGAGGCGGGCCACGCAGTCGGGCGAGTAGTGGCAGAGGGCATAGCCGCCGGACAGGTAGATGCGTCCGCCCCGGTGCACGAGTCGGAAGAACTCGTCGTCGGTGGCGGGACGGTAGTTGGCCCGCTGCACGCGGTAGCCCATGCAGAGCCTGAGCAACGCGGGCAGCCACAGGTTGCGGCGCGTGCGCGGCGCAGCCCACCAGTGGCGGTGGACCACGCGGAAGCCGCCCATGTCGATGGGCACGAAGAGCTCCTCAAACCAGGCCCTGCACTCGGGGTCACGCCCCCACTCTACGCGGATGGGCTGTACCCCTTGGGCCTTGGCCTGAATGGCCGACAGCAAAATGCGCAAGCGGTTGCACAGGCCGCCTTGGGGAACGAGGGTCAGCATGAAGCGAACGAAAGAGAATGAAAGAAAAACTTACTTCTTTTCGGCCTTGACCTTGATGCGGTCGAAGCCCTCGCCGAACACGCCGATGACCTTAGACTGCGACACGAAGGCGGCGGGGTCGATGCCCTGGATGATGCGGAAGATGTTGGTGCTTTCCCGTTTCTTGGCCAGCACGACGAGCACCTTGCGCTCCTGCTTGGTGTACCATCCCTGGCCGCTGAGCACGGTCACACCGCGATGGGTCGCGCTGATGGCCGAGGCAATCTCGTCGTAACGGCTCGAAAAGATGAGGAACTGTACCGACTGGCGGCCGCGGTCGACCACGTAGTCGAGCAGCAGGTTGGTAATGATGAGGGTCGTGTAGCCGTAGAGCAGCTTGTCGACACTGCCTGTGGGCGTGAAGAGCGAGGAGGTGATGATGATGAGGTCGCAGAGCATCATCATCTGGCCGAGGGTCACGTCCTTATACTTGTTGATGATAGCGGCAATGATGTCGGTGCCGCCCGTTGACCCGTTGCTCAGGAACACCACGCCGATGCCGATGCCCTCAATGGCCGCCGCGATAATGGTGGACATGGTGATGTTGTCGGTGACCACCTGGGGCAGTCCGCTGCGCGGGTTCACGTTGGTGAACATGCCCGGATTGTTCGCCGCCAGATAGATCATGACTTCCTGCACGGCTCCGAGCAGGAAAGTGAGCATGAACACGGCATAGATGGTCTTGACGCAGAAGCGCCAGCCCAGCACACGCACGGCAATGGCGAGCAAAATGATGTTTACCAAAAAGAAGGTGTACTGCACCGGGAAGCCCGTGGCGTAGAACACTACCGCACCGGCACCGGCCAATCCGCCCGTGGTGATTTCGTAGGGGAGCTGAAAGCAGGTGAACCCCACGGCATACATGAGCAGGCCCACTGTGATGACCACGTAGTCGCGCACGTCCTGCAAGATGGAAACTTTGAAAGCCATAAAGCGCTATATATATAATAAGGAGTGGTTGCTACTTGACAACGATGTTGACAATGCGTCCGGGCACGACAATCACCTTGACCACCTGCTTGCCTTCGAGGTACTTCTGTGCCTGGGGCGACTGCAACGCGGCGGCCTCGATGTCCTGCTTCGAGGCATCGGCGGCAAAGTCGAGCGTGAAGCGCGTCTTGCCGTTGAAGGAAACGGAGAGGGTGACGCTGTCTTCCTTGAGGTACTGCTCGTCGAACTCGGGCCAGCGGGCATCACACACGGTGCCTTCGTGACCGAGGCTGTGCCACAGCTCTTCGCAGATGTGGGGGGCAAAGGGGGCAAGCAGCACGACAAGGGGTTCGAGCACGGCTCGGCTGCTGCACTTCTGCTGTGCCAGTTCGCCCACGGCTATCATGAAGGCGGGCACGGCGGTGTTGTAGGAGAACTCCTCGATGTCCTCGGTGACCTTCTTGATGAGCTTGTGGAGCGTCTTGAGGTTTTCGCGGGTGGGAGCCTCGTCGGTCACGGCCCAGTCGGCGTTCTTGGGGTAGAAGAGTCCCCACGCCTTGCGCAGGAAGCGGAAGCAGCCGTCGATGCCGTTGCTGTCCCAGGGCTTGCTCTGGTTGATGGGGCCGAGGAACATTTCATAGAGGCGCAGGGTGTCGGCACCGTACTTCTCGACAATCATGTCGGGGTTCACCACGTTGTACATGGACTTCGACATCTTCTCTACAGCCCAGCCACACACGTACTTGCCGTCCTCCAGTATGAACTCGGCCGAGGCATACTCAGGGCGCCATGCCTTGAAGGCTTCGAGGTCGAGCAGGTCGTTCTGCACGATGTTCACATCGACATGCAGCGGGGTGACTTCATACTGGTCCTTCAGGCCGAGGCTGACGAAAGTGTTGGTGTTCTTGATGCGGTAGACGAAGTTGGAGCGTCCCTGAATCATGCCCTGGTTGACGAGCTTGGCAAAGGGTTCTTCCTTGCACGACACGCCGAGGTCGAACAGGAACTTGTTCCAGAAGCGCGAGTAGATGAGGTGGCCTGTGGCGTGCTCCGAGCCGCCGATGTAGAGGTCCACCTGCTGCCAGTAGGCATCGGCTTCGGTGCTGACCAGCGCCTGGTCGTTGTGCGGGTCCATGTAGCGGAGGTAGTAGGCACTCGACCCGGCAAATCCAGGCATGGTAGAGAGTTCGAGAGGGAACACCTTTTCGTTGTCAATCAGACTGTTCTCCACCACCTCGCGGGTTTCCACATTCCAGGCCCAGCGTGCGGCGTTGCCCAGAGGCGGTTCGCCGGTTTCGGTGGGCAGGAACTTCGACACTTCGGGCAGTTCGAGCGGCAGGCACTCCTCGGGGATGAGGTGCGGCTGTCCCTCCTTATAATATACGGGGAAGGGTTCGCCCCAGTAACGCTGGCGGCTGAAGATGGCGTCGCGCAGGCGGAAGTTCACCTTGACGCGGCCCAGGTTGTGCTCGGTGACAAACTTCTTGGTAGCGGCAATGGCCTCCTTGACGCTCAGTCCGTTCAGGCTGAAGCCGTCGAGGGATGTGACACCTTCGCGCGGGCTGTTCATCACCGTGCCCTCCTTGGCATCGAAGCTCTCCTCACTCACATCGGCTCCCTCGATGAGAGGAACGACGGGCAGGTTGAAGTGGCGGGCAAAGGCATAGTCGCGCGAGTCGTGGGCGGGCACGGCCATGATGGCACCGGTGCCGTAACCGGCCAGCACGTAGTCGGAAATCCACACGGGGATTTCCTGACCCGTGAAGGGGTTGATGGCATACGAGCCGCTGAACACGCCCGTCACCCTGCGGTCAGCGATGCGCTCGCGCTCGGTGCGCTTCTTGGTGGTCTCCAAGTAAGCCTCCACCTCGGCCTTCTGTGCCCCGGTGGTGAGTTGGGCCACCAGTTCGCTCTCGGGGGCGAGCACCATGAAGGTCACGCCGAAGATCGTGTCGGCGCGGGTGGTGAATATCGTGAACTTGACATCGCTGTCCTTCACCGAGAACTGCATTTCGGTACCTTCGGAACGGCCAATCCAGTTGCGCTGCGTCTCCTTGAGGGAGTCGGTCCAGTCGATGGTGTCGAGTCCGTCGAGCAGCCGCTGGGCATAGGCCGACACGCGCAGGCACCACTGCTTCATCTTCTTCTGCACCACGGGAAATCCGCCGCGCTCGCTCACGCCGTCGACCACCTCATCGTTGGCCAGCACGGTGCCGAGCTGCGGACACCAGTTGACCATCGTCTCGCCCAGATAGGCAATGCGGTAGTTCATGAGTACCTGGAGCTGCTCCGCCTCGGTCATGGCGTTCCACTCTTCGGCGGTGAAGTGGAGTTCTTCGGTCTGGGCCACGTCGAGGCCCTCGGTGCCGCGCTCCGACAGCCGCTTCACCAGGTGCTCGATGGGCTTGGCCTGCTGGCAGCGGTTGCAGTAGAAGGAGTTGAACATGCGGGCGAAGGCCCACTGCGTCCAATGGTAATACTTAGGGTCGCAGGTGCGCACCTCGCGCTGCCAGTCGAAGCTGAAGCCTATCTTGTCGAGCTGCTCGCGGTAGCGGGCAATGTTCTGCTCGGTGGTCACGGCGGGGTGCTGGCCGGTCTGTATGGCATACTGCTCGGCGGGCAGGCCATAGGCGTCGTAGCCCATGGGGTTGAGCACGTTGAAGCCCTGCGAACGCTTGTAGCGCGCGTAGATGTCGGAGGCGATGTAGCCCAGCGGGTGGCCTACGTGCAGGCCGGCTCCCGAGGGATAGGGGAACATGTTCAGCACATAGAATTTGGGCTTGTCGGGATTCGGCTCGACGTGATAGGTTTGTTCGGTGGCCCAGGTGGTCTGCCACTTCTTCTCGATGTCTCTAAAGTTGTATTCCATTGATTCGTTAGCTTGCTTGTTGGAGATAAAACGGGGGGATGCGGCCCGGCCGTGCAATCCGGCCGGAGGCTTATTCGCGGTTGGCGCGCTTGCGGGCCAGGTGGTCGAGAATGACCTTGCGCATACGCATGGACTTGGGTGTTACTTCGACATACTCGTCGGCTTTGATGTACTCCAGTGCCTCTTCGAGCGAGAAGATGACCGGCGGGATGATGCGGGCCTTCTCGTCGGCGCCCGAGGCGCGCATGTTGGTGAGCTGCTTGGCCTTGGTGACGTTGACCACGAGGTCATTGTCGTGCACGTGCTCTCCCACCACCTGTCCGGCGTAGACCTCTTCCTGCGGGTTGATGAAGAAGCGTCCGCGGTCCTGCAGGTGGTCGATGGCGTAGGCAAAGGCCGTGCCGCCTTCGAGCGAGATCATCGACCCGTTCTGGCGGCGCGTGATGTCGCCCTTGAAGGGCTGGTAGTTCTTGAAGCGGTGTGCCATGATGGCTTCGCCCTGCGAGGCGGTGAGCACGTTGGTGCGCAGGCCGATGATGCCGCGCGAGGGGATGTCGAACTCAATGTCGACACGCTCGCCCAGACTCTGCATCGAGGTCATTTCGCCCTTTCGGCGCGTGACCATGTCGATCATTTTCGAGGCGAACTCCTCGGGCACGTTGATAGTGAGTTCCTCAATGGGCTCGCACTTCTGTCCGTCGATGTCCTTGTAGATGACCTGCGGCTGCCCGACCTGCAGCTCGTAGCCTTCGCGTCGCATGGTCTCGATGAGGATAGAGAGGTGCAGCACGCCGCGTCCGCTCACCACCCAGCTGTCGCCCGTGTCGGTGCGCTCCACGCGCAGGGCGAGGTCCTTCTCCAGTTCCTTCTCCAGGCGGTCGTTGATGTGGCGCGAGGTGCAGAATTTGCCCTCCTTGCCGAAGAAGGGCGAGTCGTTGATAGCAAAGAGCATCGACATGGTCGGCTCGTCGATGGCTATGGTGGGCAGCGGTTCGGGGTTATCGAAGTCGCAGATAGTGTCGCCGATTTCGAAGTTTTCGAGGCCCACCACGGCGCAGATGTCGCCCGAGCCGACGGCCTGTGTCTTTTGCCGTCCCATACCCTCGAAGGTGTGTACCTCCTTGATTTGGGTTTTCTCCATGGTGCCGTCGCGGTGTGCGATGACGCACTTCATGCCTTCGGCGATGGTGCCGCGGTGCACGCGTCCCACGGCGATGCGTCCCGTGTAGTTGGAGTAGTCGAGCGAGGTGATGAGCATCTGGGGCGTTCCCTCCAACTGCCGGGGTGCGGGAATGACCTCAATGATTTTGTCGAGCAGGTAGTCGATGGAGTCGGTGGGGCTGTTGTAGTCGGGGCCCATCCACCCGTTCTTGGCCGAGCCGTACACGACGGGGAAGTCGAGCTGGTCCTCGGTGGCATCGAGGTCACACATGAGGTCGAACACCATTTCGTAGACCTCCTCGGGGCGGCAGTTGGGCTTGTCCACCTTGTTGACCACCACGATGGGCTTGAGTCCGATCTGGAGTGCCTTTTGGAGCACGAAGCGGGTTTGGGGCATCGGCCCTTCGAAGGCGTCGACCAGCAAGATGCAGCCATCGGCCATGTTCAGCACGCGTTCGACCTCTCCTCCGAAGTCGGAGTGTCCCGGGGTGTCGATGATGTTGATTTTGGTGTCCTTGTATCGTATCGAAACGTTCTTCGACAGGATAGTGATTCCCCTTTCGCGTTCGAGGTCGTTGTTGTCGAGGATGAGTTCTCCGGCGTTCTGGTTTTTTCTGAACAGATTGCCCGCCAGCAGCATCTTGTCGACGAGCGTGGTCTTGCCGTGGTCGACGTGGGCAATGATGGCTATGTTACGGATTTCTTGCATATACAAACTAATACCTTTAATGTGGGTGCAAAGGTAGTGCAAGGCAAATGGTGGGCAAAAGAAAATGTGATTTTTCTTTGGGCTATAAAGGCCTTGGGGAGGCTTTGTCGGGCCGGCGAATGCTCCGGAAGGGGCTAAGGCTTGCCTTTCGGGGCCTCCGGGAGCAGCCGGCAGCCGTCCGAGCGCTGTGCCCGCCAACGGCCGCCGCCGGGCTGCAAGGGGGCGGCATCCCGGTGGGCGCGGGCCGCTCTCAGACCGGCCGAAAGCGCAGGCCGGCGGCTTTTGCTTTGGGTTTCAGACCACAGGCGCAGCTTGCCTTAAACAACACTCTAATTTGTTCAAAAGTTTTCGGCAAAATAATCAGCCGATTTACTTTTTCGGAAAACTTTTTGGCTCTATCTTTGCCCGCAGTTTTCCGCTTCGCGCTCACGCGCCGCTGGTTTCACCCCTTGCAGTGGGCTTCTGCTCCAGAGAGGCAGGGGTATCTGCAAGAAGCACGTAATGCTATGAAAACCAGCCATAATCAAACACCTAACGCACTGCTGTTCAGAACTCGCGGCAGCCGTCCGTCACGACACGGACTGCCGCCGCAAGGAAAATCCGGCAGGGAACAAAGTTTTCCAAAACGGAAAACTTTGACGAATCTCAGGCTCGGAAAGTTTTCCGAAAAGTTCCATTTCACACGGCGCACTTCCCGTCGCCGCCAGCTGCGTTCTGCCCCGAAAACAAACAAGATTCAGATATGTGTACCGACAATTTCTTCATCACCAAGCGCGACGGCTCTAACGAGTCGTTCTCCGTTGAGAAAATAAAGACCGCCCTGCTCAAGGCGTTCCGCTCGCAGGACAAGGCCATCGACGCCGAGGGGCTGAACCGCATCATGCAGCGGCTGCGCTTCTGCAACGGCATGAGCGTGGAGGACATCCAGAACCAGGTGGAGGTAGCCCTGATGGCCGAACAGCACTTTCAGGTGGCCAAGGCCTTCATGCTCTACCGCAAGCAGCACGAGACCGACCGCGAAACGGCCGACAAGCTCCGCTTTCTCATCAACTACTGCAACTCGGCCAACCCCGCCACCGGCTCGAAGTACGATGCCAACGCCAACGTCGAGAACAAGAACATCGCCACGCTCATTGGCGAGCTGCCCAAACAGGGCTTCATCCGCCTCAACCGCCGCCTGCTGACCGACCGCATCAAGCAGATGTATGGCAAGGAGCTGTCGGACCGTTACATGTACCTGCTCAAGAACCACTATATCTATAAGAACGACGAAACCTCGCTGGCCAACTACTGTGCCAGCATCACCATGTATCCCTGGCTGCTGAACGGCACCAAAGATATAGGAGGCAACTCGACCGCACCGACCAACCTCAAGTCGTTTTGCGGCGGCTTCGTCAACATGGTCTTCATCGTGTCGTCCATGCTTTCGGGCGCCTGCGCCACCCCCGAGTTCCTGATGTACATGAGCCACTTCATCGAGCTGGAATACGGCGAGGACTACTATCTCCACCCCGACCGCGTGGTTGACCTCTCGCTGCGCCAACGCTCCATCGACAAGGTGATCACCGACTGCTTCGAGCAGATTGTCTACTCCATCAACCAGCCCACCGGGGCGCGCAACTTCCAGAGCGTGTTCTGGAACATTTCCTACTACGACAAGTTCTACTTCGAGAGCATCTTCGGCGAGTTCCGCTTCCCCGACGGCTCGCGTCCCAACTGGCCCGCCCTCGACTGGCTGCAGCGCCGCTTCATGCAGTGGTTCAACCAGGAGCGCACCAAGGCCGTGCTCACCTTCCCCGTCGAAACGATGGCGCTGCTCTCGGAAAACGGCGACGTGCGCGACAAGGAGTATGGCGACTTCACGGCCCAGATGTATGCCGAAGGCCATAGCTTCTTCACCTACATGAGCGACAACGCCGACTCACTGGCCTCCTGCTGCCGCCTGCGCAACGAGATACAGGACAACGGTTTCAGCTACACCCTCGGAGCGGGTGGCGTGAGCACCGGCTCGAAGTCGGTGCTGACGGTCAACCTCAACCGCTGCGTCCAACAGGCTACCCGCGAGGGACGCTCCTACGTGGAGTTCCTCGACGAGGTCGTCGACCTGATGCACAAGGTGCAGTTGGCCTACAACGAGAACCTGAAGGAGATGATGAACAAGGGCATGCTGCCCCTCTTCGATGCCGGCTACGTGAACCTCAAGCGGCAGTACCTGACCATCGGCGTGAACGGCATGGTCGAAGCTGCCGAAAGCTTGGGCATCACTATCAGCGACAACGCCGAATATGAGCACTTCGTGGGCGAAATCCTGGGCCTCATCGAACGGCTCAACCGCCAGTACCGCAGCAAGGACGTGATGTTCAACTGCGAGATGATTCCGGCCGAGAACGTGGGCGTGAAACACGCACGCTGGGACCGCGAGGACGGCTACTTCGTGCCGCGCGAGTGCTACAACTCCTATTTCTACGTGGTAGAGGACACTCACACCGACATCATCGAGAAGTTCCGCCTCCACGGCCGCCGCTACATCGAGCACCTCACCGGCGGCTCGGCCCTCCACATGAACCTCGACGAACACCTCTCGGCTCCGCAGTACCGACAGCTGCTGCGCGTGGCCGCCAAGGAGGGCTGCAACTACTTCACCTTCAACATCCCGAACACGCTGTGTAACGACTGCGGCCACATCACGAAGCAGCACCTCCAGGAGTGCCCCCACTGCCACTCGCGCAACGTGGACTACCTCACCCGCATCATCGGCTACCTGAAGCGCGTGTCGAACTTCTCGCTCGACCGCCAGAAGGAGGCCTCCCGCCGCTACTACCAGCGGGTGCCCTTCGAAGCCTGAACCCACCCGGACCGCTCCACCCCACCCTAACCCGCCATGCTCAAATACACCACCTACGACATCGTGTTCCAGGAGTTCCCCGACGAGGTCACACTGGCCGTCAACCTGAGCCTGTGTCCCAACGGCTGCCCCGGCTGCCACAGTGCCTACCTGCAGGGCGACCTGGGCGAGGAGCTGACCGCCGCACGGCTGCACGCGCTCATCGACTCCTACGACGGCAGCATCACCTGCGTGGGGCTGATGGGGGGCGACAACGACCCGCAGGCCGTTATCGACCTGCTCAGCGGGGTGCGCCGGCACTACGGTGACCGACTGCGCACCGGCTGGTACAGCGGCCGCACCTGGCAGCCCGACCCGGCGACACTGGCCCAGGCCCTGAACTACCTGAAGCTCGGCCCCTACGTAGCGCGTCTGGGCGCGCTCGACTCGCCCCACACGAACCAGCGCTTCTACCGCGTGGAGTCCGACGGCTCTCTCAGCGACCTCACCCCACGCTTCACGAAATAAGCAAATCCGCAACCTGTCACACCGACAGATTGCGGATTTTTTTTGTTATCAATGCCTCTCCGCCCTGCGGTCAGTCATACCCTCCTGCCCACAAACGCTTGAGGAAGTCCAACACGTAGGTACACTCCACATCGCCGAGACGGCGGTTGAAGGGGTCCAGACTGACGATAACCAACCGGGCCGACGGGTAATCGGCGGCAAACGACTTCAGGCCCTTCACATGGCGCGGCAACACCTCCTCGACCGACTTGATCTCGATGGCTATGCGGGCATCGCCCACCACGGCATCCACTTCCACCCCCGTGTGGGTGCGCCAGTAGGTGAGCTGCTCGCCACGCTCGTTATAGATGAGCCAGGCCCTCAACTCCTGTATCACGAAGTGCTCAAAGGCATGGCCGTATTCGGCAGTACCTCTGACGAGCTCCCCTCGGCGGAGCAGGTGGTTCACGATGCCCACATCGAAGTAATAGAAGCGCGCGGCCTGTACCAACCTGCGCTTCATCACCTTGGCAAACGCCGGCAGACGGAATCCCACCAGGGTGTCCTCCAGGATGTCGAAGTAGCCGGCCACGGTGTTGGCACTCACCCCGCAGTCCTGCGCAATGTTGTTGTTGTTGATCATCTCGCCGTCTGTCAGGGCCGCCACCTCCAGAAAACGTTGGAACGCCGCGAGGTTCCTCACGAGCGCTTCCTGTTTGATTTCCTCCTTCAAGTACACATCAATGTAGGCCGCCATGCGCTTCGACGGGTTCTTGGCGAGATAGTGGGGCGGCAACATGCCGTGGTTGATGGCCCGGTTGAGGTCAAAGTCGGGAATCTCGGCACTGACAAAGGGACACAGGTACATCGGGTAGGCCCTGCCGCCCAGCGTGTTGTATCCCTTGCGCTTGAGCTTCCTTGCGCTCGAACCGCAGAGGATGAACACGAGTCCTTTCTCCGACATCAGCCGATGCACCTCGTTGAGCAGTTCCGGCACCTCGGGTATCTCGTCGATGATTACCAGCGTGCCTTGTGGCCGGTCGGCGAGCGTGTCATAGAGCAGTGAGGGTGCGCGCTTGAAACGGGATGCCACCGATGTGTCGAGCAGGTCGATGTAAATGCTGTCGGGAAAGCGTGTTCGGAGGAAGGTGCTTTTGCCCGTCTGTCGCGCACCCAACAGGAAGATGCTGTCTTCCAAATCGCTGTCTATCTGCAACTTGCGTTCTATCATAGCCTTCTGTTTTTTGTTGTTCCTACTGCGGATTTTCAAGGAAAAGCCGCAATGCTACTGAGGATTTTCATTGAAAATCCGCAACAGCACTGCGGATTTTCAATGAAATAACGCAGCAAAGATGGGGCTTTTCTGGCTATAACACAAGGGTTTTCGCGATTTGTTGTCGGCGGAACTGTAGAAAACCATAGAGAGCTATCGAAAGCTGTAGAAGATTACAGCAAACTATCGGGAGCTATAGACAACTACAGAAGGCCATAGCTATCTATAGAGAGCGACAGGAGGCTGTCGGAGCCGCCGCCCCTCTCCCCCTACTTCACGCGCATGAGAGTCAGGCCGTCGCGCCCGCTGAGTATGAGCTGCTCCACGCGCGGGTCTTCGGCCACGTGGGCATTGAAGCGGCGGATGGCGAGGGTCTGCGCGTCGCGGTCATAGGCCGGATCGACCACATGGCCGTCCCAGAGGGTGTTGTCGGCCAACAGGAGGGAGCCGCTGTGCATGAAGGGCATGAGCAGGTCGTAGTAACCGACATACTCGCGCTTGTTGGCATCGATGTAGGCCACGTCAATCCGCAGCTGCATGGGCGGCAACAGCTCGAACACGTTGCCCACCCACATCTCTACGCGCGCCTCGTAGGGCGCACCCTCCAACCACGGGCGGGTGAAGTCCTCCTGCTCGTCGTTCACCTCGAAGGTGTGGACCACGCCGCCGCGCGTCATGCCCGAGGCCATGGCCAGGGCCGAGTAGCCCGAGTAGGTGCCGATTTCGACCACCGTGCGCGGCTGTACCATCTGCATGAGCATACGCAGCAGCTGGCCTTGCACCGGCCCGGAGGCCATGCGCGGACGCAGCAGGTGCAGGTGGGTGGCGCGGTAGAGGCGGTGGAGGTAGTCGTCGGGCGGCGTGGAGTGCCGCGTTATGTAGTCGTCGAGCGTTTCCATAGGCATTGCTGGGGGAGAAGGGGGAACGATAGGCGCGGGCGCGTCAGTTGGGATAGGTTTCCTCGCCCTCGTTCTCAAAGAGGTTCCTCACGATGTTCATCTCCATGAACGAGGTGCGCTGTTCCTTGCGCTGCGAGCCGAGGTAGCAGATGCGGTCGGTCGGACTGAGCATGTTGTCGCTGAGCAGCTTGCGCAGGGCGGCCAGCAGGAACTCGTGGCCGTAGCTCTTCATGGGCATATAAATGGCATACACGCCGTAGGAGAGGGCCAGGTGGCGCACGGTCTTGGCCTTGTAACAGATGGCCAGGATGGTACATTCGCCTCGGAACGACGACACGTAGCGGGCGGTGCGGCCCGTGTAGGAGTCCATGACGATGGCGCGGAGCTTCATGCGCTTGGTGGCCATGACAGCCTCCTTCGAGAAGAACTCGGTAACGTCGGGGTTGGGCGAAAGGGGAATGTCCATGTCGCCAAACTCCTTGAACGACTCCTGCTCGGCCTGCTGGGCCACGGTGGCCATGACCTTGACAGCCTCTTCGGGGTAGTCGCCGTAGGCCGTCTCGCCCGAGAGCATGAGGGCGTCGGCCCGCGAGTACACGGCGTTGGCGATGTCGGTGACTTCGGTGCGGGTGGGCCGCGGATTGTGAATCATGCTTTGCAGCATCTGCGTGGCCACAATCACGGGCTTGTGGGCGCGTATGGCCTTCTCGACCAGCCGTCGCTGGATGCCCGGTATGCGTTCCTGGGGCACCTCGATGCCCAAGTCGCCGCGAGCCACCATGATGCCGTCGGCGGCCTCCAGAATCTCATCGATATGGTCCACGCCCTCCTGGTTCTCTATTTTGGCGATGATGCGGATGTCGCTGCCCGCCGCGTCGAGCAGGTGGCGTATCTCGGCCACGTCGGCGGCCGAACGCACGAAGCTGTGGGCGATGAAGGCCACATCGTAGCTGATGGCGAAGGCTATGTTCCGGCGGTCGCGCTCGGTGAGGGCGGGCAGGTTGATGCGCACGCCCGGCACGTTGACGCTCTTGCGCGAGCCCAGGGTGGCATCGTTCTCCACGTGGCAGGTGAGCGTGTCGCCCGCCTTGTGGTCGACCACCAGCCCGAGTTCGCCGTCGTCGATGAGGATGTGCGCCCCCTCGCCCACGTCGCCCACAAAATCCTTGTAGGTGACAGCGATGGTCTGGCGCGTGGTCTTGAGTTCGGGATTGCCCACGATGTTCACAATCTCACCTTTCTTGAAGTCGATGGGTGCGTCGGTGGCGGTAGTGCGCACCTCGGGACCTTTGGTGTCAACCAGTATGGCCAGGTGGCTTGACACCTCGCGCACGTTGTCAATCACCTTTTTCATTCCCTCGGCATTCTGGTGGGCGGTGTTGAGGCGCACCACGTTCATGCCGGCATCATAGAGCCGCTGTATGAGGCCCACATCGCAGCGCATGTCGGAGATGGTGGCCACGATTTTCGTCTTTTTATACATAGTACGGTCTGGTTTAGTTTGTTCTGTATGCCGGTAGGGGTGTACGGCGTTGGGTCACACCCCTTTGAGCGCTTCGATGGCCAGCCGGTAGCTGTCGAGTCCGAAACCGCACACCACGCCCTTGCAGGCCGGGGCCAGCATCGAGCGGTGGCGGAAGTCTTCGCGCTGGTGAACGTTGCTGATGTGCAGCTCCACCACGGGACAGGACAGCGAACGGATGCAGTCGTGCAGGGCGATGCTCGTGTGGGTGTAGGCGCCGGCATTGAGGGCGATGCCCTCCACGCCCTCGTCGTCGGCCTGCTGCATGCGGTCGATGAGCGCGCCCTCGCAGTTGCTCTGGAAGTAGCCGATTTCGTCGTGCGGATAGCGTGCGCGCAGACTGCGCAGGCAGTCGTCCATGGTGCCCGACCCGTAGATGCCGGGTTCGCGGCGGCCCAACCGGTTGAGGTTCGGCCCGTTGACAATCAGGAGTTTCATGCTTCAAATAGTAATATTATAACCTCATAACCTTATCCCTCATCCCTACAACCCGGCACTTCGTAAAAACAACTCGGCACTTGGAAAATCCTAAGCGGCACTTAGGATTTTCCAAGTGCCGAGTTGTTGGCAGCGGTCCCAAGCCCTACGAGACGAGGAACTTGCGGCTCAGGAACTTCACGGGGTACCACACGCTGACAAAGCCCACCACGATGACGGTGGCCAGCACCAGCACCACGTCGGTGGGGTGGATGCTCACGGGGTAGGACTGCACGATGAAGCTGCCGTCCGACGAGCCGAGGCTGATGAACCCGAAGGTCTGCTGCAGCCAGCACAGGGTCAGGCCGAGCACCGTGCCCAACACGGCTCCCAGCACGGCAATGAAGCGGCCCTCGTAGAGGAAGATGCGGAAGATGAGGCGGTCGCCGGCCCCCAGGTGGCGCAGTGTCTGCATGTCGGCACGCTTGTCGATGATGAGCATCGACACCGAACCGATGATGTTGAAGCAGGCCACGAGCAGGATGAAGGTGAGGAAGAGGTAGGCCATCATCTTCTCGATGTTCATCACGTTGAACACCTCCTGCTGCTGCTCGATCTGGTCGAGCACCAAGTAGCGGTCGCCCGCCCACTCGCGCAGCTCCTTCTTGACGCGCTGCACGTCGGCCCCGGGTTTCAGCTTCAGCTCCAGTCCCGTGATGCAGCCCGGCTGCTCGAAGAGGTTCTGGGCGAAGGAGAGCGGGGCAATCATGTAGTTCTCGTCGTACTTGCGCTGGCGCACGTCGAAGCAGACGCCGGGCGAGGTGAGGTCGTCGGCGTTGAAGCTCTCGGCGGGGTTGGTGAGGTTGACCTTCTCGCCCTTGCGCGGCGCGCAGATCTGGATGGTGCCGTAGTCAATGCCGCCCATGGCCGAGGCGAGCCCGATGCCCGGGATGCCGTAGCTCACGTCGGGGGCATGGAGCTTGTAGGAGCCGGTGCCATAGAGGATGGAGCGTATGCCCGTCACCGCGTCGAAGCGGTCGTCCACTCCCTTGAGGTTGATGACCACGGGCCTGCCCCTGAAGAGGATGAGGGCGTTGTCCTCCAAGCAGGCCGAGGCCGCCTCCACGTCGGGGTGGGCCTCGATGCGTGCCAGCACGGGGTCGTCGGCTGCGGCGAACTTGCCCTTGGCGGGGAGCACCTCGATGGGTGGGTCGAAGGTGGTGTAGAGGCCGCCGATGAGGTCGCGGAACCCGTTGAACACGGACAGCGTGCAGAGCAGGGCGGCTGTGCCGAAGGCCACTCCGACCACCGAAATGGCCGAAATGATGTTGATGGCCCCCACCCGCTTGCGCGAAAAGAGGTAACGCCGCGCCATGAACAGCGGCAGGGCCAGGTTATGCTTCATGGCCTTCGGTGGGGGCAGCCTGGGGTTCGGTGCCCTTGAGGAGTTCGTCGATGTGTTCGAGATAGTCGAGCGAGTCGTCCTTGAAGAACTTCAGCTCGGGGATGATGCGCAGCTGGAAGCGCACGCGCTTGCCCAGGTCGTAGCGTATCTGGCGCGCGTTGGCGTTGATGTTGCCCAGGATTTCGTCGGCGCGCTCCGAGGGGAAGATGCTGAGGTAGCCCTTGGCGATGCTGAGGTCGGGACTGATGCGCACGGCGCTGACCGACACCAGCACGCCGCGCGTGGCCTGGGTCTGCTTTTGGAATATGTCGCCCAGCTCCTTCTGTATGAGTCGGGCTATCTTCTGTTGTCTGGTTGTTTCCATGCCGAAAGGTGTGGGGTTGATTGTTTTTTGGGGGAACTGCCCCGCCGTCATTTCAGCGGCCCGGTGGCCTTGAAGAGCCAGTCGCGGTCGGCCTCGTCGGTGAGCAGGGGCATGAGGCGGCGGCGCACTTCGGCGTGGTAAGCGTCGATTTGCTCCACCTCCCCGGCGGTGAGCAGCGAGAGGTCGAGGGGCCTGAGGTCGTAGGGGCAGAGGGTGAGGTCTTCAAATTCGAGGAAGCGGCCGAAGTCGGTCTGCAGGGCGTGGCGGCAGAGGAGCACGTTCTCGATGCGCACACCGAAGCGTCCGGCCAGGTAGATGCCCGGCTCGTTGGTGACGACCATGCCGTCGGCAAAGGGCACGAGGGTACAGTCGCGCAGGTCCTTGCGAATCTGGTGCGGCCCTTCGTGCACACAGAGGTGGGAACCCACGCCGTGGCCCGTGCCGTGGCCGAAGTCGTAGCCATGGCGCCACATCGCGCTGCGGGCGGCGAGGTCGAGCTGCAGGCCCGTGGTGCCCTCGGGGAAACGCTGGCGGGCCAGGGCCAGGTGGCCCTTGAGCACGAGCGTGTAGACGCGCCTCATCTCGTCGGTGACTGGGCCGAGCGCAACGGTGCGGGTGATGTCGGTCGTGCCGCTCTCATACTGTGCGCCGCTGTCGAGCAGCAGGAGTCCCTCGGGTCGCAGCTCGGCGTCGGTGTGGGGTTCGGCCTCGTAGTGTACGATCGCTCCGTGGGGGCCGTAGCCCGCGATGGTGGCGAAGCTGAGGTCGCAGAAGCCGGGCTGGGCGGCCCGCAGGTCGGCCAGCCGCTGCGAAGCCGAGATTTCGGTGACGCGGCGGCCGCTCCCGACCTCCTCCTGCAACCAACGCAGGAACTGCACCATGGCCACGCCGTCGCGGAGCATGGCCTGGCGGAATCCCTCGCGCTCGGCCTCGTTCTTCACGGCGCGCATCTGGCCGACAGGGCTGGCCAAGGGTTCAGGCTCCTTCAGGGGGAGGCTCAGGGGCACGCTGTCGGCGGCCTGCACGCTGTGGCGGCGGCAGAAGTCGGCTATCTCGTCGTACTCCCTTAACGCTACATGATGACGCCGCAGCTCGTCGAATGCCTCGGGCGTGAGGGTGTCGGTGTGGGTGAAGAGCGCGAAGTGCCCGTCCTTGCGGAAGTAGACCAGGTAGGCCACAAACACGGGGTTGTAGGCTATGTCGGAGCCGCGCAGGTTGAGCAGCCAGGCTATGTCGGAAAGGTCGTTGAACAGGTAGCAGTCGGCCTTGAGCCAGGGCGTGATGCGGAAGGCGGCATCGTGGAGCTTGCCGTCCGCCTCGCGGCCCGTCCATGCTGCCGGCTGGACCACAATGGGAGCGGCGGGCAGGGCGGGACGGTCGGCCCAGATGGCATCGAAGGCATCGGGCAGCCCCGTGCGCAGGGTCAGCCCCGCCTCGCGCAGCCAGCGGGCCGTGAAGGGAGTGAGCATGTCGTCGGGCCCGGCCACGATGAAGTCGGTCCCGGCCTGCTTCTGGCAGCCCAGCCAGAGAGCGGGCGTGAGGGTACGCGGCTCCCCGTCGCGCATCAGCTCGAAGGGCGTGTCGGCCAGTTGTTCGGCGGCCTGCAGCCAGTAGCGGCTGTCGGTCCAGAGGGCGGCGCGGGTGAGGGTGATGATGGCCGTTCCGGCCGAACCGGTGAAGCCGGTTATCCACTCGCGGCACATCCAGTGCTGCGGTATGTACTCGTCGTTGTGCGGGTCGGAGGTGGGGACCAGATAGGCATCGACTCCATGGTCGCGCATCCAGCTGCGCAGGGCCTCGACGCGTTGGTTGACAGTCATGACGCTTGGTTTGAAGGTTTACTTGCTGAGTTCGAGCATACGCTCAATGGGCCTGACGGCCTTGCGGGCCACCTCGGCGGACACCTCGACGGTGGGCCACTCGTAGCGCAGGGCGTTGTAGACCTTGGGGAGGGTGCAGAGGCGCATGTAGTTGCACTCGTTGCAGCCGCAGGTGCTGTCGTCGGGCGGCACGGGCAGGAACTGCTTCGTCGGGCAGCTCTTCTGCATCTCGTGGAGGATGCCGCTCTCGGTGACGACCAGGAAGGTGTCGGCCGGGGAATCGATGGCGTACTGCAACAGGGCGGCAGTGGAGCCTACCACGTCGGCCAGCCTGACCACAGCTCCGCGACACTCGGGGTGGACGAGCACCTTGGCTTCGGGGTACTCGCGCTTCATCTGCAGGAGCTTCTCGACCGAGAAGCGTTCGTGGACGTGGCAGGCGCCGTCCCACAGGAGCATGTTGCGCCCCGTGACGGAGTTGATGTAGTTGCCCAGGTTGCGGTCAGGACCGAAGATGAGCTTGGCGTCGGGCGGGAAGGTGTCGACAATCTTGCGGGCGTTGCCCGAGGTGACCACCACGTCGGTCAGCGCCTTGACGGCTGCCGAGGTATTGACGTAGGAGATGACCTGATGGTCGGGGTGTGCCTCGACAAAAGCCTTGAAGGCATCGGCCGGACAGCTCTCGGCCAGCGAACAGGTGGCGTTGAGGTCGGGCACGAGCACCTTCTTGCCCGGACAGAGAATGGCGTTGGTCTCTCCCATGAAGTGTACGCCACACATGACGATGATGTCGGCATCGGTGCGTGCCGCCTGGCGGGCCAGCCCGAGGCTGTCGCCCACGTAGTCGGCCAGGTCCTGAATCTCGCCTTCGGTGTAGTAGTGTGCCAGGATGATGGCGTTCTTTTCGCGGCACAGCCGGCGGATTTCGGCCTTGAGGTCGATGCCCTCGGGCAGGGGCTCGTCGGCATAGCCTTTCTGCATCCAGCTTTGTTTGACGGTATTCATCGTTTTTGGAAAGGGGCTGTAAATGAATGGGAAGGGAGGCCGGCAACCGCACGCCGCCGCCAGGACTGCACTCCTTATATATATAGGGCACGATCGGAAGCCCCGAAGCGGCGCGGCCAGATTTTCGGTACACCCTTCAAGTTTAATTCGCGGCAAAGATAGGCAAACAAACATTATTCTGTAACTTTGCCGCGCTAAAAATTGACGCAACCAACATGAAGATACTGCATACAGCCGACTGGCATCTGGGCAACAGCTTTCACGGCTACGACCGCACCGAGGAGCACCGCCATTTTCTCGCCTGGCTCTTGGAGCAGGTGAGCGAGCGGCGGCCCGACGCGCTCATCGTGGCGGGCGACGTGTTTGACTCGGCCAATCCGTCGGCCCGGGCCGAAGAGCTGCTCTACGACTTCCTGCTCCGCGCCACCCAGGCGGTGAAGGGCTTGCAGGTGGTGGTGATTGCAGGCAACCATGACTCGGCCGGACGGCTCGAAGCCCCGGCCTCGCTGCTGAAGACGCTCAACATCTACGTACGGGGCGGCATCCGCCTGACCGAGAAGGGCGAACCGGACTTCGACTATTACCTGCTGCCGCTGGCCGAGCTGGGCAGCGACGAGGCGGCCTGCGTGTGTATGGCCCTGCCCTTCCTGCGCGGAGGCGACTACCCCGCGGGCATGACACCCGAGGAGGGGCTGCGCTTCTTCTTCGAGGAGATGCACCGCTGCCTGAAGCGCAGCGACTTTGCCGGCCTGCCCGTGGTGGCCGCGGCCCACTTCTATGCCGCCGGAGCCTCGGTGTGTGAGGGCGAACACTCCGAACGCCTCGTGGTGGGCGGACAGGACTGTGTCGATGCCCGCGTGGTGGGCCAAGGAGTGGCCTACACGGCGCTGGGCCACCTGCACAAGGCGCAGCAGGTGGCGGGCTGCCCGGAGGTGTGCTACGCCGGCAGTGCGCTGCCCATGTCGTTCGCCGAACGGGGCTACCGCCACGGCGCGCAGTGGATCGAACTGGACGCAGCGGGCCAGGCCCGCGTGAGCCGCCTCGACTACAACCCCCTGCGCCACCTCATGTGCATCCCCACTCAGGGCACTGCGGCCTCGGTGAGCGAGGTGTTCGACGAGATAGCCCAGCTGCCACGGCGCGCCAAGGGCGACGACGGAGCCGACTGGCCCTATTTGGAAATCAGACTGGCCGAGAAGCAGCCCGAACCGACCCTGCAGCACGAGCTGTGTGAGGCGCTGGCCGACCGCGCCGTCCACCTGTGCCGCCTGCTGCGCGTGCGCCCCGAAAGCCCGGCGGCTGCCGCCTCCGAACCGCAGCCCGAACGGCAGGCGCTCGACCCTCTGCTGATGGCCAACCTCCACTTCAAGGCCCGCTATGGCGAGGCCATGCCCGAACCGCTGGCCGAACGATTCAAACAGGCGGCACAGGAGGCCGAGGAGACCGTCCTGTAACGGCCGGGCCGCATTTTTTCACAACAGATTATGCTTCCGAGCAAGGATGAAAATAGAAAAGATTGTACTGCACAACCTCACGTCGATTGAGGGAGAGCAGGTGATTGACTTTACTGCCGAACCGCTGCGCTCGGCCGGACTGTTTGCCATCACGGGCGACACCGGGGCGGGCAAGTCGACGATTCTCGACGCGGTGTGTCTGGCCCTCTACAACAAGGCCCCCCGCTTCGAGAACACAGAGAACATTCCGAAGGAAGACCTGAAGCTCGTGACCGACAAGGCACAGCAGGTGCAGGCCGGCAACGGGGCCGGCATCCTGCGCCGAGGCGAGAAGCAGGGCGGCTGTACGGTGGTGTTCAGCAACCAGGCGGGCGAACGCTTCGAAGCGGCGTGGAGCGTGCGCGTGAAGCGCACCGGCACCTACGACTCGCCCGAACGCACCCTGCGGCAGCTCGCACCCAAGAAGGAGAAGGTGGAACGCAACGAACTCCAGGCCCGCATGGAACAGGCCATCGGGCTGAACTACGAACAGTTCACCCGCACGGTGATTCTGGCCCAGAACAGCTTTGCCAACTTCCTCAAAGCCAAGGCCGCAGACAAGGCCGTGCTGCTCGAAAAGCTGACGGGCACGGAGGTGTATGGCGCGATTTCGCAACGCATCTACGCCCACACGACGCAGGCCGAGGCCGAGGTGAACGCCCTGCAGGCACGCATGGAGGGACTCCTTCACGACAAGCTCGACGACGAGGCACTGGCCGCCGAACGCGAACGCTCGCAGCGGCTCACGGCCTCGAAGCTCACCGAAGAGCAGACGCTGGCCCGGCTGGCCCGCCAACAGGAATGGCTGGGCCGCTTCTTCACGGCCTCGCAGCGGGTGGCCGAGTGTGAGGCCGCCTTTGCCCAGGCCACGAAGCAGTGTGTCGAAATGCGGAACGAAGAGCAGCTGCTCGAACGCTACGACGCGCTGCTGGCACTGCAGCCGCTCTACCAGGAAATCGTGATGCGACGCGCCGACATGGAACGCGCCAAGGCCACCGAGGCGGCCAACGTGGAGGAGCTGGAACGCGTCAGGCGACAACTCGAAGCCCAGACGGGCAAGCTCGACGTGGCCGCCGAACGCACCGCCGACGCCGAAAAGCAGCTGAAGCTGCGCTCGGCTGCCATTAACCGGGGCTATGCGCTGACGGGCGAAATCAGCGTGGCCACCGAACAGCTGAAGCGCATGGAGCTGCAACTGGCCGAGGCCACGAGGGCCTGTGAGTCGCGGCAGAACCTGGTGGCACAGAAGAAGGAGATGCTCGAACGCATGGGCCACGAAATCGACCAGCGGCAGCTCCACAAGCAGTCGCTCTCGGTCCACCGGCTGATGTTTGAAAAGCTCGACCTCATCAAGGACAAGCTGGCGATGCTGAACAACGAGACCCGCCGCAACGTGGAGGGACACACCAAGCAGGCGGCCCTGCAGAAGCGCAAACAGGAACTGCGCACGCAGGGCGAGAAGGCCGAACAGGAACAGCACCGCAACCAGGCGCGCCTCAACGCGCTGAAGAGCGAACTGCTGATTCACCGCCAGACCAACCAGGGCCGCGACTCGGCACAGCTGCAGAAGGCGGCAGCCGACAACCAGGCACGCCTGCAGGCCCTGAAGCGCGCCGCCGTACTGTGGCAGCACATCTCGGAGGGCTATGCGCGCATCGCCGACAAGCAGGCCGCACAGAAGCGCGAACAGACGGAGCTGGCACAGCTGCAACTCCAGGCCACCAAGGCCGAAGCGGCAGTGAAGGCGGCCGAGGAGGACTACGAGCGCATCAGCACGGCCTACACGCTGAGCCAGAGCCAGAACATCGTGAAGCTGCGCAAGCAGCTGAAGGAGGGGACGGCCTGCCCCGTGTGTGGCGCGACACACCACCCTTACCACACGGAGACCGAGCGCGAACTGGGCGAACTGCTGACCAGCCTGAGCAAGGACTACGAGGACATGCAGCAGCTGTTGGAGACCCGGCGCGCCACGCTGGCTTCGCTGCGCGAACACATGGCTGCCGAGTCGGCACGCATCGAAGCTGACCGCCGCAGCCTGGCCGAACTGGAACGGAGGCAGCAGGCCGACGTGGAGGAGTGGCAGAGCTGTGCCTACCTCGACAACTCGTTTGCCGACTGTTCGGCTACCGTGAACCGCGATGCGCGGCGCATGATGATCCAACTGCTCATCGACAACACGACCCGGGCCGCCGACGAGGCAAGCCGGGAGCTGGAGACCTTCAACTTCCACCAGCAACACATCAACCGCCTGAACGAGGAGATTGCCGCGCTCGACGTGCTCATGGCCGACAACCACACGTATCTCGACAAGATACGCACCGAGGCGCAAATCGCAGCCGCATCGGCCGACGACCTGCAACAGGGTATCAATGAGTCGGACCGGGCCTGCGCCGAACTCTATGCTGACCTCGACGAGATGATCACGCTCTCGGGCTGGTTTACCGAATGGAAGAACTACCCCGACGGACTGCGCGTGCGACTGACGGGACTCCACGAGGACTGGAACCAGACTTGCTCCCGCTTGGACAACGCCCAGCGGCAGTCGGAACTGCTGCGCGAGGAACTGAAGGCGGCCGAAGCCAACGTGGAGGAGGCCCGCCGCACGCTGAAGACCTCGCGCGACACGCGCGACGCAGCCCGCGAGGCACTGAACCGGAAGCACGAGGAGCTGCGCCACCTCTTCGGCGAGAGCACACCGCAACAGGAGGCCGAAAGGCTGCAACTGGTGGTGGCTAACACGCGCGAGGCCGAAACGCTGGTGCGCAAGGAGCGGGACAGACAAAAGGAACAGCTGAAGCTGCTGGAGGGACGGCGCGACAACCTGATGCTGGCCCGCACCGAAAGCCAACGGCAGCTGCAACAGTGCCAGCAACAGCTCGACATGGAGATGCTGCGCTTCAACGGCTCGCACTCGCCGGTGCAGTTCGCCGAGCTGGATGCCCTATTCAGCGACGCGCGCAACTGGAAACGGCTGCGCCAACGGCTCGACACGCTGCGCGAAAACCGCGTGCTGGCCACCAACCGGCTCGAACAGGCCCGCACAGCACTCAATGAGCTGCAGGCCGAGACCTGCCGGCCCGCCACCTGCCAGGCCGAAACGGCCACGCAGCTCGAACAGGAGCACGAGGCGTGCCGCCTGAGACTCGAACAGGCCGAACGCGAGCTGAGCTTGGTCAACGCACGCCTGCTCTCCCACGACAACTGCGTGAAGCAGGCCGCAGAGCTGGCCGTACAGTTTGAGGCGGCCCAGGCCGACGCGCTCGAATGGAACCGCCTGTGCCAGCTGTTCGGCTCGGCCGACGGCAAACGCTTCCGCACACTGGCACAGAGCTACACCTTTGCCTACTTGGTGGAACACGCCAACTACCACCTGCGCCAACTCACGCCCCGCTATGAGCTGCGCAACATTCCGGGCACGCTGACGCTCGAAATCATCGACCGCCACATGTTTGACGAGCACCGCTACGTGTCGTCGCTCTCGGGCGGCGAAACCTTCGTGGTGAGTCTGGCCTTGGCCTTGGGACTGGCCTCGCTCTCAAGCGACAACCTGGCCATCGGCTCGCTCTTCATCGATGAGGGATTCGGCAATCTCGACCGCGAGTCGCTCGACTTGGTGATGACAGCCCTGTCGCACCTGGAAAACGCTCAGGGACGCAAAGTCGGCGTCATCAGCCACACCGAACAAATCCGCTCCCAAATCGCCCCCCAAATACGCCTGCTGCGACAGCCCGGCGCGAGCAGCTCGCGGATTGAGGTGAGGTGAGATTATTCCCAAGGTTACTCCTCGTAAACTTGGTTATCAGGTTATGGGGTTGTTGCCGAGGTTATGAGGTTATAAGGTTATGGGGTTATCAGGTTATGGGGTTATGGGGTTATGAGGTTACTGCTTGAACGGTTGAACTGCGCAGGCTCAATTTTATAACCCGGTTTGCAAGCGTTCAAGGCGCGCCCCGAAGGGGCAACGAGCGCATAGCCCAGGGCATCGCCCTGGGTAGGTTGACCGCCGCCAATGCGCCCTGAAAGGGCAAAAGCGTATGTTAATAACGCTTGCATCTAACGCTTTTGCCCCTACGGGGCGCGCTTTATCGCCTCACTCTCCCCAGGGCGTTGCCCTGGGCTATGCGCTCGTTGCCCCTTCGGGGCGTGCCTTGAACGCTTTCAAACTAACTTTATAACCTCATAACCTTATCCCTCATAACCTCGGCAACAACCTCATAACCTTCAACTATAAACTATCTTACGCCAATCATGGACAAGCATTCAAAAATCTACGTGGCAGGCCACCGCGGCATGGTGGGCAGTGCCATCGTGCGCGAACTGCAACGGCAGGGCTACGACCACATCATCACGCGCACACACAGCGAACTCGACCTGACGCGCCAGGCCGACGTGGAGGCTTTCTTTGCCAGCGAAAAACCCGAATACGTGTTTCTCGCTGCCGCCAAGGTGGGAGGCATCGTGGCCAACCAGAGCGCGCTGGCCGACTTCATGTATGACAACATGATTCTGGAGATGAACGTGATACACAGCGCGTGGCAGAACGGGTGCCGCAAGCTGGAGTTCCTCGGTTCGAGCTGCATCTACCCCCGGCTGGCGCCGCAGCCCATGCCCGAGTCCTGCCTGCTCACCTCGGCACTCGAACCGACCAACGAGGCCTACGCCCTGGCCAAAATCAGCGGACTGAAGTACTGCGAGTTCCTGAACCGCCAGTACGGCACGGACTTCATCTCGGTGATGCCCACCAACCTCTACGGACCGAACGACAACTACCACCCCGAGCACTCCCACGTGTTGCCCGCACTGATCCGCCGCTTTCACGAAGCCAAGGAGAGCGGTGCGGCGAGCGTGACCTGCTGGGGCGACGGCAGCCCGCTGCGCGAATTTCTCTACGTCGACGACCTGGCCAACCTGTGCGTCTTCCTCATGAACCACTATTCGGGCAACGAAACGGTCAACGCCGGCACGGGCAAGGAACTCACCATCAAAGCGCTCACCGAACTCGTGGCCAAGGTGGTGGGCTATGAAGGAACCATCGAGTGGGACACCACGCGGCCCAACGGCACACCGCGCAAGCTGCTCGACGTGAGCAAGGCCACGGCACTGGGCTGGACCTACCGCACGGAACTCGAAGACGGCATCCGCCTGGCCTACAAGGACTTTCTGGAAAACCCCATGCGCGCCGAACGGTAGGCCGCATCCCATTCCTCCCCTTTTTACTTTCCCCCCAAAAAACTCTTCGACATGCAAATCATTCTCCTTTCGGGAGGCAGCGGCAAACGCCTGTGGCCCCTGAGCAACAAGGCACGCAGCAAGCAGTTCCTGCACCTGCTGGCCAAAGAGGACGGCACCATGGAGTCGATGGTGCAACGCGTGGTGCGCCAAGCCGGCGAGGCCGGACTACATGCCGACATCACCGTGGCCACCAATGCCTCGCAACAAGACATCATCACCAACCAACTGGGAGACCGCGTGACGGTAGTCACTGAACCGCAGCGGCGCGGCACCTTCCCCGCCATCGCCCTCGCCACGGCCTACCTGAAGCTCGAAAAGGGCTGCCCGGACGATGAGGTCGTGGTGGTGATGCCCTGCGATGCCTACACGCAGCCGGGCTACTTCGAAGCCGTACGGCAGATGGCCGCAGCCGTCGAACAGGACGAGGCTCCGTTGGTGCTGATGGGCATCACCCCCACCTACCCCAGCGCGAAGTACGGCTATGTCGTGCCCGCAGCGAGCGGGAGCGGCACGTGCTGCCCCGTGGCACGCTTTGCCGAAAAGCCTTCGGTGAGCCAGGCCCAGCAGCTGCTCCATGAGGGAGCCTTGTGGAACGGCGGCGTGTTTGCCTTCAGGCTCGGCCACCTGTTCGCCATGGTGCAGCAGTACGTGCCCTTCACCCGCTTCGGCGAACTGCGCCAACGCTTCGGCCAGCTGCCTTACATCTCCTTCGACTGCGAGGTGGTGGAACGCGCCACCGGCATGGGGGTGGTGCGCTACGACGGCGAGTGGAAAGACCTGGGCACCTGGCGCACACTGACCGACGAGCTGCGCACCCACGTCATCGGCAATGCCGTCATGGGCGAACACTGCCAGAACACACACGTGATCAACGAACTTCAGAACCCGCTCTACGTGGACGGACTGAAGGACGTGGTGGTGGCAGCCTGCCCCGACGGCATCCTGGTGTGCAGCAAGCAGCACTCGGAGCTGATCAAGCAGGCCGTGTCGCAGCTCACGCCGCGCCCCATGTACGAAGAACGGCGCTGGGGCACCTACCGCGTGCTCGACGACACGATGTTTGACGACGGAAGGCACGCGCTGACCAAGAGCATCACCATCAACGCCGGCAAGAACATCTCCTACCAGGTACACCGCCACCGGGCCGAGACCTGGACCTTCATCGAGGGCGAAGGCATCTTCCTGCTCGACGGCGTGGAGCGGCGCGTCACAGCCGGCGAAACGGTGGTCATACCCGTAGGCCACCTGCACGCCATCAAGGCCCTCACTCCCCTCACCTTCATCGAAGTGCAGTGCGGCCACCCGCTCATCGAGGAAGACATCGAACGCTTCGAGTGGCACTGGAGCGAGTGAACGCGGAAGGAAATCCCACAGATTTATTATGCCGCAGCGCGTTGGCACGTGTGAAAAAAGTCTTACCTTCGCGCTATCCAAGAAACCTGTTTTACCTAACCCCCATTCCCCATGCAGCCGCCGCGCTGCGCCGCTTACGACATGACAAACAATGTAGCCCTTATCACAGGTGTTACCGGACAGGACGGTTCCTACCTGAGCGAATTTCTGCTTTCCAAAGGCTATGAGGTGCACGGCATCATCCGCCGCAGCTCAACCGACTACCGCGAACGCATCGCCCACCTCGAAGGGCAGCCCCACTTCCACCTCCACTATGCCGACATGGGCGACTCGATGTCGCTCGTGAAGATTGTGGGCAAGGTGCAGCCCACCGAAATATACAACCTCGCCGCACAGAGCCACGTGCAGGTGAGCTTCGATGCACCCGAGTTCACCGCCGATGTCGATGCCGTAGGCGTGCTGCGCATCCTGGAAGCCGTGCGCACCAACCACCTCGAACACAGCTGCCGCATCTACCAGGCCTCGACCTCGGAGCTTTACGGAAAGGTGGAGGAAGTGCCGCAAAACGAGAACACGCCCTTCCACCCCTACAGCCCCTATGCCGTGGCCAAGCTCTACGGCTACTGGATTGTCAAGGAATACCGAGAAGCCTACGACATGTTCTGCTGCTCGGGCATCCTGTTCAACCACGAAAGCGAACGGCGGGGCGAAACCTTCGTGACCCGCAAGATCACGCTGGCTGCCGCACGCATTGCGCAGGGCAAGCAGGACTGCCTCTATCTGGGCAACCTCGACTCGCTGCGCGACTGGGGATATGCCAAGGACTATGTGGAGTGTATGTGGCTCATCCTCCAGCACGACAAGCCCGAGGACTTCGTCATTG